>JBEKHJ010000088.1:0-7270 GCA_050012335.1 Bathyarchaeia archaeon
GCTTTGCAGAAAAAGATTGAAGATAAGCTTGGCAAAGCTCATACTCATACTTGTAATAGCAATATTGGTGGTGGCGCCTTGGTTTTTAATGATTTACCAAATTAATGGTGTAACTAAATTTCAAACTATACAGTATGTTTTACAAGTCGGCGGGGAAAACCGACCACAATACAGCAACCGATTTTTTTCTCCCGTATTCTATTTGGTTGAGATGACTTGGCCATTTAATGACATTCCAGTCCACCCAATCTCGCTGCCTATTTTCATTTTAGGTTTATGCGGTTTAGCGTTGTTTGCTTACAGAAGAAAAAACCAAGACATCTTCCTCCTCACATGGTTCATAGCAGTTTACGTTTTCTTCACCATAATTCCAGACAAGCAATGGCGCTACGTGGACCCGCTTTTCCCAATTTTAGCAATCTCAGCAGCCAGCTTCATTATTTTTCTATACGGAAAAATCCGTGTTTGGAAGCCAAAGCAGATAGGTCTCAGCGGTGACCGCTTTAAGAAGTTTGCAGCGGCGCTTTTCATTGTTCTTGCTACATCAACGATTGTTTATAGCAGTTATGACGCTTATCAGATGACTGCCCGAGACCAGATTCACATACCTATAGACGAGGCAACAAACTACTTGGCTGGTCACATGGGCCAAAACCAGTCAGCAGTGATTGTTTGCGCTTCCAACCTTTTATCCCAAGACATGTTTAGGTTTTACTTGCCTGCAAACATGTCAAAAGACCAGATTTGGCAGTACCCAAACCTGGCGGTTGATGCCTTCACACCTAACTTCAACATTACAGAATTTGTTGGTCTATGTCAGCAACGTAATGTTAAATACATTATTCTTTTTGATTATGGACCTCACATGCTATTCTACAACAGCACGCTAGATTACACGCAAGTCCAAACTATGATAAACCAAACAGGTAGGTTTGATGTTCCGACAGATCGGCCTTTCTTTGGTGATTTCTCTAACAACAAGGGGTACCGACTCTTCCTAGTCCGCTTCAATGGTTAGCTATTTCTAGGAATTCAAAGCCAGTTTCCTTGTTTTTAGCTCTTATAGCGGAACCGCCAGCCAACTCCAAAATCACGACTTCGCCAATCTGCCATACATCAACTCCCATGCGCACGCAGCCTGTAACCGCCGTGTCATTTCTTCCAAAGCTTGCATGCATGTGCAGTTCCGGTTTCCCATGCTCATCGGTGAAGATTGTTCCTACACCGCAGGCTTCATGCACTCCTTTCAAAAGCGTTACCATCGGTTCAGGAGGAAGCGCCTTTCCATCTTTTGGTCCCACGACAACTTTACTTTTGTCTTCTGCGCCGCCTAAAAAGAAGCAGAGTGCACTTTTGACTTGTTTTTGGGTTGCGAATTTTTCTATAACTTCATGGAGGCGTTCGCCCTGATGTAGTCGGAGTATGAAGATTCTTCCCAGTTTTGCTTCTGTATAGTGCATAGTTTAGCCCTCATGTTAATGAATGGAGAATTGTTTGCTAATCAAGTATTAAAGATTGGCTTTTCAATAATTGAACCGTTCGTTCTTCCACACATCCGCATTGTCGCTGTATCCGCGTCGCTCCCAGAAGCCTAACTCTTTGCCCCGAGTAAACCGCAAATGCACCACCCACAACGCACTTTTATACGCGTATTTGCTTGGAACTACAAGGCGCACTGGAAAACCGTACCCTTCCTCCAACACTTCTCCATTAAGCTTGTAAGCTAAAAGGACGTCATCGCCATAGAGTTCTTCTCGGAAAAGCGAAGTAGTATACGAGTCGGCGCATTCAAAAGTTACCGCTTTAGCAACATCCTTAGGTTTAACAAGCTTCTCGATGTCGCGGATGCGTACGCCTTCCCATTTGCAATCCAGAACGCTCCAGCCCTCAACGCAATGAAAATCGCTAACTGAGACGGTTTTGGGCAACTGCATAAAATCATTCCAGCTTAGCTTAACTGGATTTTCCACTTCACCATCAATTACGAGTGTGTAGGTTTCGAGTTTCAACTCTGGATTAGTTGAGGTTATGCCTGGATGGTCAATGCCCCACCGTAAAATGCGGTCTGTCGCTGTTTGGTTGGGCGGCAACTTCCTGTTCATCTTTTTAGAAGACAATTGGATGACCCTAGTTGAAAATGGCTTTACATAGAGAAAAAGTTTGCTTTGATTGCTAGCTTGTTTGGAAAAAGCTTGTTAGCTGCTTTTGCTGTGGTTCTTCCCTGCTAAAACCAGAGACTTTAACGCCGACCCTTCGAACTTCAAGCTGGCTCTCGCTCAGGAATTTTTCGAAAAGGTCTTTTACGTTTTTCTTAATTGTCTCTGGGTCTTTTGCTGGTTGCTCAAGCGTTATTGATCTGCTTTTGCTGCTTAAATCAGTCATAACCATGTAAATTGCAACTTGCTTAAAGCTTAAGTTCTTCTCCGATAGCTCCTTTGAAATGTCATCTGTTAACTCGTCTGTTTTCTGCAAAATAAATGCTAAATCACGCGAGTCCTGCTTTAAGGTGCCGATTCTGCTTATTGATTCGGCTTCGCCTTGCTCTTGAACGGGTTCATTATCAACCGCGTTAGCTGCATTATGAAAATAAATACCAAGCGTTTTGCCGAATATAGCTATTAGTTTTTGCACATCATAATTTGCTAAATCGCCTATTGTTTTAATTCTTAAGGAATCCATTTTTGCTGAAGTCTTTTTTCCCACGCCTAAGAGGCGGTCAACAGGCAACGGAGAAAGAAAACTTTGTGCTTCTTCTGGCTTGACGATTGTTAAGCCGTCGGGTTTTTGGCTGTCACAGGCAATTTTAGCGACAAGCTTGTTCGGTCCAACACCCACAGAGAAAGAAATGCCCACTTGGTTTTTGGCTTCAGTTTTTATTTTTTGAGCGTAAGTTTTAGCGGTTTCGAAGCTGCCTTGAACGTTCGCTGTAACATCCAAATATGCTTCATCTACGCTTACCTGCTCGAAACTGCTTGCGTAGCCACGAAGAATCCGCATTATGCTATCGCTTATTTGCTCATAATACTCGTAATCAACTGGCAAGAAAACTGCGTCTGTGCCTTCTAGTTTCCGTTTAGCAAGGAACAGGGGCATGCCAGATTTAACGTCGTATTTGCGGGCAATGTAGTTGCTGGTGCTTACTGCGCCGCTTTCCTCTGTGCGCCCCGAATAAACGCCAATGACAACGGGCTTATCTTTGAGCGTTGGGTTGCGTAGCTCCTCGCATTGCGCAAAGAAATAGTCAAAATCAACCAGCATGACCACACGGTTCTGCAATCGATTCACTTTCCTCTATCCTTAGGCATAAGCCAAGACCCATCACACGGCGCCGTGTTCAACTCAGCTAAGCCTTCTCGGCAAACACCAAACTTCATGTTATTCGCAACAGCCAAGTCACGGACGCCTTTGAGAAGCCTGAATCTTAGCTCTTTTGGCAGGAGTGTGTTGCCGCCGATTTTTTCGCCCTGCTGGAAATAGAGCGGTTTCAATTTCTCTGCTACTTTAGGCATGGCTTGCGAGAGTCGCATCCAATTGTCTGGTTTTGCTTTGTAGGTTGAGCATGTTAAGTGTTTGACGCCTATGCTTGCAAGGTCTGCGATGAGTTTTTGCGGCTGGTCGTTTACTAAGGGTATAATGGGGTCTATTCGCACAGAGACGGGTATACCTTTTTTGATTAAGTCTTGCGCCGCTCTTAAGCGCTGAGATGGCAAGGGCGCATGTGGTTCGATGAGTTTCGCTATGTCATCATCGTCTGTGGTTACTGTGAACGCAACTGTTGAGGGAATTTTGCTTAGCAGGTCGTCATCTCTGACCACAAGATTTGATTTAGTTATGATTTGGATTTTGCAGTTGCTTTCAGCGAGAATTTCAAGGCACCGCCTTGTTAATCCAGTGGACGCTTCTGCACGCGGGTATGGGTCCGATGAGTTGGCTATTGAAATGGTTTCGCCGTTGAGTTTTGCCGCTTCACGCTTCAAAGCCGCAAGCAGGTCTTTTTTGGGTCTGCAATCGCTAAAGCTCGGAATGTAACTGGAAGCGTAACAGTAGATGCATTTGTGGTCGCATCCAGTGTAAGGGTTAAACGTAAGCTTAGGCGGACAAGTGCATAGGCCGCTTTGCCATGGGTCAAACCTTGAGATTAACGGCACAATTTTCCCTTATGGCTATCTATGTCTGTTAGAGAGACAAAAAGTATTCGCAATAAAAAAAGGATCGTAAAGATTAAAATGGCGATTATGGTGATTCGGGTTCTATACAGTCTACCTTGATAGACTGTTTATAAACAACTTGTCATAGCACAGGTTGATCAGGAGACCACAAACTATGGCTATGTCGAACACTCTGCGAGATAATTTTAAGCTATCTGATTATACCCATTGGTATCGATTGGCAGAAGAAGTGTTCGGTAATCTTATACCGCAGCTAAGTGATGAAAAAATCGCCCAGTTGACTCCTAAAAAGGGCTATTGGTTTCCTATCCCTCTCTTTTCAGAGACTGAAATTAAAGATGTCGCGAATCGACCTGATCCTCACATAGACTTCAAAATCGGTGAGAATGAAACAATCCGTATTGGGATGCGCTGTAATACTATAGCAAGCGTTGAGAAGATGAGAAATATATTGAATGAGATGCAAACAGTTGAAAAACAAGAATTCTTGGTCGAAATGGGCAAGTTGGATGATGGTTTTCAGACCCAAGTCCTTGTTAAAATTAAAGAGATAAATTTTTCGCACATCGATGGCTATGAATGTAAGTTTATAGCGCAGTCTAATAAAATTGATGACCAAGTAATACACCAAGTTTTTCATGAAGTAGATACAATCAGAGAAGAGGGAACAAGACGGCTTAAAGAAGAACAACTAAGGCTCAATCCCGAGACTCCAGTTCTTGACATTACCTTTGTAACAATTAAGCAAGATTCCAATCTCTTCAAACAAAAACTATCTCAGATGAAAAGGATGTACCAGATATGTATCGGCATTAAGACAGCGACTGAGCTTCGAGCGGAAAAAAAGAAGCTTGAAAAAAATCTTAATGACCAATGGATTATCAAATATAGATGTTCGAAATGCGGAAAAGAGTATGCAAGTTCAAAAGAGGGATTAAGATTTTGCGACCAAGATGGCATGCGCATAATTGCCGTAAAAGAGCGGAAGGAATCCTAAACGTCTTAGAATCTTACCGCGGTTAGAAAGCATTAAATTCCTTAGCTTTCTCACTATTAGTGCATGAAAACTTTTCCAAGTTTCCTAAAAGAGGAAAACATGAGCTTATTCACCGATTTTTACGAGTTAACCATGTGCGCAAGCTACTTTGACAACAAAAACTTTGAGCCTGCCACCTTTGACTTGTTCATTAGGCGGCTGCCTGAAAACCGTTCTTACTTCTTATTCGCAGGGTTAGAACAAGCCCTGCAGTACTTGCAAAGCATCAAATTCACAGAAGAACATCTGGCTTACCTTAAAAACCAGGGGTTTAGCCAAGATTTTCTTGATTATTTGCGGGGTTTTAGGTTTACGGGTGATGTTTGTGCTGTTCCAGAGGGCACAGTGACTTTTCCAAATGAACCCTTAATCCGCGTTACAGCGCCTATAATTGAGGCTCAGCTAGTTGAGACTTTTCTGCTTAACACTGTCAACTTGCAAACTATGATAGCCACCAAAGCCTCACGTGTAGTTCACGCTGCCAAGGGAAAAACTGTAATTGAGTTCGGCTTAAGAAGAGAACCGGGCATTGACGCTGGAATGAAAGTGGCACGTAGCAGTTACATAGCTGGTTGCCAAGGCACTAGTAACGTTTTAGCAGGGCAAGCCTATGGCATTCCAGTTTTCGGTACCATGGCGCACTCGTTTATCATGTCTTACCCTAAAGAGATTGATGCTTTCCGGGCTTTCGCCAAAACTTTCCCAAACAAGTCCACCCTTCTCATTGACACTTACGATGACATTTCAGGCGTAGAAAAAGCTGCTGTTGTAGCAAAAGAGCTTGAGGCTAAGGGCTTTAGGCTTGGAGGCGTCCGCTTAGACAGCGGCGATTTGGCGCAAACAAGCAAAAAAGTCCGAAAAATCCTTGATGACCAAGGTTTGGCTTATGCGAAGATTTTTGCCAGCGGCGACTTGGATGAGTACAAAATAGCAGAACTGCTCAGTAACGGCGCACAAATTGACTCCTTTGGCGTAGGGACAAAAATGGGCACTTCAGCGGATAGACCTTATTTGGACGTGATTTACAAACTCTGCGAAACCATGACCGCTGATGGAAGTTTTGCGCCTATAATGAAGTTAAGCAAAGACAAAATCACTTTGCCAGGTCGGAAGCAAGTTTACCGCTTCAAAAACGCCGAGGGAAACTTCGAAAAAGACGTCATCGCTTTGGCTAATGAAAAAGTGCAGGGTGAACCGTTGCTTGTTAAAGTCATGGACAAGGGCAAATTAATTTATAACCTTCCATCGCTTGATGAAATTCGAGCTACTGCTTCAGAGAACCTATCTAAACTTCCAGAGGACTATAAGGTATTAACTGGTGCGCCTGTTTATCCGGTTGAGTTAAGCAGAAACTTGCAGAACCTGATTAAAACCTTAAAGCGACAATTAACCATAAATGAGATTAGCCATGGAGTTTCTAACTCGCAAGCTTAACGTTTCTTCTATTTTCTTGTGCGAAATATGGCAAACACTTAATAGTCTTTCCAGAAAAGGATAAATGCTATCAAAAAAAGGGGAGAGCACGTCTTGCAAGACCGCCCAGCCATAGTTGCTGTTGGCAGAACCAAGTTCGGAGAGCATTACGGCAAAGAGCCAGAAAAACTAATTGAGGAAGCTTGGCTTGCCGCTTCAAACGAATGCAACTTAGAACGCAAAGACCTAGAAGCCTGTTACATGTCAGATTGTTTTCTCCCAATTACAAATAAACTAGGCTTAGAAGAAGGCTTCCTTTCAGAACTCACGGAACTTCACGTGCCTATGGAAGTAACTCGCTCTTTCAGCGCTGCATTGTTAACCGCTTGTCATGCAATTCAGGCTGGTGTTTACAATACGGTTCTGGTGGGGGGCATAGAAAAAATGACTGACCGCTGGGACAAAATACGCGATGACCTCATGCTTCTAGAAGACCCATGGAGCTACTATGCGGGTGGCACTCCGGAGTCAAATCATGAGCTTATGCTGAGAGCTTACATAAAAAAGCACAATATAACCGGCGAAAACCTTGACAAACTCTACATCGCTCTCGCTCAGGTGTCAGTTAAAAATCATGCGAATGCAACCAAAA
>JBEKHJ010000089.1:0-7228 GCA_050012335.1 Bathyarchaeia archaeon
GTTTCAATCCTTGTTTTGATGGATCACCTTTTTGGACAGCCGGCAAATTGGGGTTTATTGTGTGTTCGAGGCAGGTTTTGTGCTTTTTTGGAAATTGATTTTTCATGATCTCTTGATTATTAGAGCCTTTATAAAGAAAAGGCTTTGCCCAAAAATTCCTTAGGCATAGTTTGCAGAAACATCTGTAGACGGTTGTCTTTTTGAAGTACATGGTGGACAGATTTTTCGGTAACAACAGTTCAGGCAACGGTTATCATGTCTGGACGGAGGGATGAGACCTGAACTTAAAACATCACGTGTTTTCTGAAGTGTCGATAGGGCTAATTGTTTGATATTTTTTGTGATTTTTACTTGGATTTCAATTCGTTTTGTTTTGTCAAAAACAATTATTGCTCTTTTCGCTTTTTTCCCAAAGTTCTCTTCCGCAAGAATGGCCAGTAATCCCAACTGTGTTTTCATCGTCGGACCTATTACAGCATAATCGGAATACTTTCGTTCTATGATAAGAATCTCATCAGATGTTTCTATAGCCTCATCGATTTTACCTGAAAACATGTATTCCTTAGAGTAAAGCAGTATCTCCGTCAACTTTACACCGTTCAATCTTTTGATTTTGTAGCTCTTGTTAGTCGTGGAATGGCGACTATGGAAAGTTCTCCCTGCTAGTACTGTTCCACGTTTTCCTTCTCGCTGTTCAATTCCAAGAACTAGCTGGAAATAGGTGAATCGGGGACAAAAAGCATGTTCAACCGCGTTTGTAACAGATAGACCACTACTCAAAGTACCATACTCTCCAGATTATTCGAGACGTACTCTTTATCGAATCCTTGACCGATAATGGTGACTCTGCCAAAGCATTTCTGGCAAGCAAAAATCAAGTATATAGACTCATCTTCCCCAGCAATACGCTTAAGCTTCTCCACCAAATCCTTCTTCTGCTGAGATGAAAGAGAACCGCAAAAAACACTTTTCTGTATTCTAACGAAGCCTATATCTTTGAGCGCTTGGACTATGCGTGAGCGGGTCTTGTCATCAGATATGTCATATACAGCATAGTACATGTTTTTCTTCAAGAATCAACCTTCTTCCATCAATTTAGCTATCATTTTTCGGCAGTAAACCCAGCCTTCTCGCTCTATTGATTTTGATACATCTGTCATGTATCCATCAATTACAGCTTTTCGCCCTTCCTTAGAGAGGAAAACTCCAGACGCGGGCTCACCTTGCTGCGGAACTGTAAACCAAGAATCCCCGACCATTCTTTTAGTGAACAATTTTATCGCCAAACGATCAACTTTAGCCCTAAACAGCTCAATCACGTCAAAGACCAAAGTTGGCTTACCATACGCATCTGCATGGTAAATTCCAGCATTCGGATCTAACCCACTCAAAATAACCACCTTTTCCAAACTTGAATAAGTCAACCCATAAGCATAATTCAGAACTGCATTAAATTTGTCCTCAGCAGGTTGCCGACTTCTCTCCCTAAACGCATATTTTTTAGGCAATATCGCCGAAATCGCCGAGAAATATTCTGAAGCCGCAAAACCTTCGATGCCTAAAAGGGACTGCTTGAAAGAGAGCGCATACTCAAGTGATTTCAAGCTCGCCAATGACCTATTAATGCTTTCAATGGCTTTTTGTACTTTTTCGCTTGGAGTTTTTCTATTATTTTTTAGATCGACTAGTAGCTTTTTTTGTTCACGAAGTTTCCGAGATACTATCTCCTTAGATAGCTCGAATGCTAGAGCAGACTCTTGATGAAGGTACTGTTTTCGCCTAACCTCTGTCGCCCTCCCAGGTGTGCTCATCCAAAACCTTCCAAACGGTTTACCTGACCAATTTGCCAAGACCAGCTGGATACCTTTTTCTAAACAGAGAGCCACCGCCTGAGTGCTAACCAGAGCGTTGGCAGTGATCATTATGGCGTCAACTTTTTCTGCAGGTATCTCTATCTTGTCACTTGGCGTTTGAATCAGGAAACAATCATGATTTCTCTTCAACACACTCCCATGTTCACTTATCTCAACTATCATGCCACTCGCCTTATCGTACCAAACCCTTTCGAAACACTCTTTCCCAACCCTATAAAATCTGGAAGATCAACATTCAAACAGAAACGGGCAACGAAAGCCTCGAACGGATTACCATGGGCTTTTACACATAACGGCCTAAACATGGTGATTTGAGAATTAATGTGGTAGGTTACGAAAATGCCCAAACCTTTAAGGCAACTTAACGTATTTCCCACCAGTATTTTCTCTAAGAACCCTTTTTGCTGCTCTTTATCCATAACCGTAAATGTAGCATAATTTTTCTCATTTAACGGAATCCAAGGCGTTACGAACTCGTAGAAACAGGTCCTGCTACAGACAGGCCAAGTTTGCAGTTCAATCTCTTTACTATTAACCTCAAAAGTCCCTTGCACGGTTGAGACCGTATCAATTGACGCCAGTTTATTCATCAAGACATTGGCGTAATCCTGAAGACCTACCACCATCAGTTCGCCATTAACCCGTTTGTACTGGATGAGCGGATAATGATAAGACCGCTCAGAATGATGATGAAACTCGGCGTCATCAACAAAAAGGTTACCGCAAAAACCCCTCAACTTAACTGATGAAATACAAGAAGCATCATCTACGAAATGCAGTTTCACCCTGCAAATCTTGACTGACTGATCTTTTTTAGCAACTGAAACATCAGGTTTACTCACGAGCTTTCACCCATTTATCAAGCCCTATAACCGGATCGTAAACTTTGGAAACACACTCTTTCTTAGGCAAAAGAACCCCTATATTAAACAAGTCATCATCAAACTGGTCCATCAATTTTAGCCCTTCAACTGTCCCAGGCAACTCTGCCATAAAACCTGAAAACCGTTTATACAACGCACCCTTACTATCAAAAGAACCTGAAGACAAGAACCGCGACTTCACTTCATCCCACTCCGACAAGTCGGGTATAAAAACAGAATCACCCAACTCCACAGGCAAAACATGACTTTTAATGAAAGCCCAAACATCCTCAAACTCAAGCCGCTTCATACTAGAACTCAACTCGTCAGCCAATTTACTATTAAGTTTGTTACTTTCGCTAACTTTGCGGTAATACTCAGGTAAACGCTCATACAAATCAACCGACGAATGCAACTGTGGAATCAACCGTTTAGAAAGGTTCATTTCAAGTTCACTATAGGGTCTATAATCATCATCCAAATCAAAAACCGTCAAAACAGGTTCAGCCACCTCACCTTCCCGACTAAGACGCCCCATTGCCTGAACAATATTATCTAACGGGGCCACCTCTCGATACATTCGAGTGAAGCTCACATCAACACCAGCCTCCATAACTTGCGTTGAAACAACAGTTGCAGTACCAGAACTATGAAGATCCTCAACAGCCTTCTTCCTTGCGCACTTCTTAATACCGCTTGATAAGTAAACCACATCAGATTTAAGCCGCGATATATCCTCGTAGAGTTTACAAGCTTTCCGCCGAGTATTAACCATAAAAAGTACGCGCTCATCACTCCCGAGAACAGGCACCTCCAATGAAACATCAAAACCTGCCTTAAACTCGATCCGTTTAGAAGTCAACCGCAAATAATTATCCTTCACTTCGTCTGGAGTATTCAACATTGGCAAACCATTAACTTCTTGAGGCACAGTAGCACTAACTAAAAGAATCGTTGAATTGTACTTGTCAACAAGCACCCTAAACAAAGAGAGAAGATTGGGAAGCAAAAACTTCGGAATCGTCTGAACCTCATCTATAATCAAAAAAGAATTTTTAAAAGCAAGAAGCTTCTCCTTATCAGCCGGCTCATTCGAATAAAGCACCATCAATAATCTCTGCGTCGTTGAAACAATCAATTCTCTATTAAAAGACTCAACTTCAAAATATTCACGGGTTTTCCTAAAACCCGCTTCTTCCTCGTCACTTACCACTCCACTGGTTTTTTTAAGAAGACTCCCAACAAAAGCATGATTATATATCAAAACTTTTTCCAAGTCTTTTTGCTTAAGAACAGCTTCAACCTCATTTTTGCCAAAAAGCTTAGCTTCAAAATCTTCAGTAAGCGCTAACAGTGGAGAAAAATAAAATACTCTTTCAAACACCCTCTTCTGCGAAAGACGGTTAACTATATCAAGAAAAATCTTTGTCTTACCTATTCCTGTAGGCGCCTTCAAAACCATCAATCTATCCTCAAACTCATTTTGAGAAAGAACTTTTTCTTGAAAAGCCCCCCTAAGAGCAGACAAATAACCACTTTTCACTAAAACGCTTGTGTCAAAGTTAATATTGAAAGCAGGATTTTTCCAATCAAAAAAACTGCCACGGTCAGCTAGAATAAGCGCCGAATACACCGCGGAAAAATCCAAAAAATCCATCGGAGCAACCACCTTGTTTTCAGCCTCAAAGCCATCCTCATTTTGGGGTTTACTCAAACGTTTGAATCTCTTAAGACATAAATCCCAATCTAAACCTCTAAAATCCTCAAGTGCACTAACCTCTTGAATGAACCTCTGCAGGTTAACCCCGACGCCCTCAAAACTTTTATCAAAACGGCGTTTGTCTTTGTTACAATACTCCAAGCTCTTATAAAACTGCGTAAGCTTAGAATGATGACCCGATACAGCAAATAACACCTGCATCCAACCCTGCCGTGTTAAAACCTCATTATTACTTAACCCGTAAGCGGCTAAAGCCGAAAAAATCGCGTGAGCCCTTACATAATTTCTATCGACTCCAATTTTCACGTTTTCACGACTTGACGGATCACTTGAAAAAAGTTCTTGATAGTACGGGTTAAGTTTTCCAACATCATGAAGTAAACCCGCATAAAAAGCAGGATCACCAAGACCTATGCTTGAAGCTATTTCCCGCGCGCCTTTTGCTGTTTTTAAAGAATGAGCGATCAGCCCTGAACCTTCAATCTCTTTAGGACGAGCATAGAAACTGTCAAAAGCAACCAAGCATCTCAAGTCCCAAGAAAAAAGGGGTTCCTAATAGAGACATAAAACTTCCTCAGAATCATCAAAGGCATAAAACCTTGCTAAAGATAACTGCGAATAAAAAGAAGATAACCGAACGCAAGAACAGATAGAATTCACAGGAACAGGTATGAAATGACGCAGCACTGTTCTTTTCAGTGAATCACCCTTAAAGTAATGGTGAAGATGTCGCTCAACAAAAACTCTAGCGGGTAACCCATCCGTTTCATCAAATTTAACCCCTGAATTTCCACCCTTAGACTCCACAACCTCATCTAAAAAGACTGCTGAAACAAGTCGGTCGAAAGGCTCAACTTCTTTCACATTATCAATTTTATGAAAACGGGGAATTCTCGCTGGGCAATACGAATGACCCAGAGTTGGCGAAAAAACAAAGTTGTTACCTTTAAGTCGTTCAAGCAGCACTTGGTTCACCTCATTTGTAGACTTGACAAAAATAGTATAGTGAGGGGCAACCAGAAGCTCTGTCTTGAAAGGTTTTGTTTTTGCCTCTTTTAGCGAACGATGATTTGTGAAGAAAGTCCACTTCACCGGTTGACTTCTAACTTTGATTCCAATTGCAGTTTTTTTCAGCAGATCGATATAACTTTCGCAGTAAATATCGTCAAATATCGAGTTGGACCTTCTGATACCTAACAAGGCGCCTATCAAGCCGATTACTGCGCTTTTTGACGGTATGACAGTTACAGTTTGGTTTGTGGTAACCGATGGGTCTTTGAAGGCTGCGAAGTCTCCTTCAAGGTCGAAGGAGACAATACTCAATTGGGCGCTTCCTCCGTTTTGATCAGTTCAACAGGAATGTTCAACTTTTCAATGCTTTTTATTAACTGCGAAGTATCCTTCAACAACTCTCTGCAGCAAGCTATCCGTATGTTTTTCACTTTTCCCTTACGAGCCGACAACGCATCGATCAGCTTCTCGAACCGCAATGGAGAACTCGTCAGACTGCTAACTTTTTCTTTAAGTGCAGGGTCTTCTTCTACCAAAATCGGCAAGTCATTATAGATAGCGGAATCATAAGTCACTTCCAGCAGAAATATGCTCCTTTGAGGAAATTTCGACCGAGTAATTAATGCGTTTGTTCCTTCCCAAAGACAGGAAACAAGCTTTTCTTCTGCTTTTTTGAAGCTTGCTAAAACTTCTGTGTCCTCTAAATATTGTCCGAGATTCATTGGGTTTACTGCGCCATGTATTTTTATTAATGCGTAATCTACAGCGTAAAACTTCCCAAATGTGCTGAATTGTTCCTCTTTCTGCGTGTCACCTTGGGCGTCAACTTTTTCGCTCTTTCTCTCTTTTCCGACAAACCTGCCAGTAATCATCGGATTCAATATTTGTACTTGGTTGATGCTTCTGCCTATGGCGAATTGGACAGGACCCGTTAGCTTCTGAGAGCTGCCCTTGCCCTTATCATTCCTAATTGTAACCAGTCCACCGAATAAGGGTACATCAAACGTTTTACAAGCTAATCCTTTTATGACGTCATCATTCGATTCATCCTTTAGGATTTCTCTTGCTCTGTCATCGGCGGTAACAGCCTTGCCATCCTTATCGAAATCTACGAAAAGTGTATAACCATATTCGTTTTTTGCATAATCCCGAATTGTGCGTTTGATTCTAACGTCTGTGACCATTATTGTTCCATCTGACATCAATCTTGGTTGATTTTCGAAGCCAGGATCACCATTCGGATTATTCCTCGATTCATAATAGAATAGTACTTCTTTTTTAAGATTTTTTAAACCATTTTCTTTATTTTTTGTCATGTCCATTCACCTTTTGTTAGAGATTCTCGAAAACTCCTTTGTAGAAGAAATAAGAGTAATCTTCATGCGCTTTCGCATCGTCGATTTCATCGATCGGTATATCCTTTTTTATTATTTGTGTAATGCTATCTGATCGGTTGACATCAGCGGCTTTAGAGAGCGAAATGCCCAAGCTCACTCGCGAATAGACAAATCTGAGCTTCTCTCTGTCATACTTTGAATAGGTCAAAATGTCATTCGTTGAGTTATTCGCTTCTTTGGCGTCTCGCTTAAATTTTACATATTTTCCAGCAATGATTCCAATTTTATACGCATATTCTTCATTTTTGTTCATAACTAATCCCTTTTTTCCATCATGAGTTAATAGCTTCAAACAAAACTGGGCAGTTTCGAAGAATTCCTGTTTCGTTTTTTTCTCCTTTTCAGCGCCCTTTATCCAATCCC
>JBEKHJ010000090.1:0-7197 GCA_050012335.1 Bathyarchaeia archaeon
TGTTTAGCGCGGTTTTTACGGCTTTTTGGAACTCTTCCATTGACCTTGCTCGGAAACCTTGCGCTCCGTAAGCCTCTGCCAGCTTAACGAAGTCAGGTGTTTTTCCCAAGTTAACTGCCATGTAACGACCTTTATAGAGCATTCTTTGCCACTGTGCAACCATGCCTAACACCGAATTGTTCAGCACGATAACTGTGACAGGGATATTCTCCGTTACAGAGCACGCAAGTTCTTGTTCGGTCATTATGAAACTGCCGTCGCCAGCTATGTCCACGACGGGTCTATCTGGACAGGCGACTTTTGCTCCTAGCGCTGCTGGGAAACCGAAACCCATGGTTCCTAACCCGCCTGAGCTAATGAAGGTTCTTGGCTTTAATGCTTGGAAGTATAGAGCTGACCACATCTGGTTCTGACCGACTTCTGTGGTGACTATGGTGTTTTCAGGCAGCAGTTTTCTAAGCTCCATCAATAACGCTTTTGGTAACAGGTCTTTGGGCATCTCTTTTAGAAGTGGGCTTAGCTGTTCTTTGGCTTCTTTAACTCGTTTTGTCCAGGCGCTGCCTTCGTTTTTGTACAGTTTATTAGTTAGGGCAGCATGCAGTATTTTCAGAGAGGTTTTGGCGTCGCCAACTATGGGCACGTCAACTTCGATGTTTTTTCCTATTTCTGCAGCGTCAATGTCAATGTGAATCTTTTTAGCGTCTGGGCAGAAAGTGTCCAAGTTTGCTGTTGCACGGTCAGAGAATCTTGTTCCAACAGCCAGCAACACATCAGCCTCACCCATCAACTTGTTCGCCGCTGGATTTCCATGCATTCCGATGCTTCCAACAGATAAGGGGTGACATTCAGGGAATGAGCCTTTGCCCATTAACGTCGTAGCTACAGGAGCCATCAGCAAATCTGACATTTGCATAAGTTCATCTGACGCGTTGGAGATTATGACGCCGCCGCCTGCCAGTATGATTGGTTTCTCAGCTTTTGCAAGCAACTTAGCGGCTTCGCTGATTTTTGCTAAATCGGGCTCAATTACGGGTTTGTAACCTCGAGCATCAATTTTGTTTGTGAATTCTATTTCGGCGGTTTCAGCCTGCACGTTTTTTGGCAAGTCAATTAAGACTGGTCCTGGCCTGCCTGTGGTTGCTATGTAAAACGCGGTGTTAACGACTATTGGAATTTCAGCGACTGTTCTCGGTTGATAATTGGCCTTGGTAATTGGCGTAGTGATACCGATGATGTCTGCCTCTTGGAAGGCATCTCTGCCAATCATGTAGGAACTATTAACGCCTACCGTTGGGACTTGCCCTGTTAAAGCTATTATTGGTGAGGAATCCATGTATGCGTTTGCTATGCCTGTGACTAGGTTTGTGGCTCCTGGTCCTGAAGTTGCCATGCATACGCCTGGTCGTCCGCTGGCTCTGGCATAGCCTTCGGCTGCGTGTGCTGCTCCTTGTTCATGTCTGCTTAGTATGTGTCTAATTTTCTTGTTGCCCCATAACGCATCGTAAACGGGCAGTATTGCTCCGCCTAAGATGCCGAATATGACGTCCACGTTTTGGCGTTCAAGGGATTCTAACAGTGCTTGTGCACCAGACATTTTGGTCATTTCATTGCTCTCCTTTTTTAACTATACTCTCGTCTTGAGAAGTTTGGTTTGAAAATTTTTTCAGTGGTAGTTTCAGAGGGTTCCCTGTGAAAATCAAAGAATAAGTACCCAACGATCCCAGCTATTGAGGTGTCGATCCCTCATTTTCATGCCTCTTGAAATTCCACGTTCCTTAAAAGTACAGCGCTGTACAAATAAAAAGTTTACGGTGTCTGTTTTAGTTGTTTACAGCTACTAGTGAATATTTAACATGCCAAAAAACGATGCTACGCCTAATCTTTCCTAGAAAGAGTAGAAGATAGAGGTTGGAAGATAAGGTGGTAGCTTGCTTTTAAATAAGGAGGCTAAAGACTCTTAAGAGCACTATTTTTCCGTGATTAGTTAGTTGTCTTTGATAAAAGCCCTTATAACCCAGAATCACTTTTTCCATAGCTGTGAAAACGTTATGTGCGAATTTAACGTAATCTTAAATGGAAAAGTGCAATTCAAGGATGCTATTTACGCTAAAGTTGAAGGAGACAACGTGACTGTTAAGAATATTTTGGGTGAAGCCAAAGAATTCAAAAACTGCAAAATCGTTGAGGTTGATGTTCCCAACACAAGGCTTGTTCTCGCTGCCCTAAAACCTTAAACTCCCTACAACAATTCGTTTTTTCTATTGTTACAGTGACGTATAACCATGTATATGCGTGACTAGTAACAATGTACTTGCGTGACGTTAAGCAGACCCCAAAACAAACGCTGTTTAAGAAAATCGCCCTAAAACAGGCGCTGTTAAAGCTAAAAAATTTTGTTCCGCCAGAAAAGATAGCCCATTATTTACTCAACCCGTAACATTGTAGCCCTGAGAAGAAAACTAAACAAGCGTCCCATTCTTATAAGTTCATAGGCAGTTTTTTGTTATGCTTCTTTCTCTTCAGCGAGTTTTGCAACAAGCACCAAAATTAAATCTTCAATAAACTTTCTGCGAATCTCATTCTGTTCTTCAACAAACAGCTGTTGATTGATTCTTATGCCTTCCTCTAAAGTAACAATTATCATTTCATGGATTCTTTCCTCAACTGGCAACATCAAAAATCACCCAAGATATATAACAATCTTTTGCCAAGTTGAGTCTAAGCCTGAGCAACCAGCAGAGTCCAGCCAGCTGTTAACTAAACCGCAAATATTATCCCCGTTGATGTAATCGCAAGAGAATCACTAAGCCAGTTAGTTAATGTTCACAACTGTTCTATGCCTAGTTGGTTCAGCTTGCTTCTCAACTTGGTAAATAATAGATGAGCAATCAATTCTATATAAGAATGTTTATACAAACCCTACTAAATTAACTGAGCAAAAAATTCAAAATTAAACAAAAATTTAGCCAAAAATTCATGGATAAATCAACAAGCAATAAGCAAACATGGAACCTATTTAAATAAAGAAAACCAATAATACCGTTGAGATATGGGATAAATGTTTTTCTGGCTTTTATATATTCTAAAGTCAAATAGTTTAACAAAAATGATTGCCAGTGAATTGGCAAGGAAGCAACAATGAGTAATAAGCAAAAATTCGAACAAGATTTAACGATTCTATTATCTAGGCTAACAAGGGATTCTGAAAAAGAAGTTGAAAACAAACTTAACATGCTAAAAGATTGGCTGATAAAACTACACAAAGAAAACATTGTAAAAATCAACCATTCCGTAATGGAGCTTGTATGCGCCAAATACCTCATCCAAAAAAGCTACGAAGTGCAAATTGAATACCCATTAAACGAAACTTTAACCTGCGATTTATACGCCATAAAAGGCTATGGAAACCTGATCGTTGAGGTAGAAACAGGCTTTATTCCTCCGGAAAACGCTTTGGCACCATTAACTTACACTTCTGCACGACTAGCAAGCAAAATTATAAGATACAGCAGTTTCGCAGGAAAATTCGCGTTAGGCGTACCACCCCACTACATTCTGCCCTTTCCGCGTGCATTGGCTAAGCCGCCAAGAAACCGAACCGACCAAGAAATAATGCAAATAAAAAAGCTCTGTGACGCATACTACCAGAAACCGCCAGTTGCCCTTGAAGAAATCCGAAATGCACGCATACAAGAAATCTACATCATCGACGTTGATCGCGCAAAAGTCCAAGAAATCGACCCAGAAGCCTACCTTAAAAGAGCCATGCAAAAAGGCATCACTTACGATTACATGCAACCCGAAACTAAGGAGCAATAAGATCAACATGTCCTTTTACGTTTACATGTTGCTTTGCGGTGACGGAAGCTTTTACACAGGCTACACCAAGGACTTAGATGCAAGAACAAAACTGCATCAAAACGGCAAAGGCGCAAAATACACAAAAGCACACAAACCCCAAAAACTAGCTTACATCGAACTGTTTAATTCGCGTAGCAAAGCGATGAAACGAGAAAGAGAAATAAAGAAGCTAAGTCACCAGCAGAAACTTGACCTTGTAAGCTCTCATGAAAGGAAATAAGTTTTTAGAAAGTTTCATTAAAAACATCTAACTAACCAACTTTTTGGTTAAAATATGCCCGCAAAGAAAATCACTTGGCAAGAAAAACTAAACGACAGTAAGGGGTATCCGAAAGTAGAAGAAATCAAGGGTAAAATGAGCAAAAAATGGGGCGCAGGCACAGTAGTAATCCCGGCGCCAATCGAAGTAGACCAGTTAATGAGGAAAGTGCCGAAAGGGAAACTAACAACAATCAACGAAATCCGCTCAGCACTCGCCACCAAGCATAAAGCAACAATCGGTTGCCCTTTGACCACAGGCATTTTCGCTTGGATTTCCGCCTACGCCGCAGAAGAACAAAAACAACTGGGAAAAACAGACATTACTCCTTATTGGCGAACCCTAAAAACTGGCGGATTCTTAAACGAGAAATACCCCGGTGGATTGGAAACTCAAAAGCAGCTTTTAGAGCAAGAAGGACATGTGATAATCAAAAGGGGCAAGAAATACTTTGCTAAGGATTATCTGAATGCAGTAATTCCGTTAGATCAGTAGCGTTAACACTGCTCCTGTAATTACTGGCACTAGCACATTATCATTCACCGGCAACGGAAGAACCTCAATGGTCATCGCAATCGCCGCCCCAATCAGAGCCAGCACTGGCGAAACAAAAAACGTGCCAGCTAAAAACGCAAAAAAGAACCCGGCCAGTGAACCCTCCCAAGTTTTCCCCTTGTTAAACGGTAAAGATGTAGAAATGAGACCTCCGAAAAGCGAAGCGACGCTATCACCTAAACAAAACATAGCAATTGCAGCATAACTCGCAGGAGCTGGAAACACAAGCAAAGTTAACAAAATGCCAAAAGCAAAGTATAGTGGAGCTGCTACGAAGCCATGCAGTTCTGATTGAGATGCAGCATGACGCGTAATCGCCGAAATTAGAGGTAAATCTCTTCCTTCTAAACGCAAAAGTTCAGATATAGCATATAGCAATGCTATCGTGAAAATTAACGCGCCAACTATGGGGACACCTATTAAACTAGCGATAACTGGCATAAAAAATCCAGCAGCATGGATGTCTTCTCTTACAAAATCGTTCGTAGACGGAAAAGAACGTTTAAGCGGTTTCCCATCAATAATGGGCAAAATTCCTGAAAGTTTGCCAGTTACTACTTTGTCAGCTTTAACTCGCAAAACAAAATCAGGATTAAAACCAATTTTTAGCATTCCGGGCATGAAAACGCAACGGTTATTTCTATCATCAGCAACAACGATGCAATCGCTCAAATTCAAGCCTTCAGCAGTTAAAATTTGGCTCAAAATTTTCAGTTTACCATTTGGCTCAATTGCGTCTCCCCAGATTTCACCTGTTAACTTGCCATCTTTGGTTTCAACTTCAACGCCATAAGCGTATTCTGCACCAACTGTTGCAGCTAACTTTTTAACAATACCCGTTGGCAACCCTGAACTAATCAAAGCAATCTTACAATTCCTCATTTTAATTTGAGAAAAAATATTTTGCAGAAAAGATGTTGAAGAAATTTTTCCGAAAATAAACATTAACGTTTCAGGTTTTATTCCTTTTAACTCTTTAAAAATATGCTTTAATGCCGATTCTAAATTTAAAATACCTGATTCATAGAGAAAACCGAAAAAAAGAAGCCGAACCAACCTAACGAAACCTAAACTTTTCCCTACTTCAAACAAGAAGCGATTCTTTGGAATAAGCACTCCTTCAACGTCGAAAACTACAAGCCTATTTTTCTCTATAGCAACCATTCCTCTCTAAGCTCACAAATGCGTCGTGCTGCCTAAAGAGAAAATGGTAGCTTGCTAAAGATAAATTATCCTGTTTGGCTACAAATGTGTTCCTAGTAAATATCCGTTCAGGAATAATTCTTTGGTTAACTATTTATTGATAATAGCGCTAAGTTGAAGTTATGAGAAGATTTTTATGCTTGCGGTGTTACTAAATTGTAAAGAAGTGTTACTGCTTGATTGAACCACAAACAAACAAAAACCGCTTCACAGTCAACATTGCATTAATCAGCATTTTCAGCGCGTTATGGGTGGTACTAAACCTAACTGTTGCTCCACTTGGATTTGCTGTTTTTCATTTGCCTGTAGTTCATAGTTTAATAATTTTTTTCATGCTTATTCTTGTTACCTGGGCTACGGGTCAATATGGTACTGCGTCGGCTGTTAGCGTTATTGGATCGGCGATTGTTGTGCTTGCAAATCCGCAAGTGCTTCCAGTATTGGGCTTTGTTCCAGCAGCGCTGGTATTTGATTTAGTGCTACTTGTAAATCATCATAAAGTTAACCTGAAGGCCATTAACATTGCAATTGTTGTTTTAGCATCAATTTTGTGCTCCTATGTTGCTGCGGTTGTAAATGGGCTTTTAATCCTTAATCTTAAATTGATGTTTACACTGACTGTCTGGGGAGGCTGGAATGTTTTGGGCGGAATAATCGGCGTTGTAGTAGTGTTGCCAATTATTGCGGTCCTTGAGAAAGCGCAGGTTAAGAAGGTTAAAACGGCATAGCCCAACGCTATTCTTTAATTTAGACTTGGAAACCCCCAGAGACTTAAATTAATTTATATAAGCATTGTACATAATCAAGATAACCGAGGACAGCTTGGCATGGCTTGGTATGATGATCCATTAACAGTCATTGCAGTTGCGGTAGTGATAATGATTGCCTGCGGAATAATTATTTCTGCCATGCGAAGACTGGGAAGAAAAGCTCCGCAGAAAAAGTCTCAAAAAATAGGCGATTCAAGCCTTGAGTATGCTGGTTTACCCTTTAAAATTTCTAAAAGCGTCCAAACAACAACGGCTTTTAACGCGAAAGATGAACTGCGAATCTTAGATTTAGAACGAGAGATTTTAAGTGATGCACTACGCCGCTTGTATGAAGCTCAAGCGGAAGGAAAAATTTCGGAGCAAGAAAGAGAAAAGCTTGCCGGAACCTACAAGGCAAGAATGATGTCTATTAAAGAATCCATCGCGAAAGATGAAACAATAGTTGCACTGCACGATCTTGAAGGTATGCAGGAAGATTTAATGAAGCTTTTCAGTGAACGCTTCGGAGAATTAACATCAAAGGTTGAAGAGCTTAGAACAAAAATTGAC
>JBEKHJ010000091.1:0-7176 GCA_050012335.1 Bathyarchaeia archaeon
TTGCATATGACCAAATAAAGTGGATTGAGAACCGACCCATTTGCCCTCAATGTGAGAAGGAAGCACAATCTAGTTCCAAGAATCCAAAACGGTTGTCTCACGAGGAAATTGTACGGTTAATGCAGAACTTAAAGAAGTATAAGGATTTTTTGCCGCCTGATGCCAGTTGTCTCTCGCCGCTTGGTGAGGAATTGCTTAGGGCTGGGGTTGTGAAGGAGTTAAATCCTGAGTACCTTGTGGTTCACCAGCGTAAACCCTCAACTTATGCTGGTCACCCGTTCATCATTGAAATTGCAATCGCGTATGGCGGTGGAGTGCCTAAGCGCGGGTGCTTTGTGATTTACCGCTTCGCCAACAAAATCCCCCTATTGTATGATGAGGCAAGCGATGTTTCCTACCGCGTAATTTGTTCTATGAACTGGCGACGCTACAAGGTTGCTCCTGACATGCCCGTCGCCATCGTCGTGCACATTTGCAGTACAAAAGTGCCCTACAAGACGGTTGGGAAAGAATTCATTGCTGACCGCCCCGAAGTGCGCAGGGAAGTGGCAAACGCTCTGCGCGAGGTTGCCCGTCAGCTTCAACATTTCCTATCAAGGCAGGAGCATGTGCATATGGAGAAGAAGCGGCTGGGAATTTTCAGCAAGTACCTGCCCAAAATCGCCCAGTTTTCCACCACGTTGGCTGGGCAAGAACGTGTTCCGGATATAGATAAGTTATTGAAGAGCGTGCAAAAGTATGGCGCAGAAGAAAGTTAAGATAGTTGAAAGGAGAAACGAGGTCATCAATGGGCTAAGAGCGTTTGGCACTAACATTTACAATCAGCTAGACCAAGGCGTCTTCCCAACCATTAACATGCCAAGCCGTTCCACTGAGAACATTAACTATGACCCAGCGCTTCGCCAGTACATTCTTGGGGATAAAAGCGTTAGCCGTAGCGCCCGCAACATCCGCCACATTAAACCGTTCACGCAGTTGGCTTGGGCAGCAATGTTTAGCAACGAGCTCACGAGTCAACGCAAAACCAGCACGCTCAGGGATGTTTATTACTCGGCGCAAGCGTACGAGATGACTTTCACAGACCAGCAGGAAAGCAACAACATCATCACCGACTTGGAGACGCTGACGGGTTTCGCGCGTGAGGATTTCAACATTTTCCCTGAAGAGCGCAGTGCCATTTTTGGCGACTTAACCATCGGCTACACCGTTCCCGGCTATGAAGGTAAAACGTTGAATTTAACCAGCCACCCGGACGGCGTGTTGATTGGTCCAGCGTTGACTTCAGCCGAGTTCATTAACACGAAAGCCGACAAAGTCATCGCTATAGAGAAAGGCGCCTTGTTTACAAGATTTATCGAAGAAAACGTGCATAACAAGCATAAGTCGCTTTTGATTTCGTGCGGTGGGCAGGCGCCAAGGCAGACTCGCAGTTTCATCCGCCGCTTGCATGACGAGTTGGGTTTACCCGTGTATATTTTGACTGATGGTGACCCGTGGGGAATGCATATTGCACAGGTTATTATTTCTGGTTCGGCGAATGCGGCGCATTTGCGCGACTTAAATACGCCTGACGCTGTGTGGAGCGGAGTTTGGGCAAGCGACATCATTGAATATAAGTTGCCTACTGATCCGTTGGATGAAATGGACATTAAACGTCTATACGAGTTGCAGAAGGACCCAAGGTACCAGAATGATCCATTGTGGCAACGGGAAATCAAGCTGTTCCTAAAAATCAGGCGTAAGGCGGAGCAAGAGGCTTTCAGCCGTTATGGCTTAACGTATATTGTTGATGAGTATTTGCCCACTAAGCTAAAAGATACTAAATAGCGAAAAAGAAAAGGTAAAGAAGTGATAGGCAAGTCGCTTTTTATTGTTTTTTGCGTTTCTTGTTGCGTTTACATCATTGGTGCTGCGACGGCTTCGGTTGCCATTGGTTTTTCTTGGTAAATTTTCATGGTTGCCTCGTTGTTTTTTTGGTCCATAATGCCTTCAATCCAGCCTTTAGTGTTGTTTAGCCAACTGAGCCTTGGCGAGTTGGTCATGTATGTGACTTCGCCTTTGAAGCTGCCGGTCATTGCGCTTTCTTGTTTTCCTGAGCCTTTGCCACTTATCATTACGACGTCGCCTTCTTTGGTCATTTCCATTGCACGGACTTCCCACTCGTTTGAGCCATCCATTTTTAGCATGACGTCAACGGTTTCGATGTGGCTGCCGTGATATCTTCCTTTAACTTCACCCATCGAATTGTACTGCATCATTGCGCCGTCTTTGCTGAATTCTTTTATGATTATGGCGTTGACTTTCTCTTTAATTTCAGCTAGCATTTCTTTCTTTTCCATTAAAAACACCATCCTTTTAGCCTGTGGATGCGATTTATGTCTATGTGACTGTGCTGTTACACAAACATCTTCGATGAGAGGCGCTTGGCGGATTGGTTGGCATGAACCTGCTTGATGCACCTTACGGAGCTTATCTTTGGCAAGTAAGCTTCATAATAAGCATAAGCATGGCATTCGTAGCCTACACATTCATCAAACTAGGATGGTTAAAAACGTGAAACCCCAAATTTGCTCTCAAAAAGAGTTTTTCGTCTTTTTTTCTTTTTGCGGATAATTTACATTTTGTTGGTTCAACAAATATAGCTATTTATTGTCAGTACCGACTTTTCAATCTAATTTATAAATTGACTAAGTAAACTGAGCATTGAATGGGCATATTTTCTCTTTTAAGTTCTCGTTCAAATAAAAATTTGGGAGATTAAGAATAATGTAAACTAGAAAGCAAAAATTGGCCATTGTGATTGCCATGTTCTAATAATTTCTATGACAGTTTCCCTTGTTGTTATTTGTTTATCAAGAAGCTTGATCGAGTAGTGAGGTGAACAAGTTTAGTGGCCATGCGTAATAAGGCTCGGACAAAATCATGTCTGATTGTTCGATACCCTGTATTGTGTTAATTTGTTCTTTTAATCTAAATAATTCTTCATAGTCTCTCAGAACTATTATTGGAAACAGATCATATTCTCCGCCGAAAAGCTCCATAACTGTTATTAGGTTTGGTATCTGAAGCATTTTGGCCAAGATTTCTGGCGTCTTGCTTCTGTTTGCAACTTTTATAAGTAAATGCGCCATCGCGTTGTATCCGAGTTTTTTCAGGTTAACAGTTATTGTGGAGCTTGCTAGCACGGTTCCCTTGAGCTTGTTGTATCTTTGTATCACGTTTTTGGTTGAGATGTCGAGTTCTTCTGCGATTTTTGTGAATGGGGTGCAACTGTTTTGTGAGAGTATTTTGGCGATTTGGCTGTCTGTTTTGTTGATTTTTGCTTTTTCAAGGTTAGTTGTATCGGGTTTTGGATGTTGCTCTGTTTCGTTTTCACTAAATGAAGGTGTCAAAATCAAGTTTTCTGGGTGGTCTAAGCCTGATGTTTTGCTCCAAATTAAGGCATTCGCGTGTTTGATTAATGGATTAGCTTCTATTTCTCGCATTGTTCCCGATAGTTCCTCGAATTCGTGTAAGCTGATAATGGTGGCGACGTTTGTTCTTTCGAAAAGGTTTTTAAATACCACGCAGCCGTAAGGTTTGCTTTTCAAGAATTCTATGACTTTACTCTCGTCTTCTTTAGCTGTTGTGACTCCTATGTTGACGATGCATTTGTATCCTACGCTGATTGGGTTTACTTGCATTATTTCTCCGTTGATTATGCCTGATTTCCACAAGCGTTTGTACCGCTTTCTCACAGCTCCGACTGAGATTTTGCATTTTTCGGCGATTTCGGTGAAGCTGGTGCGAGATTCCATTAAAAGGGTCTTCAAAATCTTCGCATCAGTTACATCTATTGTTGTTCGGTTTCGCAATTCGCTACCCTTCTTTGAAATCTTAATCTCAAAGAGAATCAGAATATTAAATCTTTTCTATCCTGTTTTTGTACCTTTGTTGCTAGAAGAGGTTCAGTTTCTTTCTTTTTTGCTTCTGTAATTGAAAAAATGTTATATAGTAAAAGCTTTAATGGTAAGCACATAAATTTAAGGAGAAAAAAGAAAATGAAAAATGCTAAAGACAAGACAGCTATTATGATTGCTTTATTTCTGACACTAACTATTGCTTTTCCACTTGTTGCTTTGCCTGCTGCTAATGCTCATTCGCCTGCATGGAATATTCCCTCTTTCGCCTATGTTGAGGTTGCACCTAGCCCTGTAGGCGTCGGTCAAACAGTGCAAGTTTACATTTGGGTTGATTTGCCAATGCCCAGCGCAGCTTTGACGAACGATATTAGACGCCATGGTTATACGTTAACTATTACGAAGCCTGACGGAACAGTCGAAACGAAGACTTGGGCTGTCATTAGTGACTCAACAGGTATAGAGTTTTCCACATATACCCCTACTCAAGTTGGCAACTACACATTCAAGTTTGACTATGCTGGGCAAACGTACACTTGGAGTGGCGACTACCAAAACGACACTTTCGCAGCTGCAACCGCAACAACGACACTCACTGTGCAGCAAGAACCAGTAGCTTCGCCCGTAACTGGCTATCCGCTTCCAACTGAATACTGGGCAAGACCCATAGAAGGACAGAACACAAACTGGTACGCTATCTCCTCTAACTGGCTAAATCAACCGTGGATACGCACCGGTGCTACAGTCACTGGTGGCGCAGGCTATGGTAGATATCAACCAGACGGAATAGCACCAAACAGCGCGCACGTAATGTGGTCAAAGGCGCTACAATTCGGCGGAGTCGTCGGAGGCAATTACACCCAAATCCCTGGCGAAACCTACTACATGGGTGGATCATACAACGTTAGATTCAGTAACGCAATAGTCATGCAAGGCTACGTCTATTATCAGGAACCATACGGCAACGGAGGCAGCGGCGGCGACTACGTAGCAGTAGACATCAGGACAGGTCAAGAACTTTGGCGCATAAATTGCTCAGCAACAGGAGTCTCTCTTGTACCTACATTTGGCTATCTGCCATCTTTCGATTCAGGAAACCAGCATGGAGTACTACCCAACGGCCTACTGATCGCTACACAATCTTTAGGAACCTTTCCTAACACAATTACCGCTTGGCGAGGATATGACCCAAGAACAGGCGTCCTCACATCGATGAACGTCACCTATGTACCTTCAGGCACAACACAAGCTGCAACCCTAGCTGCATCAACTGGCTCAGCAGTATCAGTCGCAGGTTCACAGGGTGAATTACTCATTTACACCTTGACCAACTGCGGAAGCACAACCGTTCCACAGTACTATCTATCGCAATGGAATTCATCCGACGTATTAGGCTGGAATAACGCTTTCACCCCCACGAATTGGTATTCTGGATCAGTTAACGCAAACGTACCGTTAACACCAGCTAAACCAACAACTTCAGCAGGCGCAGGCAACGCTTGGAACTGGAACGGCACCGCTTGGGTAGCAGTGTCCTCAATGCTAGCAACTTCCACAAATCCTTCATATGACTGGAACGTTTCAATTCCGTCACTTAGCGGATCAGTGGTGTGGAACGTCTACAGAGATGCTTACCTCAATGATGTAGCGATTGGAATTCAGGGAAGCCTTGGAACAGGCCCAAGAACACTCGAAACAGGCGACAACGTCACAGCAATAAGTCTCAACCCAGCAACAAAAGGGCAAGTACTTTGGACAAAATCCTACCCAATAGCGCCAAACAATGAAACAAGGCAAATAATCGCAGTCGACAACATAGCACGCACATTCGTTACGGAAGACAAAGAAACACTGCTACTTACCGGCTACAGCTTAGCTGATGGAAGTCAAAAATGGACTAACCAAAGAGCAGTCGTGAAATGGGACACAGTCAGAGAAGACACACTGTGTGCTTACGGCAACCTATACACCGCTGGTTTCGACGGAATACTCTACTGCATTGATGACGCAACTGGCAACCTAGAGTGGACTTATGGTAACGGCGGATCAGGAAACAGCACCTACGCAGGCCTCGGAACGGCTTACGGTCACTACCCAATCTTCGTAGACGTAATTGCTGACGGAAAGGTGTACTTAGGAACCACTGAGCACTCGCCTAACTCGCCTTGGTATAAAGGCTCTGAATACCGCTGCATAAATGCTACTACTGGCACTGAAATATGGACTTTGACAGGCTGGGGCACAGGTATGTACGTTGGTCAATATGACATTGTTGCAGACGATTCCTTTGTATACCTCAATTGCTATGATATGCAAATTTACACTGTAGGCAAAGGACCCAGCGCCATGACAGTGGAAGCACCAATGGCTGATATTACACAAGGATCTGGCTTAGTGATACGAGGTACAGTTTTGGACGTTTCCGCGGGCACACAGCAATCAACAGTTAAAGCAGACTTCCCATATGGCGTTCCAGCTGTTTCTGACGCTAGCATGAGTCAATGGATGGAGTACGTGTACATGCAGAAACCAGAACCAACAAACGCAACCGGAGTTCCAGTTTCCATAGACGTCATAGATGCAAACGGCAACTATAGAAACATCGGCAACACCACGAGTGATGCGAGCGGTACATTTAGTTTACAATGGACCCCTGATATCCCAGGCAAGTACACTGTGATCGCTACGTTCGCCGGTTCTGAATCTTACTGGCCATCATACGCAGAAACAAGTTTCGCAGTTGACCCAGCTGCACCAACAGCATCTCCATATCCAGTGACCGTTTTGCCACCGACAGAAATGTACTTCACCATTTCAACAGTCGCCATAATTATTGCAATCGTCATAATCGGCGCTTTGATTATGCTGATGCTCAGAAAGCGACCATAAAAACCTCGCAACCAAAAAATCCACTTTCCCCTTTTTTAGTCTTAAAAGCAATGGAGAAGAGATAGGGGCTGAGAAGGCTCTGGTTAAAATTCACGATGTTAGCCATAGCAATCGTGATTAGCATTTACATTCTTTTTCTCCTAAAGAATGTTCCAGAGCCTCAGCAAACCTTAGCGCATTACTAAAGCATTATTATGATTAATCTTGTAACCGTTTGTGCTGCCAGCGGTCGGCGGATTGATTGACATGAACTGCTTGATATTATCCTACCTAAAGTAATATAATTAGCATTAATTTCTCTTAAAATTAAATTGATATTTTAGGCTGTTGCCGCTATTTTCTCGGTGCTCAGAATTTTAGTTACAAGTTCTTTGCCTAAGTTCTTTGA
>JBEKHJ010000092.1:0-7044 GCA_050012335.1 Bathyarchaeia archaeon
TCAAAGGCAATCCATACTGGGTTGAACTCATTGCAACACCAATAAAAGACGCTGACGGCAAAGTCGAAACAGCAATAGAGGTAGCAGTAGATATTACTGAAAAGAAAAATCTGCAAAACAAACTGGCTCAGTATTCTCAGAAACTCGAAAAACTGGTTGAAGAAAGAACCAAGCAGCTGGAAGAGGCGCAGCTTCGACTAGTCAAGTCCGAAAGACTTGCTGCTATCGGCGAATTAGCAGGAATGGTTGGTCATGACCTGCGCAACCCGTTGACAGGAATCGAAAACGCTGCTTATTTCTTGAAAACGAAAGGTGCCACAATTTCTGAAGCCCAGGCTAAAGAAATGCTTGAAACAATCGGCAAATGCGTGGAACACTCGAACAAAATCGTCAGCGACCTTTTTGATTACTCAAAAGAAATCCGTTTAGAGCTACAAGAAAGTTCACCACGAAACGTGCTATCTGAAGCTTTAGACATGGTGCAAGTGCCAGCAAAAGTGGAAATTCTAAACCTCATTCCAGACGAGCAACACCTAAACGTTGACCCAGACAAAATAGAACGCGTCTTCATAAATCTCATAAAAAACGCCATCGATGCAATGCCAAACGGAGGCAAAATAACGATTGACAGCAAAGAAGCAAATGGCAGCTTGGAAATCTCTTTCGCGGACATTGGCACAGGCATTTCTAACGAAATTTTACCAAAGATTTTCTCACCATTGTTCACTACGAAAGCACAGGGCATGGGCCTCGGCTTAGCCATATGCAAACGTATCATTGAAGCGCATGGAGGAATAATAACGGTTAAAACAGCCAAAGGCAAAGGAACAACCTTCACGGTTACTTTGCCAATTAAACGCGAACCTGAAATTGGAGGTGAAAAAGTTTGGATAAACATGCCAGAATACTCGTTGTCGACGATGACGAAAGCATAAGAAAAACGATGAAAGCTATACTTGAAGACGAAGGTTACATTGTGGATTTAGCGGCTACCGGAAGCGAAGCCATTCAAAAAACGAAAGAAAAAGCCTACAACATAGCGCTCTTAGACATCCGATTGCCCGACATGGAAGGCGTAGAACTACTAAAACTAATAAAAGATACCGTGCCACATACCCGCAAAATAATGGTCACAGGCTACCCCTCAATGCAAAACGCTGTAGCCGCCCTAAACAAGAACGCAGACGCATACTTAATCAAGCCCGTAAACGTTGAAAAACTCCTGAATATGGTGAAAGAGCAGCTACAGTTACAGGAAGATGAAAGAAGATTTAGCGAGCAAAAAGTAGCCGAATTCATTGAAACCCGAGTCAAAGAATTGTCCGTCAACCGTCTCTAAACAGACGAATATTCCCATTTTTGTTCATACTCTAAGTTTTATTCAAACGAAAAAGTAGATTTGTTGCTGTTATTGCACAGTCACGCATGTTAATACGGCAAATTTCCCGCTACTCCTTAGGGTGAAAAACATTATGGAAACATTAAACATAAGCGATAAGCAAGGAATGGAAATTTGCGAGAACGTTGGACGAATGCTTGTTGAAGAACTAGATTCTGAAGATGTCTGGAACAGAGTTGAACAAATGCTTGCCGATTACCTAAAAAACAACAACATAAACATGGATGCAGCAGACTTAACAGACAAGCTTGAATGGTCAGTGAAGGTAAAACTAAAAAAATAACCGTTTTTTCATTGATCAGGTGCCCTTTTTTCTTAGCTTTTAGGAGGTGACAGTTTTCGTGGAAGAGAAAAAGAAAGGTCAATTTACTATTCGACAGCGAAAGAAGAAAAGAGAAATAATTGAAGAAAGCCATCATCAAGTCAATATACCTCTGGACATTGGCGACGAAGAAAAGAAAGCTTTGGAGCAAACTGGTGACGACGCAACTTCAGGATGGTAAAAATAACTATTCAATTTTCCATCTTCAAATTGCAAGCAAAACGGCTCGTTTTCTTGAAAGGAAGTTTTTTGGATTTAGAAAAAAACCCTCAACATTATGTTTCAAACCTGAAAAATTAATCTATTTACTAGATAAAACGCAAATCTTTTATTGACATCAACTATAGTAATATACAAGAGGCGAAACACTTGAGTGAAGAAGATATTATAGAAATTGGACATGTAACGCATTTCTTCTCCAAAATTAGCGTGACGGTATTAGAATTATCATTGCCCCTAGCTGTTGGAGACCGCATACTTATCAAAGGGCCCTCAACCGACTTTGAACAAACAGTGGAATCCATGCAAATAGACCGCAAAGCTATCCAACGAGCCGAGGGGGGACAAAGCATAGGATTAAAAGTGGTGCAGCCAGTAAAAGAAAAAGATGTAGTTTATAAGAAACTGTAATGCGTTTAAGGGACAATTTCGCGGTCAGGTGTACTGAATGGGTGGCATGTCAAAGAATCAAAAGAAAATCATGGAGTTCCTCCAAATTAAACCTGACATGACGACGAAGGAAATCGCAGAGTTGATTTTCGGCAGAATTGTGTCCTATAAATCAAAGGAATACGCTTCAGTCCACCGCAGCCTTGTTTCTCTAGAACGTCAAAGCTACATCCAGAGAGTTCAGGTTCAGCTTAGATGGCGCTTAGCGGCCAAAAAGAAAGCTGAGGACGCCTCACGACTCAAGGAATGATTTCGCAACCGTTGTATTTGAAGTAATCAAAGTCTGCTAAGCTAATCGTACCGTTGTTCACGAGTTTTCTGATTCTTTGCAACTGACCTTCAACAGATCTTATCAAACCCTTTACAGTGTTGCAAACTTCAGCGTAGGCTTGGTCGCTCCAACGTTTAGTTACGTTAGCATAGAGACAACGCCCTCCGCAAACACCAAGAACATTACATTCTGTGCAAGGCGTATTGTTTACGAGTATCTTTCCAAGGCTTAATGGATCTGTTTCAGCGATGTGACCTAGGTAGTACTTTTTCATACCCCACATTGTTGGGCAAGGAATAATGCAACCATCAGTTTGGATAGCATAGTTTATCCAGCCTCCACCGCAACGCAAGAGACAATTTTTCTCTTCATGCAAAAGCGAATCGGCGATGCCCAGCAAAGGGTAAAGCTTCAAAACAACGTCTCTCTCTTCCATCTGATCTACCCAGAACTCTGCAAGCTTTTTTACGCCAGGAATGTAGCTTGTCTTTGTCCACTGTTCAAAGTTGCGCCTTCTATAATCGTTTCGCCAGAAACCAGCGTTCAGTTGCCAATGCACTGAGGAAAAAGAGAATTCATCGTTGTCTAAGAGCCATCGGACTTGTTTGTAGATGTCGGTTTGCTCCATGACTGTCATTCTTGCGATTAATTCTCCCTTAAAACCGTTCTTCATAATTAATTTCAGGTTATCGATGACTTTGCGGAAGGTTCCGTTTCCACGGTAATAATCAGTTAAGGCTTCTTCACCATCTATGGAAACAAGCATAGTGTGGAAACGGTTAACGTATTTTGGCTCCAACTTGTCAAGCAGCAAACCATTTATCTGAATCATAAAGTGCTTAGGCTTAACATTATCCATTATTTGCTTGATTTTATCGGTGCAAAGCAAGGGTTCACCCCCGTAAAAGGTTAAGACGCACTCGGGATCTTTTCGGCAAAGTCTCTCCAGCAAGTCCACGTTGTAGTTAACTTTGCTGGGTAAGTCATAGTCCACTTCTATGTCGCCGAAGTCCTCGTCAAAATCGTCCAAGGATTCGCCGAAGCAGTACCTGCACTGCAAATTGCATTCCGTTGTCAGTATCACGTGGAAGAACATGCTTTTACTTTAGATTGAAGGCACGCTTAAGAGTATTTTTCTTTGATTTTCTGAGCTTTTTCAGCGTAACTCTTTAGCTCTCTATCTTTCATGGTTTTTTCAGGCAAAGTCTCAGGCGCATAAACGAGAGGTAACACTGCTATGAACAGGAAGAAAGCTAAGAACGAAAAAAGTCCATTTTGGCCAGCAATGTTCAGAATAAAACTGGACATAGGTATTCCTACAGTGAGACCCAAAAGCTTCGAAACAAAAAACGGCGCCACACCAATGGCGTAGTACTTGCTGCTTTTTGCGTTTTTGCTTAAATCGCCCCATATTGTAACTATGAAAATCGCTAAAAGGAAGCCCCAAGCAACTCCGTCTACTGCCGCACTGAAATAATTTGCCCATATTTTATTAGAGAACAGGCCCAAAGTTGCTGAGTCAATGCCTAACAATACAAATCCGCTAATGGCTATTCGTTTCCGTCCTATTGAGTCCAAAAGAAAACCCCCAATAATTGCGAAAATACCAGTCATGATACTTTGAATTATTGTAATAACTGCAACTGTGCTTCTTCCCAAGATTTCAACCTGTACTGAGGCGGATAAGTAGTTTACTAGGGAAAACATTACCCACGGGATGAAGTACAAGATGAAAGATTGTTGACTTAACACGCGCTTGTAAGAGGGAGATTCTTTTTCATACAGGTGAGTTGTTTTTAATGATCTGAAAGAGTAGAAGACTAGAATACTAGTCAGTCGCCATGCAGCCAGAATAATACCCAGTGCTATCGGGCTCATAGGCGAAGACGTGGTGACAACGAAAACGCCGATACCTGAGAGTAGCATTATTAGTCCACTTATTCTTCCCCTATTCTCAATTTGAATACTGTCGGTGTAGTATTCCATGCAGGCGGGCATTCCAAGTCCGAGAGAAACTCCAAGCAAGAGGACAATTAACCCGAGAATTGGTACGGAGGTTGCAGCACCAATAGCGAAAAGTGTGATTGACGAAATCGTACCTAATGCCATCCAACTCATGAGAAATCGGTTTCTTTCAAAATATTTTGTTAAAGAACCCCCAACCAGCGCAGCAAATATAATTCCTAAAAAATGAAGACACCAAACCAAAATTACGTCAGTGTTAGTCAAAGTGCCATTTGACGATAGTTGCGCAAGAGTATTTTGTAGGAAAAAAATTAATGCGGAGTACCAAATGAGCGGATTAACAACTAACATAATGCTTCTAAAAGTGTTCATAGTTCCGATTCGGAATTCGCTGGGACTTTGCACCTTAAACATCGGGTTTCATGCCGTTAATCCTCTCTTAACTTACTCAAGAAATAAGCATTAGGCATTCATAATTCATACTGAAAATACTTATTCGACACAGGGTTTTCCACAAATTATATAAAGCACATCTGTTGTACAGATGTACAGAAAGGAGAAGGCGCTTAATGAAAAATAAACCGGTACCTATAAGAGCAGGTAATTGGCTTTAAATTTGCTTCTATTCTGTTTTTTCTTTTCCTGAATAGAAGGTATATGTTAGGTTATATATCTTCCAGGGAAGCCTGTAGAAGTAGAGCTAATTCTGCTCGGCAGTTTTGAAGGCCAGACATTCGTTGAAGTTCTTGTTCCATTAGCCCGCGCATCTCTGCTGTAAACTTCCGAGTTTCATCTGAATCCATTGTTATTTCCAGAATTTTTTCCATCGTTTCATCTGTCGCGGGCTGCTTAAGGAGTTGGAGAATTGTGTTTTTCTTCTCGTAATCTTGACACGTTAAAAGAATCGGAAGAGGCAGACATCCGTTTTCTGCTCTGTTTCTCAGTTCGCCAGCTTCGAATACATCTATGTATTCGTCCCTAACAGTGTTCAGAATGCCAAAGGTTTCCCCAAAATGGCTTAACATCTCGATTTCCTCCGAGGTTCCGTTCCCTAAGATAGCCCCAATTCCGGTGGTAACTTTTGCAACGGCGACTTTCATTTTTATTATGCCAAAGTATTCCTGTCCTGTCAGGTCTTCTCTGCCTCTGCAGCTTGTCTCTTTTGCTTCGGCACTACTTATACCCAGAAAGGCTTGTCTTACAGATTCAAGGATTTGGTTCCTCTTGCCCTCCTGCAGTATTCTCACGGCTTCGTGTAGCATGTATAAGCCTTTGAATAGCAATGCGTCGCCGGCGAGTAGGGCGATGTCTTTGCCGAATTTCCCAAAAACCGTGGGCTTGCCGCCTTTGGTTGCTGATTGGTCTATTATGTCGTCATGAATGTCAGCGCCTCCCGCGAGCAGTACGAACGCGGCTCCCACCTGAACTGTTTCGTCCGGATTTCCGCCCACAGCCTCACATGCAAGAGACATCAGTGCAGGGTGCATAAAGTCAAACCAGACTTCCCTCATAAAATAGTTCAAGGCGTCGCCCAAGGGTTCGTAAGGTGTCTTTTCTTGCGAAACTGCTTGTTGCGCCAGTTTCAGCGCCTTTTGTCCCCGCTCTTTAAGGAGAGCGTTTACGCGTGACATCAGTTTTTCGACAATGGTCATTTCGGGTCAAACCTGAATATTAGTACGTTTTCATATTTGGATTTTTAGGTAAAATAATCTTTGTTGGAAGCGTGCCAAGCAAAGAATGGCACTAAAACACAGCAAGTATTTTCAACTCATCACTTTTTTCACGCAGGATACCTGCTTCAATTGCCAAACTTTACTGTGCTGGTGATAAATCGCTCAATCTTTCCTTTTTTGGTTTTCCAAAATTAATCGCGGCGAATATACGTTTCACGATGTACAGTTTTTTTGTCGGCGTTGAAAAGGTAAATAAGCACAAAAGTAGAAACGCTTAAAATCGTTTCAAACTTGAATGGTTCTCTCCTCGTTAGTTTCGAGGCGAGCAAATGGAAATGGATGGGGTCCTCAGAAGAATCAGGATGAATAATGGTGTTTGGCAGCTATCAAGGATTGTCACAAGAGGCAAAATACCTGATCTATCAGTCGGTATTGCCAGCCGTTGCTTACGGGATGTTCTTTACGGACATATCCTATTTTCTAACTTCTGTTCAGGGTTTGTCCTATGCTTTTATGGGAATTGTTGTAACAACGATGGGCGTAGCAACTTTCATGGCAAGCATTCCTTTAGGAGTAGCCGCAGATAAGTACGGTAGGAAGAAAACGCTCATTTTAGGCAACGTGATAGCGGGAATAATAATTGCCATTTTTGCCTTTACCAAAGATCCGATAGCACTGCTGGTTGCTGCAGTTTTTGAAGGAATTTCTGAGGCAGCATTTTCAGCGTCCAGTGGCGCATTGTTAG
>JBEKHJ010000093.1:0-6960 GCA_050012335.1 Bathyarchaeia archaeon
TTTCTTCATAATCTCCTCAAACAATACGTAATTGTCTTCCATTGTTTGCGATAGAAAATAGGTTGCGCCGTACCTGTCGCCGACAGAAGTGATTATTTTGTTTTTCTCTAGAACTACAAGGTGATGCCTCATAGTTTTATAATCCATCTTTAGCGCAGTTGCTAGCTGATTTGCATTCTGCGGAGTTTCCTTTAATGTCTTAATTATTTTTGCGCGAGTTGGTCCGCCTCTCGTTCCTGCGATTAGCCATCCTAGCAAGTATTTTAACGAGCGGGCATTTATAGACATTTATACGGGCTCCGAGTGTGAAGAGATTCTTTGTCACTTTAAATCTGACTGAAGTAATAAATGTGTTCTTTTAAAATGCCAAGATACACAAGTTTAGGTTAAAATTAGGAGTAAATTTGGGTCTAATCTTGAAAAATTGTTTAATAATAATTTATTGTTAACAGATTTTTTGGTAACAGGAGGTGAAAAATCAGGGAATGAATAGAAAAATCAAAGTTTTAGCGTTAATTTCAGTAGTAGTTGTAGCTGTAATCGCTGCTTCACTGGTACTTGCTATGCAATCAACTGTTAAAGCCGATTCGAGCAGCGCTGTTGCGTCTGATGCGGAGTCGACGCTTTCGTCTGTAAACGCGACTAACATTGGCGGCTTCTTTGACAACGGGTACATGGGATTCGGAGGTCCTAGAGGAATGGGAATGGGCGGAGGATTCGGAGGAAACTTTTCCAGCGCAATGATGCCTGGAGGATTTGGTGCCATCCAAGTAAGCTCTGACTTTACACAGAACGTAACTAATATAGCAAAAAGTGACTCAGACGTGCAAAACCTGCTTAACCAAGGCTACAACATAACTTCAGTTAGACCAGTAATCAGCACAGTAATTGACGGAAACGGTAACGTAGTAACCAAAGCCTCAACTGCAGATGTAATTTTGCAAAGCACAACTGGCAGAGCATTCGTGGTAGTGGATCTTGATCAAGCAAAAGTAACAAAGATTGTAACTTTAACAGTTACAGAAATCGATAAGTAAACTCCTTCATTTTTTTATTTATTTTTTTCTTTCCGTTAATTTTTTCTAGCGATTTTAATAAACCTGATTATAAAGCTAAAATTTTTCTTGACTTTGGATGATTAGGGTTAGATTTGGGTAAGATTTTGAAAAATTGTTTAATAACTCTTTAACAGTATGAAGAGAAAGGCAATCAAGAAGAGAATAGAAAATGATAAAGGCCATAAGCCCAAAAACTGCCCAAATAAAAAAACCCCTTCGATTCTCTTTTTGGTTGCCTTTTTAAAATTAAAAATTAAAGGTGTAACATATGGGAATCATAAGTAGAGCAGTAAGAAATATTTCAAGAAGAAAAATTCGATCGTTACTAGTAATTATTGCTTTAGGCTTTTCCATGTCAATTATGGTTTCAATTCCTGCAGGTGTTTTGGCTAATCAGCAGACAGCGAGCACGGTGGCATCAAACTTAAGCAACGTTATTAGCCAAACTAGCGCATCAATTAATCAAACAGCAACTCAAATAGACTGTAGTCTTGCGCCAAGTTTTTCAGGTTTCGGTTTCGGTAGTGGATCTGGCGGCAGCGGCTCTGGTCCTAGTTTTGTTTTTGGTGGCGGTAGCGCATCTGACAGAAGTGGCTTTACGCCTGGTCAATTCGGTGGCGGCACCGTGGCTGGTCAGTTTGGTGGCGGTGCATTTAGCGGTGGTCAATCAAGTCCTATGAATGATAGCCTATACACTGATATCAATAGTACAATCTCTGGAGTTGCAGTTGTCGAGCCTATACTGACAGCGTCTGAAGGGCAAAACGTAACGACCACCCTGTCATTTAACGGATACACGCGAGACATCACGCGTCTCGATGTCGAGTACACGATTGAAGGCATCCCGCTGACTGCTTCTCTCGTAGACAACTATCCGATTCTGCCAACAAATATTACTGCTGGAAGCAACTTACAGCCAGACGATAGCGGGGTTGTCTTGCTTAGCGAAAACAACTCAGCGTACTTCGAAGCAGGAGTAGGCGACACAATTACCATTTTAAACCAACCCTTTACTGTTGTAGGTATCTATAGCCCATCAGCAGTTTCGGACACGCAAACATTATACATGAACCTTTCCGACGCTCAAGCAATAACTAACAATACTGGATACATAACTAGTCTCACAGTCTTTGCCCAAAACAGTGATGCTGTATCGCAGGTAGCCACCTCCATAAGTTCAGTGCATCCAGAGCTTACAGTTACTACAGATCAAGACCGCTTAAACCAGCTTCAAACCTTGCAATCGACCTATAATACTGAACTGGCGAATGCGCAAGCATCTGATAGTCAAACATATTCAACTGCAGTTGAAGAAATTATCGTGGTGGTTGCAGCAACAAGCTTGATAGTATTATTTGTCATGCTCTATACTGTAAGGGAGAGAACCAAAGAGATTGGCACGCTTAAAGCGATTGGCTTTAGCAACTTGACCGTGATGGGCCAATTTATGCTTGAAGGTATTCTGTTAAGTATGATTGCCGGTGTAGTTGGTATTGCAATAGGCAGCATAGCAGCACCCACGCTTTCGGCACTTTTGCTTCCGAGCGTTGGCATAGGAAGCAGGTCAGCTGCAGGCGCTGTGATCATTTCAGGCACTACGAGAATTAGTGGATTATCAGTAGCGACGTTGAGTCCTGAGCTTATACTGTTGGCGTTCGGTGCAGCCATCTTGCTTGGAACATTAGGCAGTCTATATCCTGCGTGGAGAGCGGCGAAAATAAGACCAGCGGAGGCGATGAGGTATGAGTAAACCAGTACTACAAATAGAAAAACTAAGCAAATCCTATTCGCTTGGCAAACGCAATGTTCCAGCCTTATCTAATCTGAGTCTTACGGTAAACGCTGGCGAGTTTGTTGCAATCATGGGTCCATCAGGCTCTGGCAAAACCACACTGCTAAATGTTATTGGCTGCCTTGATAAGCCAACTAGCGGTCAAGTTCTACTAGACGGCATTGACGTTACAAAGCTCCCGGAAAACCAGCTTTACAAGATTAGAAGAGACAAAATGGGTTTCGTATTTCAAACCTTCAACCTATTGCCATACCTAAACGCTAGAGAAAACGTCGAGTTACCCATGGAAGGACGAATCAAATCAAAAAGCGAACGAAAGAAACGAGCAAGCGAACTCTTAGCAATGGTTGGCCTTTCAGGAAGAGAAGGACACAGGCCACAACGCCTCAGCGCTGGAGAGCAGCAAAGAGTAGCAATCGCACGCGCCTTAGCAAATAACCCAGCTATAGTTCTTGCAGATGAACCTACAGGAAACTTAGACAGCCAAAATAAGCAAGAAATCATCAAGTTGCTTGCCAACCTCAACATTACGCAAGGCACTACTATAATCATGGTCACGCATGACGGTCAAGCCGCACACCATACTGAACGAATGCTCCTACTCAAAGACGGAAAAATAATTAACGAGAAGCAAGGTACGCATTTAATGAAAAAGAACCATACATGCCCACATTGCGGAAGCAATATTCAAATGAGTGACGATACGTGTCCCACTTGCAAAAAACCAATTTACTCAAGTGATGAACCTTTCTCAGCCTAAATCATTTTTTTAAAATTTGAGGATTATTTATGGAAGCTCCGTCTATCCCTCCAATTCCAATTCCGCAGCCGCAAAAAACTAAGCGTTTTCCAGTAGTTATCATCGTGGTTCTCCTCCTCGTAGGCTTGGTTGCAGGAGGTTTAATCGGCTACGCAGTAAGTTACTCAGATTTCAACGGTAAACTCAGCAGTATGCAAGCTCAACTGCAAGGTTATTCTCAAAACGCCACCTACTTCTCGTACCCAAACGCCACGTACATAATCAGCTCCAATGTTTCGCTTTCAAGCCTGTATCAGGAAGTTAAATCATCAGTAGTTGTAATCCAAGACCTTGTACCTGTATACAATATATTTGGTACTCTAGTAGGTTATACTTTGCAGCAAGGTTCGGGATTCATCACTTCGGTAAACAATCAATTGGTCATTGTCACAAACAACCATGTCATACAAGACGCAATCAACGAAACCGTAACATTTGCAGATGGAGATACTTACCCAGCAAAAGTGTTAGGTTCAGACCCCCAAGCTGACCTCGCAGCCCTTACCATAACTCCAATGCCCAGCGGTTTAACCCCTCTGACACTTGTTAGCTCAGATACTTTGCAGGTAGGAGAACCAGTTGTTGCAGTTGGTTCACCTTATGGCTTATCAGGAACATTAACTACAGGCGTAATCAGCGCATTAGGAAGAACAATAACTGAAGAATCAAGCTCAAGCAGTACTGGCCAAACAATCCCCGACATAATTCAAACAAGCACTGCCATTAACCCAGGCAATTCTGGTGGTCCACTTCTCGATTACGCAGGCGAAGTTGTCGGCATAACTACCGCGGATATTAGTAACTCTCAGGGCTTAGGTTTTGCCATTCCATCAGATACCATAATACGTGAGCTTAGCTCGCTGGTCACGTCTGGTTCCTACAGTCAGCATCCAACAATCAACGCAGTGGGCACAGACATGAACTACCAGATTGCACAGGCAATGGGAACAAGCGTAACTTATGGCTGGCTCGTAGAAACCGTGTCTTCAAACAACGGGATAAAAGGCGGAAGCACTCAAGCTTCAATCTTGGGTTCAAATGTAATTTTAGGCGGCGACATAATAACAGCCATCAACGGCGCCAGAATAACCAACACAGACGACTTGCTCTCCTATCTCGAACAACACACTTTGCCAGGACAAACCGAAAGCTTCACCGTAATAAGAAATGGGCAAACCCAAACGGTTTCCGTGACTATAGGAAAAGTATCTTGATTATCCTCAACTGAATTGGCAGTCCAGCGAAGTTACCCCTACTCCAGCAGAAATCCCGTATGGTAAAACATAGTGATATGTGAAGTTGTAAGATTTTATACTTACGGCGTAAAACTGCTGGTTTGGAAGCGTGATACTGTAAGTTGGTACACCGAATGTTCCATAATTTATTGGTGCTGAAAATGTCTGAACCGTTGCACCCGTTGGCGAAAGTTCCTCAAATATAATTTCTGATGGCATTGCTCTCCCACCGCTAATCAAACCAGTCAACTTGACTTCTGCACTCAACACGGACAAAGTGAAGTTGCATGTGTGTATTTTGCCGTTGTCTGATGTGGCATTAACCATGATTGGATAAGAGCTGGTTGGCACTGCCTCTGAAACTTGAATTGTGAGCGTACAATTGAAGTCGGTGCCGTTGGCAGGTGTACCCTCCGACTGGCTGAAGGCACATGTGGCACCATCTGGAACACCAACCGCATTTACTGTTACGTTCTCTGAAGAACCCTGCAAATAAGCAACTGACACATTGACCGCTACGCTGTTTCCCTGCATAACCGTGACAGACGATGGGGAAACATTCAAATCAAAATCCAAAGGGATCGACGGAGACGGTGTTGGTTGTTCTGATGTTTTATTTGATGTCAAGTTGCTTCCAAGATAGAAACCGCCTGCCAAAGCGCTGAATAATAAAATTGAAACAATTACTATGGGTACAATAATTTTGGCTCTCGATGAACCTTTTGACTGTGTTTGTTGATCCATTAGCGTCCCCCAAGCAAGTTAACATTAATTAGAGCCTTATTTAGTTCTAATCATGGAACAAACTGTTCCTCCCGTGGAACAATCATTAGCAGAACAAACGCTAACACTTTTAGATAGCAGAGTTCACTTGACATTTTACTTAAATTTTTGAATCCACCTACTAAAAGCCAATCCGATATTGAAGTGCCCATTTAATTTCTATGTTACAACAAGTTTTTTCCTATTTAAAGCAAAATAGAAGCATCCAGCAAACCACCCCCAAAACAACCGCTAAACCAAAAAACAACCCAAAACACGTTCTTCAAGCTTCACCCTTAGACCTACCCTACTTTTAGTGACAAAATTCAACCACAAAAAGCAACACAAACCTCCATAAACCAACCATTGCTTGTCGCTATTTTTATAAGGCAAGCGCTTGAAGATAAAAGCTTATGAAAGCAGAAATTGGAGTAATCGGTGGAACAGGTCTCTACGACCCTAAACTACTCAAGAACGTTGAAGAAGTTACTGTGGAAACGCCATACGGTAAGCCTTCAGACGCCATAACCATTGGTGAGTTAGCTGGCAAATGCGTGGCTTTTCTGCCTAGGCACGGGAAAAAACACACTATTAGACCAACGGACATTAATGTTAGGGCGAACATTTTTGCTTTAAAGAAGCTTGGAGTAAAACGTATACTTGCACCCTCAACCGTTGGCTCTCTAAGAGAAGAGTATCATCCAGGCGAAATCGTATTTGTTGACCAGTTCATCGACCGAACCACACGGCGAGAACAGTCATTCTACACAGAAAACAAGGTGTGCCACATATCTGTTGCTGAACCAATGTGCCCCGAATTAAGAAAAATTATAATCTCAGTCGCTAAAAACATGCGCATCAAAATGCATGAAACAGGAACTTACGTTTGCATAGAAGGACCACGCTTCTCCAGCAAAGCTGAATCCAAAATGTACCGTCAATGGGGCGCAGACGTGGTTGGTATGACGCTGGTTCCTGAATGCGTTTTAGCGAGAGAAGCAGAAATATGCTATGCTTCCATATCAACCGTAACCGATTACGACGTATGGAAGGATCATGTAGTCTGTGTAGATGATATAATTACTGCAATGAAGACAAACATTGAAAATGTTAAGCGCATAATTGCTGAAACTGTCGCTAAACTACCGAGTGAATGCAATTGCGCATGCAACCAAGCTCTAAAAGGAGCATTCGTTTAAAGGAGAAACGCAAAAATGAACAAAACTGACAAAACATTAGACCTTAAATCAAAAGTTCGAAGAATCCCCGAATTTAAAGGAGTAGTTTTCTGGGATATCACCCCACTTTTGAAAG
>JBEKHJ010000094.1:0-6616 GCA_050012335.1 Bathyarchaeia archaeon
GTTTTAAGCCGCTACGCAAAAGGACATGTGCTACCAAACACTACAAGAGCCAAGCAACTGTGGCGAGTGCTGACCAAGATTGTTGGTTTAGAAGCAGAATTGCGTAGCAGAATAAAATTTGACGAAACCGGCTATTTTGACAATACCGAAATTGTAGGTGACTATAACATTCTTTCGCAAGCTGCAAATCACGCACTTGCAAATTTTGCTGGAAAACGAGTTACAAAAGTTTTAACCGCAGCCGTTGACGGGGTTCCCTTAGCCACCATGGTTGCTAATGCGCTGGGAGTTAATCTGACTGTTGCGAAGCGGAACAAGGAAGTCGGCGTTAAAGCCTTCCTAGATGAAACGTACATTTTAGGGAGAGATTCAGGCGTAACCGTTACACTCTATATTCCCAAAGAAGCCATCAAGAAACGCGACAGCGTACTAATTGTAGATGACATGATTAAAAGCGGAGAAACACAGGAAGCGCTCGTAAACCTTGTAAAGAAGTCGAAAGCTGAAGTTTCTGGCATTTTCTCGCTTATCGCTGTCGGAGAAGAATGGAAGAAACGATTGAAATCAGGCGAAGACTCCCCAGTTGAAGTTGTTACTTATCTGAAATCGCCCTTTGACAACTCAACATAAAAGCCACGCTTAATAACACAAGCTTAGGCAACCTTTCGGGCTTAATGCAAAGGTTAAGCAATAGTTATCGAAAATCTTTAACAGAACCCTTCCTAACTAAGCATTATAACAATCATATTTGGGGATACATGAAAAATGCGGATGATACAGTGGCGCAGCGGAACGGTCATTACTCTAGACCAGACTAAACTGCCCCTTCAAGAAGTCACATTAGAAATCAAAACAGTTGAGCAAATGGCTGAAGCCATAAAAACCCTGCGGGTTCGAGGCGCTCCACTGCTGGGTGCGGCTGCAGCGTTCGGCATTGCATTGGCAGCTTATCATTCAAAAGCACATAGTAAAGAAAAATTACTGGTTGAGCTGGAGGATGCAGGTGCAGTTATTAAACGTCAGCGACCAACAGCCGTGAACCTTTTTTGGGGTGTAGACCGGGTCTTAAACAAAGCGCGAGGTTTTTCTGGAAACGTTGAAGAACTGAAAGCAGCAGTCATCGAGGAAGCGCAGAAAATAGCTGATGAAGACGCGGCGCAGAACCATGCAATCGGCAAAAACGGCTCAGCACTCATCAAGGACGGTGACACAATTTTGACACATTGCAACGCAGGCGAGTTGGCGACCGTGGAATATGGCACTGCTCTTGGCGTTATTCGTGCGGCTTGGGAGCAAGGCAAAAAAATCAAAGTTATCGTTGACGAAACGCGGCCACTGTTGCAGGGTGCTAGGCTTACGGCTTATGAGCTTAAACGCGATGGGATACCTGTTACTTTGATAACGGATAACATGGCAGGTTACGTCATGCACAAGGGGCTTGTAAACAAGGTTATTGTTGGCGCCGACCGCATTGTTCAGGACGCTGTAGTTAACAAGATTGGCACTTTTTCGGTGGCAGTGTTAGCGCATGAGCATGGCATACCGTTTTATGTGGCAGCGCCAAAATCCACCTTCGACCTGGCACACAAGGCATCTGACGTGATTATTGAGGAGCGCAAACCTGAGGAAGTTACGCATATCGGTTCTCATCAAATTGCTCCAGAAGGCGTCAACGTTATGAACCCAGCCTTCGACATTACGCCGCTTAAATATGTGTCAGCGATTATATGCGAGAGCCAAGTGTACTATAGCAAAGATTTTGGCAAGTTCAAGGATGAAGGAAAAAGAGCAAAATGAGCGAAACCAAAAAAACTCAGCCCCTGGAATTCAGAACCAGCGGCATACTCGTAGAGAAGGGCGTTAGAATAGCTGACAAAAGCAGCATTGACGCGCTTTCCTCTCGTGGATATGGCACGTTAGAGAACGAGCTTTTCACACTTACCTTCTATGAGGCGCTTTATCTTGTGGATAAGGGCATGCTTGAAGTCAAAGACGCGAAAGGCGAAGCGACGGATTTCCAAAGCCTTCTCCACTGCTACGAAGCTCAAAACGAGAATGCATGGGTTAGCTATCTGGTTTATCGTGACCTAAGAAGCCGCGGCTACGTTGCACGGGAAGGGTTTGGCGCTGGAATTGACTTTCGCATGTACGAGCGAGGTGCATACGGCAAGGACACTGCCCCTTACCTGGTACTGAGCACTCAAGAAGGAAAACCTTTAGGCATAGACGAGTTAGCAGACTCCCTGCAGCAGTGCCAGAGCCAAAAGAAGGAGTTAACCTTAGCGGTTATGAATCGCCGAGGCGAAATAGTTTACTATTCAGTCTCACAGTTAACATTCAAATAAGCCTGTGGAAACATGGCGAACTCTGGTTATAATTGGAATGCTCAAGACTACGCCAAAAACTCCGCAAACCAGTTTCAATGGGCAAAAGAGCTTATTCCAAAACTAAAACTCCAAGGAAACGAAGCATTACTTGACGTTGGTTGCGGTGACGGAAAAATTACTGCAGAACTCGCACGGTGCCTACCACGCGGAAGAGCAGTCGGCGTTGACAGCTCAGAAAAAATGATAAACCTGGCAAGGAACACTTATCCACAAAAGGATTACCTGAACCTTTCTTTCCATGTGATGGACGCGAGGAAGCTAACTTTCCACTCGGAATTCGACAGGGTATTTTCTAATGCCGCATTGCACTGGATTGTTGACCAAAAAGCCGTGCTGAATAGCGTGCAAAGAAGCCTAAAACCGGGTGGCAAGCTGCTGTTTCAGATGGCTGGAAAAGGAAACGCCAAAGACATACTCAGCATTATCGATAAACTCGTAGTTGTGGAGCCATGGAGAGGATTTTTCAGCAACATGACGTTTCCCTACGGCTTCTACGACCCAGAAGAATACAAAGCCTTCTTGCACGAAGCTGGTTTAGTGCCTGAAAGAGTTGAGCTCTTTCCTAAAGACATGAAGTTTAATGACACGGAAGGCTTAGCTGGGTGGATACGTACAACATGGTTGCCTTTCACTGATAAGATACCTGTTGAGCTTAGGCCAAAATTCGTTGAACTAATTGTTAACCGCTACCTTGAACGGCACTCGGCTGACGCTGAGGGCGTGGTTCATGTTGGAATGATGCGCATAGAAGCAGAAGCATACAAACCGTGAGCAGGAATTAAAAAGACTCTTTAAGCCTATACAAGCAATCACTTTACATCGAACTCTTCGGCAAAGTCTTTTACTTTTATAAATTTGCCATGCTTGCGAGTTTCTTCTATTTCTTTAACAAATTCTGGCCTTAGCTCAGGTTCAAGTTCGCATTCTTCATAACGTTTGATTATTATGCTTAAGGCTTGGCTTTTGTCTTTGAGCCCATATTTTGCCTTCACTATGTTAATGACCCTGCTTTCACGTTCGTTTAAATCTATTAAACTTTTAACCATGAATTTCCCTTAACCCAGAGTTACGCCACGTAACATAACGTAACGTCAACTAATTACAAGTTTTGGAACGAGAAGCCACAATAACCCCCAACAAAAGACAAACCGCAAGATGAGCGAGAGTTTAAAAGAATAATTGCACCTTCTTAAGCAGAGGAGAAAACGTCATGCCCACTTTCCAAACCGTTCGAGGAATGAGAGATTTAATAGGTGAAGAAGCACAAACCTTCACATACATCATCGCTAAAGCCCGAGAGACCGCAGCATTATACGGTTACAGGGAAGTCATAACGCCAGTGGTTGAGCCGCTGGAGCTTTTAAGCGCGAAATCGGGTGAGGAAATTCGCCAGCGCATGTTCATTTTCAGAGACCTCGGCGACCGCCAAGTGGCTTTGCGTCCAGAATTTACCGCTTCAATCGCAAGATTAGCTACGACAACCCTAAAAAATGAGCCTAAACCGCTGAGGCTATTTTCTGTAGGTAGCGTTTACCGTTATGATGAGCCTCAACGTGGGCGTTATAGGGAGTTTTGGCAGTCAAACTTTGAATTGCTCGGCTCAGGCATGCCAGAGGCTGATGCGGAAATAGTTTTGTTAACCAACAGCTTGATGAAATCATTGGGTTTGCAGGGTTACGCCTTCAAAATAGGCCATATAGGCGTGATACGGGGAATTCTTAGCCAAGAAGGCGTGGATGAAAAAACTCAAAATGCAATCCTGCAGCGCATGGACAAAAAAGAGTACGAGGAAGCATTCAAGTTGGCGCCGTCAGACCAATGCCGCAGCATGCTTGAAGGATTACTCAAGCTGAAAAGCGACGATTGTTTTGAAACGGTTGAAAAAATAAAAAGTTACGTGGCTGGCTACGAGAAAGCTAAAGCTGCCGCAGAAAACCTCCAAGACGCGCTTAAGCTTATAGTTGAAAGCGGGTGTCCTGTTGAAACTGTAGAGCCGGCATTCGCCCGAGGCTTGGAATATTACACGGGAATGATTTTTGAAGTGTACATTCCAGAGTTAGACATAGCTTTAGGGGGCGGAGGCAGGTACGATAGGCTTATTGAAGTATTTGGCGGTGAATCAACGCCTGCGGTGGGCGTCGCGCATGGGATTGACCGTATTGCGCTTGCGATGCAAATGCAGAACACATCTCTTGCGACTAAGCGTGGAAAAAGGGTTCTTGTGCTTTCTGTGAATGATTCGTTAAAGGTTGAGGCTTTAAAAGTTGCTCAGATGCTCAGGAACTCTGGGATTATTGTGGAGTTTGAGGTTATGGGTCGAAAGATGGCGAAGGCGTTGGAGGATGCTGACAAGCGGAAAGTTGATTATGCAGTGATTGTTGGCGAGCGCGAGTTGAAGGAAGGCGCGGTGATGCTTAGGAATTTAGCGAAGCGTGAGCAAACTATTGTTTTGATTAAAGAGTTAGTTGAAAAGATTAAGAGTTAAAAACAAAGAAAAGATGGTAAAGCCTACTTTTAGGCTTAGAGTCGTTTGATGTAGCGGTTGACTTCCCACTCGGTTACTTGCGTGCGGTATAAGTCCCATTCTTTGCGTTTTTCACGTAGAAAGTTTTCGAATGCGGTTTCGCCGAGTGTTTCACGCATTAAATCGCTGGTTTCCAGTTCATCAAGGGCTTCTTGTAGAGATTCTGGCAGTGAGACGATGTTGCGGGCTTTGCGTTCTTCGTATGTCATGTGGTAAACGTTTAATTCCACTGGATCGCCTGGGTCAATCTTGTTTTTGATGCCATCCAAACCAGTTGCTAGGAGCACTGCGAATTGCAGGTAGGGGTTTCCTGCTCCATCTGGGCAGCGGATTTCGCATCTGGCAGCGTTTTTCCTGCCACCAAAGTTTGGCACACGGATGAGCGGTGAGCGGTTCTTGTGCGCCCAAGCAAGATATACTGGTGCTTCGTAGCCGGGAACTAAACGTTTGAAACTGTTTGGCCATGAATCTAGAATTGCGCACATTTTGCGTCCGTGAGCTAGTTGTCCGCCGATGAAGTTTCTAGCTAAGTCTGATAAGTACCCGTTCTTTTCATCATCTGCGTAGAAGAAGTTTTGCGTTACAGTTTTGTTCCATAGACTTTGGTGAGTATGCATTCCTGAACCATTTATGCCGGCGAATGGTTTAGGCATGTAAGTGGTGATGTAACCGTTTCGTGCAGCGACTACTTTTCCGCACATTTTCATTGTTATTGTTCTGTCCGCGGTTTTTAACGCTTCATCGTATTTGAAGTCGATTTCGTTTTGTCCTAAGGCGACTTCGTGGTGGGATATTTCTATTTCTATACCGAAGGCTTCAGCCGTATCAGCTATCTCTCTTCTCAGGTCATCAGTTAAGTCTCCAGGGTGAAAATCGAAGTAGCCTGCCATGTCTATTGGTGTTGGCAAGCCTCCCTCTTCGCTTTCTTTAACTATGAAAAATTCTAGTTCCGGAGCGCAGACGAATGTGTAGCCTGCTTTGGCAGCTTTTTCGATGGCTCGTTCAAGAACGTATCGTGGGTCTCCTTCAAAGCGTTTGTTTTGTGGAGTGTAAATGTCGCAGATAAGTCTGCAGGATGATTTTTCCTTAGGTCGCCATGGTAGAACCGCAAATGTGGTTGGGTCTGGGTATAGTACCATGTCTGATTCTTCGATAGGTCTGTAGCCAGTTATGGATGATCCGTCGAAAGATTGACCATTTTCAAACATTGATTCGATGTTTTTTGAGCTTACAGCTAAATTCTTTAGCATACCGTTTATGTCTGTGAATTGAAGTCTAATGAATTTAATTTCTTGTTCTTGTATTTGTTGAATTACTTTTGTTACATTTTCTTTCCATGTGGCATCTTTGAAATTCTTCATTTTTTATCTTTTCACCTATTGTTAAGCGATTGATTTTAACTGTTATTTAACTCTTTTTTGTAGTTCATCAGTTACCCACGGCATGATGGCGAGTGCTTTTGCGTCCGGCATGAAAATCATGTCTGATTCTTCGATTGATTTAAAGCCGCGCACTGAAGATCTGTCAAAGCCTACGCCTTCTGTAAATGCTGCACCGCTTAGATATTCCCTAGCTGGCAGAACCATGTCTTGGAGTATGCCTCTAACATCGACAAATGCTGAATGCACCCATCGAATATTATTTGCTTTGAGGGTTTCAATTGCTTTCTTTATTTGTTCATCCATGACTTTCACCATATTAAATC
>JBEKHJ010000095.1:0-6405 GCA_050012335.1 Bathyarchaeia archaeon
GGGAGAGCAGTAAACGGGCTATTTTCAGGTCTAACTGGCTGATTTCGCCAGCTTTCACTTTAGCTGAGCATTTTTGGCATAGTATGCCGCTTTTTAAGCAGAAACTGCATAGTTCCGTTTTCATTTGGAGTCGTTTTTCCTGCAAATAAGGAGTTTGGCTATTGCGTGATTTATCTCATTAATTTTATTTCTATTGTGCTCACATTTGTTGCTGAGTCGCCTTCATCTTGGGGTAGAAATTGGTCTGTGCCTATACCGATGCTTTTGATTTTTACGTCTGGGAGAAATCTGTGCCTTACTACTTCGGCTACGTCTATTGCTCGGCTGATGGATCTTCCGCGTGCTTTTATGCTTACTTCTTTTGCTCCTCCATGGAAGGTAGTTATGCATGCAAGTACATAGTTCATTATTGGTTTTTTTCCGATTAAGACTGCGTTGGTTTCTGTCACGTCTTCGCTTCACTCCTAGTTTACTTTTTAGGTGGCTTCACTTAAGCTTTTTTTAAAAATAAATACATTGTGGTGTTGGCTTAATGTTCTGGCTGGTGTTTGCAAATTGGTTGCTGCAGTTGTTTACTGCTGTTTTTGCTTGCGTAGTGTGTTGCAGTTTATTGCAGATTATCTAAGTATTTGTGAAAAGTTTATAGCCCTTATTTAAAGGGTTAAACCAAAATTAAACTGTTTGCCCTAGTTTAGCTGCTGATTTATGTCTACGCTTTTGGATGGCAGGTATCCGGTGAATCCTGTGCTTTATTCCATATCTTTTCAAAGTAGGCTGTTATTACCTTTACAAACTGGGGATTGTTTGACCATAGACTAGGCGTGATTTCATTATTATGTGTTGTTCTTATATACATGTTCGCTTTCTTTTTGTCATAGATTACTGTCTTAATTGGAACAGGCGAAGTAATGTATCTGATCTCAATTAAGGGATTGTTTTTAAAAATTGGTGAAATTTTCTGCATTGATTCCTTGCATTTATGGTTTTCTGTGATTATTCGAATTTTTACGCCTCTCTTTATTGCTCTCTCAAAGTTTTGGCAATTTTTAAAAAACCAACCCATAACGTCTTCATAATCACCAATAGCATCTATACTAGTCTGAGACATTGAGTCTGCAATTGCACCCTTTTTCCTGTGAAGCGTTTTTGAGGAAATTAAGACAAACTGCTGCTCCTCCTTCTGAAGCGTTGTCTTGTCGTTACTTTTGTGGGAATTCTTGATCAGGTCTATTGTTTTTTGTTGCAGTTCAGTGTATTCTCGTGTTTTGTTTTGAAGCAAAAAGTAGTAGCCTTCTTTTAATGGAGTAGCTTCATAAATGGTTGGGGTGGCTATTATTTTTTCTACAAGACCTAGTTTTTCAAGTGTGGGCATTACTCGGTAGACGTCTGGCCGAGCCACATTTGAAGCCTTAGAAATTGTTTTTACTTCTGCTTTTCCGAGCTTGACAAGAGCTAAGTATATTTTTGCCTGCAAAAAAGTGAGTTCTAATTTCATCAGTGTTTGAATGTGTACGTCGTCATCTTGAAGCATAAAGCCTTTAAATTTATCTTACTTATTAATTTTATTCAAAATTGTTAGTAGAGACACTTAAAACAAACACTTAAACGTTTTTTGATGCAATGTTGCAGGCACAGAAAAAAAAGGAAAGAAAAATACATGAAATTTGCTAAAAACAGAATTAAAGTTACTGCGATTGCTATGCTATTGATATCGATTTTCGCTATCTCGCTCGTTGCCTCATCAAATGTCACTGCACAGACAACTTATTACCAACAAAAGACCTATGCCTTCATTGGCGCTACGCCTAACCCAGTAGGTGTAGGTCAAGAGACTTTGCTCGATGTCGGGATTACACAACAGGTAGCAGAAGAATCTGGGTGGAAAGGTCTGACTGTAACTGTTACAAAACCTGATAACACCACTGAAACTTTAGGTCCTGTCAATACAGATCCAACTGGCCAAACAGGCATTGTATTCACACCTGATCAAGTCGGCATATACTATTTGCAGACAAACTTCCCTCAACAAAATTACAACTGGACGGCACAAGTTGTAATTGCTGTTAGTATGTCCGGTGTCTATACGTATCTCGCAAGCACAAGCGAGAAATATGCACTCAACGTAACGGAAACGCCGGTACCATATTACCCAAGCTTTCCGCTTCCAACCGAGTACTGGACACGCCCAATAAATTCACAGTTCTATTCATGGTCAGATATTTCTGGGGATTGGCTAACAGGTAGGGGGGGACCTACTAATAGGATTGCCCCTTACAATGACGCTCCAGAATCAGGTCATGTTCTATGGACAAAACAGGTTGCGGAGGGGGGTATCGTTGGAGGTAATTTCAGCGATGAGCCTGCTCTCAGCTACGAGACTGGAGATGCATACGAAGGTTATGGGCTGCCACCAATAGTCATGGACGGAGTACTCTGTTACAACTGCTTCGGCTCCGATAATTTGCCTCAGCAGGGATGTGTTGGCGTCGATCTACATACCGGAAAAGAACTATGGTACAGAAACAATACAGTATTATCATTTGGTCAAGAATTCTATTGGGACTCATTCAACATGCACGGCGCTTTTGCATACCTATGGTCAACTACTGGAAGCACTTGGAACGCGTATGATCCCCTCACTGGAGACTGGGTGTATGCAATGACGAACGTGCCTTCAGGCACAAGCATTTACGGTCCAAACGGTGAAATTCTAAGATACACAGTTGACCTGACACACGGATGGATGACGTTGTGGAACTCAACTCAAGTTATTCACTATGCTGTTCAAGGTGTCAGAGATGACGGTAGTTGGGGAAATGCGTTAATAGACGAAAACACAAACCGAACATATGATGCCACGAAAGGAATCATGTGGAACGTTACAATACCCAAAGGTCTGCCTGGAAATGTCAAAGAAACCTTTTTGGGGGACATTATGCTCGGCGCTAACGTCATTGATTATGCGATTTGGAATACTAGTGCTCCTATTGCAATATGGGCTGTTAACCTGAAGCCAGGTTCTGAAGGACAACTGCTGTACAATACAACATGGATGCCACCGGAGAGAGACGTAATGATAACCTATCAGGGGTCGAGTTTAGAAGATAATGTTTTCGCCATAGCTATAAAAGAAACCAGAGTTTTCTACGGCTTCAATCTCCGAACGGGACAATGCATATGGGGTCCAACTGATCCGTTGCCATATCAGGACAATTGGATCCTTGTTGCGCCGATTAACTATTACACTTCCTTTGCATACGGTATGATGTACCATGTAGCCCAATCTGGAACTGTCGAGGCTTTCAATGACACGACCGGTAAGCTCATGTGGACTTACGATGTTAAAGATCCATACAACGAGGCATTATTTGGGGGCAATAATTGGCCAATGCAAATAGCATTCTTTTCTTCTGGAAACATCTACATTTTCCGAGCGGATCACTGCCCGAAGGATCCCAGATGGCGTGGTGGACCATTCGTCTGCCTCAATGCAACAACTGGAGAAGAGATATTTGAAATAAACAGTCAAGGATCCTATTACGGAAATCATCCAGTTATCGCAGACAGTATAATCGCGATGTTAAATTGTTATGACAACAGCTTCTACGCTTTAGGCAAGGGACCAAGTGCAACTACAGTTTCAATGGGAAATAACAACGGTATCACACTAGGAAACAGCATTCTAATAGACGGTTTCGTAACTGATGTTTCCCCAGGCACACAACAAGACGCTGTGAAATTACGTTTCCCCAACGGTGTCCCAGCAGTATCCGACGACAGCATGAGCAATTGGATGGAGTATGTCTATATGCAGTTTCCAAAACCGACCAATGCAACTGGCGTTGAAGTTACATTAAGCGTACTTGATTCGAACAACAATTCAAGAGTAATCGGAACGACAACAGGTGACTCAGACGGATTCTACAGCTATGTATGGACTCCTGACATCCCAGGCAAGTACACGGTTACCGCTACATTTGCCGGTTCCGAATCGTACTGGCAATCATCCGCAGAAACTGCCTTCTTCGTTGTCCCAGCAGCACCAACAGCATCTCCATATCCAGTAGTTAATTTGCCACCCACCGAAACATACTTCACCATTTCAACAATCGCCATAATTATTGCAATCGCCATAATCGGCGCTTTGATTATGCTGATGCTCAGAAAGCGACCATAAAAACCTCGCAACCAAAAAATCCACTTTCCCCTTTTTTAGTCTTAAAAAGTAATGGAGAAGAGATAGGGGCTGAGAAGGCTCTGGTTAAATTTACGAAAAGTATAGTCATAATCAAGCATTTGCATTCTTTTCTCCTTAAAGAGTGTTCCAGAGCCTCAGCAAACCTTAAACAACTGAGAACTAGCGTTAGGCAAAAACGTTGTTCATATGATGTTCTATATTTATTTAATAAACTTTCGAGTCAGTATATTTAGGTGGATTAGCTATCTTTTTCTAGCACAAACTTTGTTGTTACTTATTTAAAGAGCCAAGTGTAGGGTTTTTGGAAAGAAGGAAGCCCTTGTTTTTGGTGGTCTTCGTATTGTTTTAGGCGGTTTTTAGGCATCAAATTCTTAAGCAACCTCACTATTGTAAACTTTTAACTTAACAAACTACGACATAAGTGACCAATTTGGAACCATTAACTAAACGTTCAATTCAACTCTTAAAAACACTCTACGAGAAAGGAAAATCCACAAACACCTATACGCTGAAGGTTAAGCAAGACGAGTTATCAAGCCAGCTAGGCGTGAGTAGGCAAGCGTTAAACGTGCACCTGCGTAAACTCAAAAATCGCGGTTACATCCGCACTGGCAGAGGCTTCATAGATGTCACTGACAAAGGCTTGAACGCTCTCGGCGTATCCACCACTCCAGCCTTCATACTCCTCAAAGTTTCACCGATTAAGCGAATACATGTTTACGAGCAAATTCGTGATCTTGCCGTTTCAAGAGCTTTCCGCATAGCTGGCGAAGTAGATGCATTAATTATTGTTGAGCGAGATAGCCTCGACGAAATCCTAAAGAAACTCTACACAATAGATGGGATAGAAGATACGCGCTCTTATGTTACGATTGAGGAAATTAAATAGGGGCTGTTTTTCGAATTTATTCGTTCCCAGTTTGTTAGCTAAGGGAGCTTTTGCCTTAAGGATAGCTTTTCCTGTGAATTGTAAAGTTTGGACAAAAGGTATATTTGATACTTAACCATCAAGGACTTAGCCAAAATGGAAGGTTAACAATAAGATGCCCATATTAGATCCAGTTAAAAAGGCGATAGCTCAACAGCACAGGTTGTACATGAAAATCTGCAGAGACTGCGGCGCACGCAACGCTGCAACCGCAGTGAAATGCAGAAAGTGCAAAGGCAAGAACCTGCGTTGGAAGAAACGAGAAATAGTAAAGTAACAGTTTATCTTTCTTTTATTTTGCTTTGTAAATTAATGCAGTTAGTTATTTCTGCCCTCCGAAAAAGTCTGTACACTTTAATGCAAGGAAAAAACAAAAGCCCCTTTTTATAAAGCACTTATTGCGGCTTTGCTGCTCTAAGTACCCCATTCTCCTTTCTGTAAATAGCTTGAATTTGCGCTACATAAGCAGTAAGTCGCAAGTTAGAGAACTTTTACGAGTGTTTCCATGTTGAAAATGGTGTTTGCACAGCCATTCTTTATCAATGGTATAGCTTGTCCAGCCACATCCATACTGTTCAGAAGCGGACCCATAATTTTCATTTCTTCACCACATGCAACCCCAACGATACCCTCATATCGGCTTGTCTTGAGAATTTTCGGTATGCAGGAACCTCCAGGCAACAGGTAAATATCATAACCCTTTTTCCTAGCCAAATAGTCTGCCTTGTTTACTAAGCAGTCTGACGAGCAATGCGCACACGTGTAAGACGGAATCTTTGCGTCAAAAACTGCTTTACAACGATTATCCATATATTTCCGAGAGCAATGAGGAAGAAAAAGAGCCCTCTTCTTGGTTTGCAAGAACTTGCCTCGCTCTATCATATTTACTGCTTGCAAATCAATTAAGTCCTGAAGCAAAACTAAGGAATCGGAAAGATTTAGTCCTGTGGCTTCTTGTATTCTAAACTTTAAAATGATTTTTTGTAATTTTTTAAGAAAAGTTTTGTGCATGCCCTTCTGATAGCTAATCAAGGCGATTTCAGTGAAGAAGAAACGTGGAACCTTCGAAAGGTCGAATGTGAATTTGTAGGGCATGAATTAGCATAGCGACTATCATGCTTAAAAAAATAACTGTGCATTTACGGAGAATCCACGGGATTACTTCTTTCCACGTTCAAGCCTAAAAGCTCTTTAATGGATTTAAGCTCTTCTCGCAATTGCTTTACTTCCGCTTCAAGGTCGCTGGCTCGTGATTCTGCATCTTTCTTGAGACTCTCCA
>JBEKHJ010000096.1:0-6365 GCA_050012335.1 Bathyarchaeia archaeon
AATTCATAATGCAGTCATCCGAGCAAGGATTCTTGCTGGGCGGTTTATCATCAAAAAAGACTTTGCAAGTTTACACTTCTGATGTTTCAGGGTTAATAGCTAAAATTGTTAATCCATGGGATAAGACGAAGCGCATCGTGGTTTTAGCAGGAAACAAAGCCGTAGGAACAAAAGCGTGCGTTTTAGCCTTGACTAATTTTTGGAAGAAAACTCTGCAAAAATACAAAGGCGAGGACACCTTCGCGGTTGTGATTCACGGGTTTGATTTAGACGGGGACGGCAAAGTAGATTCCATTGAGGTTAGCGAGTAATTGAGTGCTAAAGAAACAAGAGAAAACATGTCGGCTGTTGGGAACGAAAATATTCAAGCCATTCACCCTTCAACTTTAATGTTTACAAGAGAAAAGCATCTTTCAAAAACAGGCGATTGCATCATCGGAGTGGCTGCCGATAAAGCAGTAGCGGACTTAAACCAAAAATTCAAAGACAAGCTGAAAAGATCAAACGCTAAACTAGCCATCATTATCGAGGCTGGCGGCTTCACCGAGCAAATTAACGCCTTTGGCTCACCAAAGTTGATTTTAACTCATCCAACTGACATGGTGATTAGAAAAAGCGATTATATTTGCAACCGAACGCTGGCAATTCGTGCTGACAAATCAGCAAATGATCTACCAAGAGAATTGGTTGAAAAACTAAAAAACCCACAACAGAAAGTCAATATTACACTTATTCTTCATGGCTAAGCAACTTTAGCATCTAAAACAATCTGCGACTCATACGGAGCAGTTTCACGGATGCTTTTAGCATAAAGAAACGATTCCACTTTTCTGCCGGCTTTCCTTGCAGTTTCAGAAAAACGAAGTTTTTGGTTTTCTACTGAGTCAGGTGAACGAAGGAAAGCATAAAAATGGATTATTCCACCTTGAGGCTTGATTGCTTGGCAAGCGGCATCAACAAACTCGATTGCTGTTTCAGGCAAATTCATTATTACACGGTCTGCCAGACCATGAAGCTTGTTTGAGGTAATTTGCTTTGCATCTCCGAGGAGGGGGAAGACTCGGTTTTCAACCCTGTTAACCCTTACGTTAACTTTAAGCAATTCAACGGCTTCAGGATTAATATCAACAGCGTAAACTTTCACTTTTAGGTTTTTTTTGGCGATTAGTATTGAGAATGGTCCAACTCCAGCAAATAAATCTACCACGGTTTCGCCAGTTTGCACAAGTGATGCAACGCGCTGGTGCTCATGTGAAAGCCGAGGAGAAAAATACGCTTTGGCTACGTCAACGTGATATTGGCATCCAAATTCCCTGTGGACAGTTTGGGTTTTGTGTTCTCCAGCGATAAAAGTGAACTCGCGCAATCGGTAAGTTCCGCTTATTGCGCCTGCTTTTGCGAGCACGGTTCGAATGTTTCTGTGCGTTTTCAGGATTGCTTCGCCGATGAGGTTTTCGTACGTTTTGAGTTCAGGTGGAACTTCAATTATGGCTATGTCTCCTATTATGTCTAATGCCTGAGGCAAACTTGCCAGCAAATGCGGAGGTAAGGTTTTTTCGAGCGCTTGAATGAGAGTTTTTACTGGCGGAGGCTTTTTTTCAGTGAAAAAGCTAGTTGTTAATTGACAATTTGGCACTTGGTTTTTTAGCGTTGCCAATTCGTTTTCTTCTGGTTGCCTAATTAAGGGGATGCAAAGGTTGCCTTCATCCCGTTGAATTCCCAATGATTTATCGATAAGTTCAAGTTTGTTAGCTAATGCTATTGTTCTCTCGCCTTGATCTTTTGGAACTTTTATGCAAATGGTTAATTTAGGCATGCAATCAGCTGCTTTTTTCTATTCTATAGAGGTTGTTTACTTTTTGAATGGTGAATTTAACGTTTAATATTTTTTCCATCAGCCAAATGTTGGCTTCAATATGCTCCGAAATTGTTCTCGCCAGAAAGACTGATTTGCCCTGTGCCAACGGCATGTAGGGAATGAGCATATCTGCCAAGTAAACATCAACCGTTGGCTCAACAGATAACTCGGTGATGAGTTTTTCAGCAGCTTCTTTTCCAACGGCTTCACTGGTTTTACCGAGTTCACCTATTGCGTCAGCACCAATGATTACGCCTGAGTCGGTTTCAGCCCACAAAGCGACTGAGCTTCCTTTCTGGAAAGGGTTTGATTGGTCGTTTACAATCTGTATGGTGGCGTTATAGCCTTTTTGCGAGAGTTGGTCTTCTGCTGCTTTTGCCTGCCGCTCTGCCACTTGCTTATGAGCTAAAAAAGTGCAGACTGAAACGCCCTTTATGCTTTTTAACTTGCCAAAAATCTCAACCTGAATCGGTTTTAGCGTGCGGTTAGGCTTGGCGGTCATTGTTGCTTCTCCCATTCCTTTTGGGTAATAACCGTATTTTTGAACAGTTATGGCAGCATCAACTCCCATTTGTTTCAGCGCTGGCAAAAGCACCTCCCGCATGTAGTTGATGGTGGGTGCATGAGTTGTGTCTGTTCCGCCTTTAGCCACATGTAAGTGCACAGGGTTATCAGCGAACAAACATATTGGCAGTGTCGCCAGTAGTAGCATTGGGATGCTTCCTGCGGTTTCGATTTCTGCTTCGATGTTGCCGCCTTTTATTTGTTTGGGCGTGAACCAAAGCTCCCTTGAACCTAAGGTTGCTCCTTGCACTTTGGCGTTGCAGAGTTTGGCTGCTGTCAGCACTGCTTCCAAATGTTGATGTTTTAAGCCTGGTTGAGGGCGGTTTTGTCTTATGTTATAGATATGTAGTGGCTGTTTTGTGATGGCTGCCAAGGCTACGGAGAGGCGAAGTATTGTGCCGCTTCCGCTTTTTTGGCTGCCGTCGATTTCAATCATGCCTTTTTTTCTTCCAGATTTTAGTTAGTGTGAGGTTTGCAAATAATTAATAAGTGTCTTGGGATTAATTAGGAGTTTGAAGGGAGCGTTTGCATGAGCACTGATAAAGAAAAACTGAATGAGTTAGTCGGAAAAGTTGATGAAATACTTACTGTTTTAAGCAAAATTTCAGAAGATTTGCGTTCCGTTTCAGCATCAATGAAGTCACTTGCAGTGGGTCAAATTACTCAGCCAGCAACTGCTCAAGCGCCAGCAACAGGTGACGTTAGTGCAAAACAGAGGTCGCTTGATGACATTCGCATGTCATTCCCAGAGGAACTGGAAGCTCGATTAACCTTTGAGGATAAAGGTGACTACATAATAGTTAAACCAAAGCAGTTTTTGGGTTCAGAAAACTTTGCAAAGATTGCTTCAGCAGTGCGCGGTATGGGCGGTGAATACATTAGCGCTGGGAAAGATTCACATTTTAGAGTGCCCAATAAAAAAGCGTAACTTTGCCTATCGCATTTTGAAATCGCTAAATTCTCCTCGATAATCTTCCCATGACGCATCAATGTTTGTTACTGTTGCATACGAAGGGCCATGATGGCAGTATTCCACGAGTGCTTTAACAGCTTCTTCTTCACCTTCAAAAACTGCTTCCACTCTGCCATCAGGCAAATTACGTACCCAACCTGTAACACCAAAACTTTCCGCTTGCTGCTTGGTTTTTTGCCTAAAGAAAACGCCTTGAACTCTGCCGCTTACAAAGACGTGTGCTCTGGTTTTCATGGGTTAAATCTTGTTTTGGCGGTTTAAGAGGTTTTCACTTTCAGTCACCTCTCTACTGCTTGAAAGAGTCGTTTCATGGCTTGTTTTAAAAGCATTTTTTGCAGACTGAGTGTTTGTGGTGTGCCATGTTAAAGGGGAACTGTGGGAAACTGATGGTTTACGCGTCAACTGGTATTCCATGTAGGAAACGGTTGGAATCGGTCAGGACTGCCACGCGGGAAACGGCTAAGCGTTTGAATTTAGATTTTGAGATGGTAAGGTTCGATGGGGCAGGTTCGCCGATTTACGTTTACTATGAGGAAAGCGATGGCGATGAGCCTATTCCGCTTTACTGTGATGAAGGCAAAATGTCTGGTTTAGAGGAGATATGTTCAGCGTTGAGGAGTATGATATTTGTTTTGTCTTTTCATCCTAAACATTCAGCGCTGAGGCAGATGAGAAAGGAGATCCTTAAACTTTCGTGAAACGTATTGCTTGGTTTTCCAGTATTACTTCGTAAACTTGGTTTACATCAAAACTGATGCCTAAGCTGTCGTATTCCTGCTCGGTTAGGAATAGGATTATTTTTGGTGTGGCAAGCTGGGTTCTTTGCGGCAGGAAGGGCATTTGCTGTTGGAGTGCTTGCATGATGTCCTGCGCCATTTTGGCTTCATCTGATTGTGGTCTTAGCACATAGGGGTTGACTTCTCGCTCTTCAAGCAATTCGATTCTTTTTCCAAGGTTGCCGTCTAAATCGCGGGTTGACTCGATTTTGTTTACTCTCACGCGGAACATTCGGGATTCACTACCTTAAGGAGATATTGAGGTCACAGATTTAATTCTTTCACACCAACTGCATGGCAGTTTCCTTATCAAGGTATTTTCCTGCTCCGAAACCCTGTAAAGACCCAAGAACCTTTGAAAGCTCTTCTTTAGGCTTAGGATTAGCGATTTCATTAAAATTGCTGAACCTTATGAAAGTCATCATTTCTCTGCCACCAGCAAATTTTTTGTATTCATCGAACGATTCAAAACAGCTTTCACCGCCAAACTTTTCCCACAGCTCCTCGTAATTGCCAGTTAAGCGCTCAACAAAATCTGCAGCACCCAAAACCTGCCTTTTCCTAGTAACATAAAACAACAACTGCTGAACCTGTTTGGGTGCAACTTGGTTTTTTCGGATAAAAACGTGGGTCCCAAGAGTGGCTTTGTTGCGTTGCCGCAATCGGTTCCAATATTTCTCATCAACCGTTAAGATGTAAGCATAACGTTCACTTGCCATGGGCTCCACTTCCTTGAAGGCTATTAGAAGCGGTTGCCAAATAACGGTTTCGCATGTTCGCTATTGTGATGCTGGCGAAGAATCACTGAGTGCTTGATTCTTGATTTCTCTAATTCTCTTATCAATCAGTTTTAGTTTTTCCTGCATCATTTTGACTGTTTCGCATATGTGTTTTCTCTCGTGCTTCAGGTGTTTGAGGTTTTTTTCGCTGTCGGGTTTCTCTTCAAGGAAAGGTGTAAAGAGGAAAGGCATGTTCGGCATAGACGTAGCTGTCACCTCGATGTTGAGGACATCTCTGGCGAATTCTCGGAAAAGGTTGCCGATGTTATCGGAGATTTCGGCTTGTTTTACGATGGCTCGTCTGAGGATGAGTTCTCCTGATTCGGTGATTTTGTAAACTTTGAGCTTGCGGTTTTTCTGGATTTGCCATTCGCCTTTGATGTATCCTGATTTTTCCAAGTCGCGTAGAATGGGGTAGACGCCGCCTGCAGTGGGTTGCCAGAAACCTTTGGTTCGCTTGTTGATTTCTTTCATGATTTCGTAGCCGTGGGAGGGTTTCTTGTTGAGAAGTATGAGGACTCCAATGCGTATGTAGCCTTTTTGGGCTTCTTTGAGCCAGTTCGCTGTTGTCTTCTCTTCAGTTTCTGTTGCCATTGTGTTTCGAATCTATAGTTGTCTGTAGGAATACTTATATTTTACCGCAATATATTGCACTGAATAATATTGCATTAATGTGGTTACCAAAATGGCGAATGCGTCGATAATCGAAGTCAAGAACCTTACGAAAACATTCAACAAATTCACAGCCGTAGACGACATCTCATTCGACGTCAAAAAAGGCGAAATCTTTGGATTGCTCGGCCCCAACGGAGCTGGCAAAAGCACAATCCTGCGCATGCTCTCCACGTTAGCCAGACCCACGAAGGGAACCGCCACAATAGGCGGCCACGACATTGTTAAAGACGACACTGAAGTGCGCAAACTTATCGGCATCGTCTCCGAGAAAATGATAATGTACAACCGTCTAACCGCCAAAGAGAACCTCTGGTTCTTCGGCAGCCTCTTCAACATCCCCAAAGACGTCTTAACCAAACGCATCGATGAACTGCTGGAACTGGTGCAGCTGACTCAGTGGAAAAACGCCCAAGTGGGCACGTTTTCAACTGGAATGCGCCAGAGAATGAATGTGGTCCGAGCGTTACTTAACATGCCTCAGGTGCTGTTTTTGGATGAGCCCACGTTAGGTTTAGACCCTCAATCCTCAGTTGAAATCAGAGAATTCATAAAGAAACTAAACAGGGAAAACGGCGCAACCGTCGTTATAACCACCCACATGATGGTTGACGCTGACTTACTGTGTGACCGCATTGCAATTATAGATCATGGAAAAATCGAGGCGTTGGACACCTCAGCCAACTTGAAAAAAATAATTTCAGGAGCGGACACAACCATAATAAAACTTAGCATACCTAACC
>JBEKHJ010000097.1:0-6263 GCA_050012335.1 Bathyarchaeia archaeon
TTTTGCATGGAGACACAGTGGATACTACGTGCATGCTAAGGTCAATCTTTGAAAACAAAGAAAAATTATCCACCGCTAACTTAGCTTATTCTGCTCATGCTTACTTGGCAAAAGGGTTAGCTTCTTTAGCAATAGAAAAAGCCTTGGCGCTTGGCGTTAAAGCCGTTGGGTTTTCTGGTGGCGCAGCATGCAACCAGATACTTGCTAAAGTCATGCGGGAGACCGTTGAGGATGCTGGACTGCGTTTTCTGGTTCATGAGGCTGTTCCAGCTGGTGACGGCGGAGTTTCGTTTGGTCAGGCAGTTGTAGGTGGATTTTCACGTTTTTAGACCAATCTCTTTTTATCGCCGTTTAATGCGTGTTTTAACTGATAAAGTATGTGTTTAGCAATTCCCGCTCGAGTAATGAGCGTTGAAGGCACAAAAGCCAATGTGGATTTTGGTCAAGGCGTCGTACGAGACGTTAACATAACGCTTGTTGAAGCTAAAGTGGGGGATTACGTTTTAGTTCACGCTGGATACGCGATTCAGGTTATTGAAGAAAAAGAAGCCTTAGAAACCATAAGTTTATGGAATGAGATTCTCGAAGCTGGACAAAAATAAAGGCAAATGTGAGTCGAAAGGCATGGCTGAGAAACTCAGGTTCAGAGACCCAGAATTTGCTAAGGGCATCGCTTCAAAAATCAAAAGCTTAGCGCCTAAGGCTGGTAAAGTGAAAATTTGCCACATCTGCGGAACCCATGAGTGGACTATAACACATTATGGATTGCGCAGCCTCTTGCCTGAGAACATTGAGGTTATTGCCGGTCCCGGCTGCCCAGTTTGCATTGTGCCAGCTGCTGAGATTGATGAGGCTGTACAGTTAGCTCAGAAAGGTATCGTAGTTACGTGTTTCGGTGACGTGTTGCGCGTTCCTGGTAGCCAAATGTCGCTTTTGGAGGCTAAAGCCGCTGGCGCTGACGTGCGAATTGTATATGCTGTTTCTGACGCGGTTGAAATGGCTAAGCGTGAGCCTGATAAACAGTTTGCGTTTTTCGCTGTTGGTTTTGAAACTACCGCTCCATCGACGGCGGTTGAGGCGCTTGGGAATCCGCCTTTGAACTTTAGTTTTTTGGTTTCTCACCGTTTGATTCCTCCTGCCATGGAATTGTTGCTCGGTGTTGGTGATTTGCAGATTGACGGTTTTATTGCTCCGGGGCATGTGAGCGCGATTATTGGGATGAAGCCTTATGAATTGTTTCCGCGGGTTTATCGGATGCCCACGGTGGTGGCTGGTTTTGAACCTATTGACGTGTTAATGGCTGTTTACATGATTGTTAAACAGGTTAGTGAAGGAGCAGCTAGGTTGGAGAATGAGTATCCTCGTGTGGTGAAGTGGGAGGGAAACACTAAGGCGCTGGACTTGATGAACCGGGCTTTCATGGTTACGAGTGGGAATTGGCGCGGTATTGGAAGGCTTCCTGACTCTGCTTTGCAATTGCGGGAGTCGCTTAAGGATTTTGACGCTCGAGCAAAGTTTGGTGTTAAGGTGGAGCAGGGTCGGGATATTCTGCTTGGTTGTGAATGTCATTTGGTGATTATTGGGAAAATTAAGCCCAACGAGTGTCCAATGTTTATGAAAGCTTGTACGCCCGCTAAGCCGATTGGTGCTTGCATGGTTAGCAGCGAGGGTACCTGCAGGGTTTGGGCGAAAAATACTTCCGAATAAAATTATGACTACGTAAATTGCTGTTTTTACAGCAATTTTCAATTTTGCGCGGTTGCTGCTTCCATGTGTGAAGTATAACTTAATTATCGGTCTTCGCTGTTAGGGCGGATTTGGTTAGTTTTGTTCTTGTTTCGGGTTTTTTCTGGGGTTTTTGAAAAAATTTTGTATTCGTTTTTTGACTTAATCGCTATTAGTTAGCGGTGATTGTATCAACTGTTAGATGCCAACAAACCGATATATAGCTGTCGCCGAACGATTACTTAGGGATCTTTTTATGAAATTTAGTTTTTTGCGTAAGCTGTCGCCACGCTTGATCCTGATTATTGCGGCAATTGTGGTTTTGTTGTTTTTTACAACGGCTGGGTTGCTTACTGTTACTCAAACAATCTCCTCTTCGGGCACGATAACGGCACTTAACGTTGGAGTATACTCGGATAGTGCATGCACGCAATCGTTGACATCCATAAGTTGGGGTCAAATAGCGCCGGGCGGTTCTGTTCCAAAAACAATTTACATTAAAAACACAGGCAACGCCCTATAACGTTGAGCATGTCAACAGACAGTTGGAGTCCTTCAGGGGCTAACGGATCCATAACTATTACTTGGGACAAGTCGGGTGCATCGTTGAACGCTGGGCAATCAACTTCTGCAGTACTGACATTAGTAGTGTCATCCAGTATAAGCGGAATAACAAGCTTTAGCGTTAACATTGAAATAATCGGCTCAGGATAAACTGCAAGTTTTAGCAGATTCTCGGGACTGGATCGCCTATTGGTCTGGCGATTATTCTTTTTCCACCCACCGTTGTCTGCATAGCCACGCCCTTAAATTCCTTAGTTACTTCGCCGATGATTTGAGCGTTTTTACCCTCATCCGTGCCTCTTAGAAACTGCAGGGCTTCTTCTGCTTTGGCAGGTACGATGCCGATGATGATTTTACCCTCGTTTCCCACTTCCAAAGGGTCTAAGCCGAGCATTTCGCATGCGGCTTGCACGTCATCTCTGATTGGCACTTTGTCTTCGTGAATTAGGATGCCTGCTTTTGATTTTTCCGTGAACTCGTTGAGAGCATCTGCTAATCCTCCACGCGTTGGATCTTTCATAGTGACTACTCCACCGACTTCACCAAGTAAACGCTGTATCATGCGGTTGAGTGGTTTCACATCTGATTTTATGCCGCTTCCAAACGTTAATCCCTGCTGCGCCGATAGCACCGCTAAGCCATGGTCGCCGATGGTTCCTGACAGGATTATTTTATCACCCACCGCAAGGTTCGAGTCAAGCGTCCAGCGAGCAGCAACGTTTCGGTATTGCCTTGCAACTTTGAGGTTGCTTTCAAGAGCGGCGGTTCTTCTGCCGATGCCTGAAACGTTTATGACGCAGCCGCCTAAACTGCCCTTCTCCACCACCTTCGTGTCGCCTGTGACTATGCCGACGTCTGCTTCAACGCAGGTTTCTCGCATGCTTGCCAAGATTTTCTCAAAATCGCTCATCGCTAAGCCCTCTTCCAAAATAAAACCGCAAGCCAACGCGTACGGCTCAGCGCCTAAAGCTGAAATATCATTAACCGTGCCTGAAATTGCCAAGCGCCCGATGTCGCCGCCGGGGAAGAAAATTGGCTTGACTGCGTGAGAATCACTCTTAAAAACCACATCGCCAATGACTGCGGCGTCATCCATGGCTTCCAATGGCACTTCTGCAGCGTTGCCTAAGCCGCCAAAATACTTTACAATGTAGTTTTTGACTAGGTCATGCATGACAGTGCCGCCAGCTCCATGCAACATAGTAATCTTTTCGTTTTTGCTTGACATTCCGGTTGCTTCCTGCCCTATTCAAATGCAATAGCAAATACTCTAAAAGAGGTAAAACATAAACAAATCGTAGCTACAAAAAGAATTTCAATTTTAAAAAATCATTTAGCGGCACCATTATAAAAAGACTAATAGCAGTGACTGCGACAAGCGCAGCGAACATCACCCCACAGCGACCAAAAAGACCTAAATTATAAAAGGTAACAGGCTTTTTTGGAAAAACTATAAAAGGCAAAAGCGTAATCCAAACTTTGTACACCTCGCAGACGAACTACACCCTTATCCGGGGGATAGTAACCTAGTCAGCTAGTCGAAATCTTAGTTGTGATACGGAAAGCCATATAAATTGCTTTTACGTGTTTGTTTGCGCATCGGAGATATAAGAATGCCCAAATGGGGATACTCAATCATCGAAGAAATGCTTAATCCAGAAAAAACAGCGAAAGCCAGCGGCAGAGAACTAAAAATATCCCATAAAGCAGCAAGAGAAGTCTGCAAAGCAATCAAAGGCATGATGCTAAACGACGCAAAACAGTATTTACGGGATGTCACAGCCAAAAAGAAAGCTATACCCTACACAAGATATAACAAAAAACTGCCCCATCGTCATGGACTCATAAAAACTTTTGCTGGAAGATACCCCATTAAAGCATCCCAACAAATTCTAGATGTCTTGGAATCAGCGCAGTCAAACGCTGAAAACAAAGGCTTAGACGTAGACCGCTTACGCATAATACACGCAGCAGCCTACCAAGGCATCAAACTCAAACGTTACATGCCAAGAGCACACGGAAGAGCCTCACCGAAATACGACACCACAACGCACGTTGAAATAGTCCTCGACGAGAAACCCACCCAAGGAGAACAATAAATGAGCATAGTCAAACGTTTTATAACAGAATCAATCAAAAGAACAGAAATAGATGAATTTTTACAAAAAAAACTTGACAGAGCCGGATATGGCGGAGTAAACATTTCCAAAACCCCGCTTGGAACTCATGTTGTAATTTACGCTATGCGTCCAGGCTTAGTCATCGGCAGAGGCGGAGAAACAATAAAAGAACTCGCCTCAGCCCTAGAACAAAACTTTAAAGTTTCTAACCCTCAAATTTCAGTTTCAGAAATTGAAGTTCCAGAGTTTAACGCTTTTGTTGTCGCATCCCGAGTTGCCTCAGCGCTTCAGCGAGGCGTTCACTTTAGGCGTGCTGGTTTTTGGGCGCTAAACCAAGTTATGGACGCAGGCGCACTTGGCGCTGAAATAGTCATAAGCGGAAAACTTACCACAGAACGAGCACGCTTCGAAAAGTTTCGAGCTGGCTACTTCCCGCGATGCGGAGAACCAGCCCTACGAGCCATGAAAAAAGCTGAAGCTCATGTCCTACTAAAACCAGGCATTATCGGCGTAAGAGTAAAAATCATGCCGCCAGATGCATATTTCCCTGACAAAATCCAAATCGTCGCTGCATTGCCCGCAGAAGAAACAATAGCTGTTCCAGAGCAAGCAGAAGCCAAGCCGCCAGAGCAAGCACCGCCTCAAGCTGAAGAAGCATCACAGCCAGAGCCAGAAGCCGAAGTACAAGCAACAGAAGTCGCAGACGAACCAAAAGAGGAGGCAAAAGAGTAAATGGCAATAATGCGACTTAAAGAAATCACCGAAATGTCCTCTGAGGGCAGAACCCAAAAACTTGTTACTTTACGTACAGAACTAGTCCGCATCAAAACCATGGTTAAGGCAGGCGGCGCCGTTGATAACCCAGCGAAAATAAGGGAATTGCGCAAAACAATAGCTCAAATACTAACCGTGGAAAACGAGTATAAATTGGGCATCAGGAAAGCAGCCGAGGAACCTGAGAAAAAACAAAAGAAAAAAGCCGAGAAGCCAGCAAAGGAGCCTAAGGCTAAAAAAGAAACTGAGGAGACAACTTCCCAATGAAAGTAACCCCAGAAATTATTCGTTATGAGTTTATTGGCACTGAAGGCAAAGTCGCCAGAAGCCCTCATGAAGGCTATGTTGGTTTAGGCGGCAAAGTCGTAAGCGAAACAAAAAACACCTTCACTTTTCTTTTGAAAGGCAAAGAGAAGAGCGTAATTAAAGAATCAGCCGTTTTCAACTTTAAGTTTGATGATGGCACAGTTGTAGAGATTGACGGTAAACTTTTAGTCGGCAGACCTGAGGACCGGGTTAAAAAAAGCATTAAGAGGTTATGGTGATGTCTCTAACTTTCAAGCAACCTAAAAAAACATGTGTCGATCGAAGCTGTCCATTCCACGGAACTCTTGCTGTAAGAGGACGTGTTTTTGACGGTATAGTTCACACGGCCAAAATGGATAAAACCGTCATTGTTGACAGAGAATTCTTACAGTTCTCATCAAAATTTCAAAGGTATGAACGAAGACACGGTCACATTGCATCCCACAACCCTCCATGCATCGATGTTAAAGAAGGCGACAGAGTGAGAATCGCCGAGTGCAGACCAATCAGCAAAACCGTGTCTTTTGTTGTGGTTGAAAAATTAGGAGAGGAGAAGTAGAATGGCGGCGAAGGCAAAACATAGAGCACTCGTAGCAAAAGGAATGCTTTCACACGGACAAAAAATTAGCCGTGGACTCTTAGCAGGCTCAGAATTAAGATGCGCCGATAACTCAGGCGCACGAGTACTACGTTTGATTCAAGCTATGGGTTACAAAGGTCGATTGCGACGTTGCCCATCTGCCACTGTAGGCGACAAAATAACCGTTTCTGTTA
>JBEKHJ010000098.1:0-6141 GCA_050012335.1 Bathyarchaeia archaeon
GAAGCAGCAGCCTCGTTCAATGCGCCAATTGTGGGGCAATGGTGCCGCGGGATAAAGCAAAGAGAAACACTCGCCGTGTTTCATTTGTTGAGCCTCAGTTGGCTAAGGAGCTTAGGCAAAAAGGCACGTACTTAGCCTCTTGGGTGGACACTAAATATTACTGTATCTCATGCGCCGTGCACCGTGGTATCGTTAAAGTCAGAGCTGAAAACGAGCGCCACTCACGGTCTCGAAGAAGATACTAAGCGGCTACACTATTTTTTTCTTTAATTCTTTGTAAACGTGAAGTGCTCTTTGTATAACTGTAAGGTTAGAAAGCACCGCTAATACGATTATTCCGTAATTTAACGCGGGAAGCCAAAAGAACGCGATTATGCTGGCGGCGGCTAGGATAAGCATGCGTTCGGCTCTTTCTGCCAAACCTACAGATTCCATTTTTATTCCTGCTGCTTCACCTCTTGCTCGACTGTAACTTACCAGCACGGAACCTGCTAAAGCCGCTAATCCCCAAAATGGATTGCACAATCCAGCGATTATTATTCCTGCGTATACGGATGCGTCCGCGTACCTGTCAAGCAGAGAATCCAGGAAGCCGCCAAGTACGGTTGCTTGCTGATAGTTTCTAGCTATAATTCCGTCCAATGTGTCGCAGAATCCTGAGGCTAAAAGGAAAAACGTTGCTAGGAGAAGAAACCATGAGGGTTGATTTGGAGTAAACGCGTATACTGCAGCTGACGATAATGCAAGAATGAACCCTATGATGCTTATTTTGTTTGGAGTTAAGCCTATTTTGTGTGCGGCTCTTGCTTGGGAAGTTAGCATTTGTTGAACTTTTTTCTTTAGTTTAGTAAGCAAGTTAACTCTCTGCTCGGAATTGTTAAAGCTCATTATAGATTGGCTGTAGAAAAGCCTTTCCCGTTAACCCGCTTGCAGAAACAGATGGACGGTTTATTCTTTAGCCTTGTTACCGGCGGTTTTCAATGGACTTATTAGGAAGAAATAATATTAATTGGGCAGTAACGTTCCGTTACAAGGCAAATGCTAGTAACAGCAACGTTACACAAAGCAAACAACTAAAAAGGAGTAAAAGAAAATGACTCAAAACGCAGATGTTATCTTCGTCGGAAACAAACCCCCCATGAGCTATGTTCTGGCAATCATAACAAGCCTCTCCTCAGGAACCCTAAAAGAAATCACTTTGAAAGCAAGAGGCCAAGCCATAACAACCGCTGTTGACGCCGCTGAAATAACAAGAAACCGGTTCGTCAAAGACCTTAAAGTTAGCAAGATCGCTATTGGAACAGCAGAGATGCCACCACGTGAGGGAGAGAATAAGTCCAGAATGGTTTCAACGATGGAGATAACGCTAAGCAAAAAGTAAAACTGGAACAGAGCAAAACAATAGCAAGAAACCACTTCAAAACTTTCTTTTATTTTTTAATACCAATTGTTATTCAAACAACCACTGTAGATAGCACTAAAAATGAGATTTGCTTTTTTTAACTAGTAGGGATTACCAGCCGCCTTATTCCTAAAAGACCGCTCTAAAGGAGCCATAGTGGGCGTGGGAATGATTTCCCGCGGCGAGGTCGGTCTCATAGTGGCTGGAGTAGCCATCTCAGCTGGAGCTATTACGCAAAGCACTTACGCTGCAATTTTAGGAATGATTATGATAACAACCGTTTTGGCGCCGATACTTTTGAGAAGAGCATTCAGCAAAGAAACACCTGAAGAAGCACCAACGCAAACGGAAGCTGAAGACACAACCGCTCCCGATTACATACCAACATATCCACTTTAGGCTTTGCTATTTTGCATCGTAAGGTTAAATAGCTGATTTTGTTAGTTAGAGAATTACTCCGTGTGAGAGCAATGTTAGATATCAAGCTTATTCGTGAGAACCCTGAACTTGTAAAGAACAATTTGGCGAAGCGCGGCATCCCTGAAGCCATTCAAATGCTAGGGGATTTAATCGCTGTTGACAAGGAATGGCGATTGAATCTCACTAAACTAAATGAGCTGCGTCATCAGCGAAAGCAGGTAACCATAGAAATCGCTAAACTAAAAAAAGCGGGCAAGGAAGCCACAAGCGAAGTTGAAAGAGCGCAAGGCATCGACGAAAAAATTACTTTGTTAGAAAAACAGGTAACCGAGCAAGAACAGAAAACACACGACTACCTCATGCAACTCCCAAACTTGCTGGATGAAAGTGTTCCGCTTGGAAAAGACGCTAACGACAACGTTCAAATAAAAACTTGGGGAACAATCCCAAAATTCAATTTTCCAATAAAAAACCACATCGACTTAGCCTTAGATTTAGACCAAATCGACATGGAAAGAGCAGGAAAAATATCAGGCGCAAGATTCTTCTACCTAAAAAACCAAGTCGCACAATTAGACATGGCACTGATGAGCTTTGCAATTGAGGAACTAACAAAAAAAGGCTACACGCCAATCATACCGCCATACTTGATGAAGCGTGAAGCATACGAAGGCGTAACAGCACTGGGCGACTTCGCCGATGTCCTCTACAAAGCGGAAAACGAAGACCTATACTTAATCGCCACTTCCGAACACCCCATGGCTGCAATGTTCATGAACGAAGTCTTAAAAGAACAAGACATGCCGCTAAAACTCGCTGGAATAAGCACTTGCTTTAGAAAAGAAGCTGGAGCACACGGTAAAGACACAAGAGGAATATTCCGTACCCACCAATTCAACAAAGTAGAACAATTCATCTTTTGCAAGCCGGAAGACTCAGCCAAGCTACATGAGGAACTACTGCAGAACGCCGAGGAACTTCTTCAAAAGCTTGAATTGCCACACCGAGTTGTCAACGTTTGCACAGGCGACATTGGAACCGTAGCAGCAAAAAAATACGACATTGAAGCTTGGATGCCAGCGCAAAACGGTTACCGCGAAGTTGTTTCATGCAGCAACTGCACCGATTATCAAGCAAGACGCTTAGGCATTCGTTACCGTGAAAAAGAAGGGGCTCCGCCAAAAGGGTTTGTTCATACATTAAACTCGACAGCCATAGCCACAGGCAGAACCATAGTTGCCATACTAGAAAACAATCAACAACAAGACGGCACAATAAACATACCTAAAGCCTTAAGAAAATACATGGGTAACCTCGAGAAAATAGACAGAAAACGCTAAACCTTTTAATATTTCCTTGAGAATGTTGAGGCACGTTCGGAGAAATAAATTTGTCTTCAAAAACAAAACATGTACGAGATAAATGGCGAGGAAAAGGATGGTACATGGTGATTGCGCCATCCTTCTTTGGCAACGTTGAGTTAGGTTCCATACCAGCGCAAGAACCAGAACAACTCATCGGCAGAGTTGTTGAAGCAACCTTATATGACATAACAAGCGACTTTTCTCATCATTACCTGAAAATGTTTTTCCAAGTCAACGAGCTTGACGGAAAAACAGCCAAAACGCTCTTTAAGGGTCATGAATACTCACGAGACTACCTCCGAAGCTTAGTTAGAAGAAGAACAACAAAAGTTGATGCATTAATCAACCTTACTACAAAAGACGGATTCAAGCTTAGAATTGCAGTTTCAGCGCTGACACTTTCTAGAATAAAAACATCACAAGAAAAGATAATCCGCAAAATAATGGAAAAAATAGTACATGAAAAAGCCAACGCATTATCACTCGACCAGTTTGTTCAAGAAATGGTTCTTGGAAAAATCGCTTCAGACATCTACAACCAAGCTAAAGAAGTTGCACCACTAAGGCATGTTGGCATAAGAAAATCCAAATTAATAGCGCAACCGCAGGCGCCAATTCAAGAAGCCCAAGCTGAAGCATAACTTACTTATTTTTACACCCCTTTTCTTAAGGGCAAAATACTTTAGAAACGATAATCTAAAGTAAAATTCTTTAATGAAAACTAAGGAGCAGCATGTTTTGTCGGCAAATGCAGGAATACATGAAAAAGGAACTTTCACAGTTCAAGACGCCATAAACAACATTAAAAAAAACGCCAACTACCATAAAGCTGGCGCAATAGCACTTTTTATCGGCGTAGTAAGAGGAGAAACCTTAGAGGGAGAAAAAGTCGAAAAGCTCAAACTGGAAGCATACGAAGAAAAAGCCAACCAAGTCCTCAGCAAAATATGCGATGACTTATCCAAAAAACCTGGAATAGTTAACGTTCAAATCCACCATTTACTCGGCGAATTCAACGTTGGAGACGATTTAGTTTATGTTGCAGTTGCTGGTTCTCACCGAACAGATGTTTTTCCAGTCCTGAGGGAAGCTGTAGAGAGATACAAAAACGAAGCACCAGTTTTCAAAAAAGAACGCACTATTGATGCGAAGGGTTCTGCAGCTGAATATTGGGTTTCAGAAAAACACAACCATTAACAGCTTCCTAAATCATCAATTGGCATGAAAGGTTATGATTACGGCTTTAGCAGGTGGCGTTGGCGCAGCCAAGTTTCTCACTGGCTTAGTGAAGCTTGTAAAACAGGAAGACGTATCAGTAATTGTGAATACTGGCGATGACATTGAAATGTTCGGTTTGCACATTTCGCCAGACATCGACATTGTGGCATACACTTTAGCAGGTATTGTTGATGATGAGAAAGGTTGGGGAATAAAAGGCGACACTTTTCAATGTCTCGAAATGCTCAAAAAATTCGGCTTAGAAACATGGTTTGCTTTGGGCGATAAGGATTTTGCAACTCATATTTTTCGAACTGACTTATTAAAAAAAGGTTTTACGCTTTCGCAGGTAACCGACGAAATTTGCCGTGTTTTAGGGCTTAAAGTTAACATTTTGCCAATGACGAATGATAAGTTTGAGACCAGAATAAAAATTGAGGAAGGGTCAGTTCATTTCGAAGAGTATTTTGTTAAAAGACAAGCGAAAGACAAGGTTTTAGGCGTTGAGTTTGTCGGCGCTGTTAACGCGAAACCTTCACCAAAAGTTACAGATTCAATCATGGATGCGGAAGTGGTTGTTATTTGTCCCAGCAATCCAATAGTTAGCATTGGCACCATTCTAACGGTTGATGGAATAAGAGACGCACTGAGAAGAACAAGCGCCAAAGTTGTTGGAGTGAGCCCTATAGTTGCTGGTGCCCCGATTAAGGGTCCTGCAGATAAACTATTGCGCGGTTTAGGTTTCGAGGTTTCAGCGTTTTCTGTTGCTAAGCTTTATGCTGATTTTCTAGACACTTTTATCATTGATAATCTGGATGCAGCTGAGAAGAGTCGCATAGAGAGTCTTGGAATCCAAGTGAAAACTAGCAATACTGTAATGAAGAGTTTAAAAGACAAGGTTCGATTGGCGAAAGCTGTTCTGGAAGACTAGCTAAAAACCAGGAAATATATAGACTACATAATTGTCGATATACTATTTGGATAGTCTAAATAAGCCAGAAAAAGGAAAGGTTTCAACATAGGAGTGCCATGCAAAATAAAGAAAGCAAAAAAGCGATATGCAAAACTCAAAGCGCCATGGTACTTCATCCATGCATAATGCATAGTTAAGCATGTTAAGGGTTAAGTGAGGGGGTAAATTGTGAAGGGAAAGATTAGTGAAAAAAGGCAAGCACAGGCTAAAAAGACTGATCTTGTGGATTGGCTTTTGGCGATTGATGCATGTTTGACGCGACATATCCAAAAAGAAAGCATTTGGAAGAAAAGCTATGCGTGTTGAAGTTACCTGTGAATGCCATATTAAGAGAAGGGTTATATCTGAAACCAATTCAATATTGTAAACGGTGACAAGACATTGGAAAGAAAAAGTTACGATTGGTTTGAGCAACGACGCAAAACCAGAGGATTAGAACTCGCTCACGATCAAATAACGAAAGCTTTTGACACAGTAACTTGGCTGCATAAAGCAACCAAAAGCTTTTCAGAGAAGAACTTCAAAGAAACAAAAAAGTACATTGAAAACTTGTATAAGACCGAAGAAGGAGTTGACCAGCTTCGAACAGATGTCTTCATGGAGTTATCCAAGGGTGCAGCTCTTGTGGCAGATTATCGTGAAGACCTCTTACACCTTGTTAAACGATTAGATACGCTGGCAGATCACACTAAAGATGCTGCAAGATGCCTTGAAATGCTCTCTGAAGCAGAAATCCCACAAGAACTATGTGACAAAACTGTTTT
>JBEKHJ010000099.1:0-6057 GCA_050012335.1 Bathyarchaeia archaeon
TCCTTGAGGAGTTCGGACGCGAACTCATATCAACATATGACACCGCAGGCAGCGTTAAAATGATAAAAGAAAAAAGCCTAAAAAACGCAGCGGCAATCGCCAGCGAAAGAGCAGCAAACATCTACGGTATGCACATCCTCGCCAAAGACATCGCAGACAACCCCGAAAACTACACCCGCTTCTTCGTTCTATCCACACAAGACTCGGCGCTAACAGGCAAAGACAAAACCAGCATAATCTTCTCAGCCAAACATGAGCCAGGCTCACTTTACCATGCGCTGGGAGAATTTGCTAAGCGAAACATTAACTTGACCAAAATCGAATCAAGACCCACAAAGAAGACGCCTTGGGAATACAATTTTTACCTCGATTTTGAAGGCCACAGAACTGAACCTCGCTGCGCAGAAGCACTAAAAGCATTAGAGAAATATGCTATTTTCGTTAGGATATTGGGCTCTTACCCTAAAGCCGCTTAACCACATCAGCTTTCAGTTGATTCCAACATTTTATACATGACTTCATACGACTTAGCGAAGTCACTGTCAGCTTCCATCAATTTTGCCTTCAAGCACTCCATTCTTTTCACAATTGCTTCTGCATCATTGTTTTTAATTAGGTTCAGCCATTCCTTTGCTTTAGCCATAAACAAGTCTTCGACTTTTCCCAGTTCAGGCAAGTTCGTTTGGAGGCTGGCGTAGAGGTCTGGTGTTTCCAAAGCCGTTGCTTCAGCCAAAGTGAACAGCATCCTGTACGTGGTGCCAGCGACTTTTTTTGTTTCCGAAAAATCCTTCTGCTCCAGAAGCGTTTCACAAGCAACTAAGCCTAGAAAATGTGGTAAACCAAGAACAATCGACATCATCTCGTCATGCCGTTTCGGGGACATGACAAACACGTGCGCTTCCTCTTGCTCTAACCACTTCTTGAATTCTTCCGCAAACTTTTCCTCCTTAGCGTTTGTCGGAGTAAGAATGTAGGCTTTATGTTTGACGCCGTTGCTTCCTGGGCCAAAAACTGGATGCGTGCCCAAAACTAAAGCTCCTTTTATGTACTTGTGCATGACTTTGACAGGAGTTTCTTTGATTGAACATATATCCATAACAACTTGTCCTTGGTGAATTGCTGGGCTTATAGTTTTGACTACTTCTTCAAAAGCGTTGATGGATACGCAAATTAAAACTTGGTCAGCATCTGAAACTGCTTCCTTGAAATTGGCAGTCATCTTAACTTGTAATTCTTTTTTCAAATTGGTTATTTTTTCTTTTTTTCTGTCAGCAACTACAACATCGTAGCCTTTTGAATGGAAAAATTTAGCGAACCATACTCCCATTTTTCCTGCGCCGATTATGGCGATTCTCATTCAAGCGCCTCGCTTATTATGTCTAATGCGGTTTCTATTTCCTCTCTTGGCGCAGTTAAGGAGATTCGGAAGTGCTCTCTGTAATCACCGAACGCTGTGCCTGGAGCTACTGCTACGCCTTTATCAAGCAAGTCTAAGGTGAATTTTTCCGAGTTTAATCCTGGACGCTTGGGGAAAACGTAGAATGGTGCTTCGGGTTTTGTGAATGATAGCCCTGCTTTGGCTAAGGTTTTGCTTGCCATTTTTGCTCGTTCTTCGTATTCTTCTTTTATTTTTGTTGAGAGTTGCTTTTGCATTTCCAGCGCTTTTAGTGCCGCTTCTTGTATGAATACTGGAACGTTGTTGATGGTGATTTGGTTGAGTTTTGTTATGTTGTCTATTAACTCCTTGTTCGCTATGAGGTAGCCGATTCGCCAACCTGTCATGGTAAATGTCTTGGAGAAACCGTTGGAGAGAATATGGTTGCGGTTGCCGTTATACTCTAGGATACTTTTTGTTTTAACGAAACTGATTGTTCCGTAGATTTCGTCTGAGAGGATAGTGACGCCTTTCTTGTTGGCTATTTCCACTATGCCGTCAAGGGTTTCAGCATCCATGACTTTGCTTGTAGGATTATTAGGGTTGTTCAAAATTATCATTCGCGTGTCCTTGTCGATTAGGCTTTCAAGTTTATCAAGATCGACTTTCCAATCGTTTTCCATCTCGGTTCTTAACAGTTTAGTCTGAGCACCAAGCGTTTTAGCTATTAACTCGTAAGCGGTCCAGTAAGGCGTGGGGATAATGACGTTTCCTCCACCCTTCATCATAAGGAACATGGTGGCGAATATGGCCCATTTTGAACCAGGCGTTATAACTACATTTTCAGCTTTTACTCCATGGAGTTCAGCGAGTTTTTCTCTGAGTTTGCTCTCACCGTAGGATGAAGAATACTTTGTTTTGCCCGCCTTCATTGCCGCGTATGCAGCTTCAACTATCTCGTTAGGCGTAGCTAGGTCTGGGTCGCCTAGGTTTAGGCGTATTATTTTTTTTCCTTCGCTTTCAAGTTTTAGGGCTTTCTCGTTTATTTCATAGAGCACAGTGTTAACTCTCCGTTGAGAGGTCTTTTTACTTTTGAACGGCACTGCACATATTAACTATTTCGCGGTAAACCGCTTCAACTTGAAGGGGGTCAAGATGAAATTGGGCTGCTTTTTCTTTGACGCGTTTGTAGAGTTCATTTTCTCTGGGCGCGTCTCTTATTTGCATTCCTTGCTTTTTCTTAGCTAAGCCAATAGCCCTGCATATTTTGGCTCTTTCACTGAGTGCATTTAGGATTTGTTCGTCGACTTCGTCCACTCTTTTTCGAAGCTCTTGGATGTCAACCATTATTTTTGTCTCTCCAAAACTTTCGGTATTAAACCAGCGCGAATCATATGGTCAGCTAAGGTTATGGCGACCGCAGATTCAACAGCGGGCACGGCTTTTGGGACCACGCATGGGTCATGTCTGCCCTTAATGCTTAGACTCGCGTTTTCCATCGTAGACAGGTTAACGGTCTTCTGCTCTTTACCAATGGAAGGTGTCGGTTTTATTGCCACCCGTATCATGATTGGCATGCCAGTGGATAATCCGCCCAAGATTCCGCCCATATTATCCGTTAAAGTTGCAACTTTTCCGCTTTGCATAATGTAGGGGTCGTTGCTTTCTGAGCCCTTTAACTCTGCAACTCTAAAGCCCAAGCCAAACTCAACCCCTTTCACAGCGGGAACATCAAACAATGCTTTCGCTAAATCGGCATCAAGCGAATCAAACAATGGCTCTCCAACTCCTACTGGAACGTTCAGGGCAATACATTCAACTATTCCGCCAAGGCTGTCGCCTTCTTTTCTCGCAGTGACTATGGCTTCTTCCATTCTTTCTGCACAGGCTAAGTCTGGGCATCGCGTAGCCGCTGTGTACCTGTTCTTGCGGATTTCCTCAGAACTAAAATTTTTATCAGTTTTAACTTTACCGACAGCCCTTGTGTAAGCTAAAACGTCAACGTCGAATCTGCTTAGCAATTTTTTGGCTACTGCACCAGCCATGATAAGCGCCACTGTGACTCTGCCTGAGAAGCGCCCGCCGCCACGATAATCATTAAAGCCACCATACTTCACGCGAGCAGGATAATCAGCATGAGACGGGCGGGGCAGATCTTTGATTGCCTCGTAGTCACTTGAGTCAATTTCCTTGTTCTCAACTATCAAGGCTATTGGAGCGCCAGTTGTAAAACCGTTAAAAATTCCTGAGAGAATTTTGGCAACGTCTTTCTCGATTCTTCCAGAAACAATTTTTGGCTGTGCTGGAATGCGCCTATCTAGTTCCACTTGGATGTCTGCTTCTGAAAGGGGCAATCCTGCTGGGCAACCGTCTACAACGACTCCGATGTATTTGCCGTGGCTTTCGCCGAAAGTGGTTATTGTGAATTCTTTACCTATCGAATTTCCCGCCAACTATGTCAGCTCCTATCTGTTTTAGATGAGTGAAGAACTCTGGATAAGACTTTCTAACGCATTCTGCGTTTTGAATAGTGGTTTCTCCTTCTGCGCCTAAAGCTGCAACCGAGCAAGCCATCGCGATACGGTGGTCATTATGCGGATCAAGCACTGCACCATGCAAGGCACAGGGACCTTTCACAGTTAGACTGGTGGCGTCCATATCTATCTGGGCGCCCAGCTTTCTCAGCTCAACATAAAGCGACGACAACCTATCCGACTCCTTTAACCTGAGCCTTTGCGCACCGCTTATTCGAGAAGTGCCCTTCGCATAACATGCAAGCACTGCACAAGCTGGAACCAGATCAGGGATGTTTTTCGCGTCAACTTTAAGAGCCTCAAGTGAACTGCCTGTTCCATTGATTTCAACGCTGTTCTCGCATACTTTTCCAGCAACGCCCATTTGCTTGAGGATGCCCAGAATCGCCTTATCTCCTTGAACGCTCTCATAATCAAGATTGTTTATTTTCACTTTCGAGTTGGTTATGGCTGCGGCAGCAAGGAGAAAGGAAGCTGAAGAGAAATCACCCGGCACCCTGCAGTCACAGGGCTTATACGTTTGATTGGCTGGAATGTATATGCGCTCAAAGTTTTTTTGAATTTCCACTTTAACTCCATGCTTGGCGAGGACCTCTTGGGTCATTTTAACGTAATCTGCAGACTCTAGCGGCGTAATAAGAATGATGTCTGTATCCTTCTTTGCCAATGGGCAAGCAAACATCAATCCAGAAATAAATTGCGAACTAACGTCGCCCGGAATAGAGGTTTTGCCTCCAAGAATGCCACCGCCCTCAACAAACATGGTATCTTTACCGCCGAGTTTTTGAGAATGCGCTTTGGCGCCGAGTTCTTTGAGGCTTTGAAGCAAAGGTTCGATAGGTCTGCGTTCAAGAGAACCTCTGAAAACTAGGATTGAAGAACCAGATGCTAAGGCTGCTACGGGTATCATGAAACGCAATGTAGCTCCTGATTCACCGCAGTCAATAGGCTCTTTTGAACCTTTAAGCGGCTTTGCACCTGCAACTGTCCAGCAGCCCTCTGCCAACTTCACTTTTGCACCCAAAGCCGTGATGGCACGTAAAGTTGCTTCAGTGTCCTCGGAAAGCAGAGGGTTAGAGACTTTTCCAGACCCGTTTGAAAGAGCAGCAGCAATAAGCATCCTCTGAGTGTAAGACTTCGATGGCGGCGCACAAACCTCACCGCTTAGCCTTGCGGTTTTCTTAACAATTACATCTGCCATTTGCTAAAGCACCTTAGCTTTCTCACGGTTCAAACGTGCCTGCAAGATTTCGCCGTCATACTTTTGCAAGGCAGCTTTCACTGAACCAATCTTGTCCTTGGAAGTAACTGCTGTTACCGCTGGGCCTTTGCCGCATAGTCCAGCCGCTACTGCTCCAGCGGCTAAAGCATCCAACGCTATGGCTGGGTTATATCCTGAGGCTGAGGAGTAAATCAAGCCGTTAAGCGTCAATGCCGCCCAAACCTTTCCCTCCAAAGCTTCCTTGTACGCGATTTCAATAAGCGGTTTTACAGTTTGCAGCCTAGTTACATTAGAGTCGGCTGTGTACGCTTTTTCTGGCGGCACAAGGAACAGCACCGTTAAATCTTCAGCCAACGGCAACTGCTTAACAATTTCTCGGTTCAAATTATCAGTAATCACCACACCGCCAAAGTATGAAGCACAAGCATCGTCAAAAGCGCCTGTTACAGTCACTTTCGCATCAAAAGCCGCACCTACACCCAACTTTACAATTTCCAAATCATCAAGCGTTTTACCTAACGCCGCTGTGGTTGCAAGGGCTACAGCGTTTGCTGCTGCACTACTGCTCTTCAATCCTTTGGCGATGGGAATGTTGGACCAAGTTTTCACTATTGCACCAAAACTATTATCCAAACTGAATCGCTGGAGAACACTCAACACAGTTTTTTCTATTAAGGCAGTGTTTTCTTTAGGATCAGAGGTTATTTCTGCCTTGAAAACATGAGGGTCATCCGTTAATTTGACCTCTGCCTTGGTCCACAAGTCAACCCCAAAAGCCGCGCCTTTCCCGAGTGCAATGGCGTTAACAATCGTTGCCGCACCATGCGCTATTGCCACAGCTTTACCAGTCAACTTTCTACACCTTTAACAAGTGGTTAAACGCTGCGTGTCTCATAACTTCAACAGGTGCAGAGTGCCCAGTCCAG
>JBEKHJ010000100.1:0-6038 GCA_050012335.1 Bathyarchaeia archaeon
TTTCAGGCATTCCTTTCGGAACAGCCCAACTTTTCAAAACACCACCATTTTCTAGTCTTAGGTCATAGTGAAGTCTTCTTGCATGGTGTTCTTGGATTACAAAAATTAAGTTGCCGCCCTTTTTCTCTCCACCCGTAGGTTCGGTGGTAACTTCAAAATTGCGTTTTGAGGCGTATTCTGAAAGTTTATCCTCAACATCTGTAACCTGTCTTTTACCTTCGATTATTTGGTCAAGAGTGCATTCAGCGGGCGATTTATCTTCTCTTAAACGTTGGAAACGTGCCATTCTCAGTTTGATATCACGTGTTACTACTTGATAAATGACTTCGCAAACCAGCTTGGGCTCAAGCCAAGTTACCACGTCACCGACTTCTGGCTTGAAGGGAGCAACATCTGTTTTTAACTTTTCAAATTTATCAGTTAAAATGCCAAGCATCTCTTGTGTAAAACCCGTTCCAACCTTGCCGACATAAACTGGTTTACCATCTTTATCATAAAGCCCCAAAAGTAATGCCCCGAAAGTTTTTTCTCTAGAATCTGCACCTTTTGTGTAACCAAAAATTATGCAGTCACAAGTTCGAAGTTTTTTAATTTTCAACCAACTTCCAGTTCGTAAACCTTCTTCATAATAACTTTCCTTTTTCTTCGCCATTACTCCTTCTAAGCCTTTATCCAAAGCCAGTTGGTAATAGGCTTCGCCTTTCTCCTCTATAAAATCAGATAACAAAACATTTTTGCCTTCTTTTAATGAATCCTTCAAAATTTTTTTCCGCTCCATCAAAGGCAACTTAGTAAGCGGGTTCCCATCCTTCTCTAAAATATCAAAAACAACGTAGATTGCTGGTGCTCGCTGAGCCTGCTTTTGAATTTCATTTGGCGAGACAGCTTGACCCCGCTCAAGCAAAGCTTGAAAGTCAGGTTTACCTTCTCGCATAACGACGATTTCGCCATCAACTACTACATTGCCACTTAACTTGTTTAGTTCTTCTAACTCGGGAAAATTATGCTTGAGCTCTTTTCCGTTGCGGCTCTTTAAACTGTACGGTTCCTCTACGTAGGCGATTGCGCGAAAGCCGTCCCATTTTATCTCAAAAATCCAGTTCGTATCTGAAAAAGGTTTAGGGGCAACCCTTGCAAGCATAGGCCTGTAAATGTGGCGGCTCATTGCTGCTTTTCCAACTGTTTGAGGGTTTCTCTCAGGGCAACCATGAGACTTTTAGCTTCAACTTCTGGAGGCTTCTCAACGCGGATTTTTTCGCCTTTTAGCTTCTGTTCTATGATTTCTTCAACTCTTTTCTTGTAGCTGTCCTCAAATTCGGTAATATCAAACTCGCCTGAAAGGTCGGTGACAATTTTTATAGCCAAATCTAACTCCGTTTTGCTTGGCTCTTTCAGCTTCTTTAGGTCTTCAAAATCTTGGGGATTAACGACATCGTAGGCGTAACGTAATGTTGTTAAAACAAGTGCTCCTCTATACGTGTGCAATAAGGCAGGATATTCTTTAGTACGTAAAGTTATTCGTCCAGCACCAGCTTTGTTCTTTCTCTCAAGCGCTGTTAACAATAAACTGTAGGCTTCTTTGCTTTTATCAGGCATCAAAGCGTAGGTTTTACCAAAATAAACAGGGTCAACAGAGAAATAATCAATGAACTTGCTGATTCGGATTTGTCTGTCGGATTCTGGTTTGATTGCATCAAGTTCTTTGTTGTCAAACGTGACGTATTCGTTTTTAGCAACTTCATAACCTCTTACGACCTCGTCCCATGGTACTATTTTGTCGTCTTTAGTGCACATTTTCACGTATTTTAGCGGTTGACCGTCGACCTTATGCAGAAAGCGAAATGATACTCCTTTGTCGTAAATCATAGGGTATAGTTTAACAGGAAGGTTAACTAAGCCTATAGTTACGCTTCCCGACCAAATTGGTCTTCTGGGGGCGCTAGCACTTACGCGTTCTTCTTTCTCTAAATTCTCTTGAGCCATGATTACACCTCAAGTTTGCATCTTTTTTCAAAAATGTTCTTCCACGGATTGCTTTTCCGTTTAACTACATTAAAGATAGTGAAATCCGAGGGGTTTATGCCTTTCTTTACTTCAGCCCACTGTAACGGCGTAGAAACCGTCGCTTCAGGCGTAGACCTTAAACTGTAAGGAACAACCATCGTCCGTAAAGGCGAATTCTGAAGGTAATCAGCGAAAACTTTGCCGGGTTTCTTTGTATCCTTAAACTCTGAAACTACCATGTCGCTTTCTTTAGCTAATTCAATTCCTATTTTATGCACAAAAGCCCTTGTTTTCTCAAACGTATGTTCCGGAACAATCGGGATTACGACGTGTAGACCTTTTTTGCCTGAAGTTTTAATGAAAGGCGTAAGCTCTAAGGCGCAAAGTTTGTCTTTTAGCAAAAGTGCAACCTCTGCGGCGTCGCTTAACGTGGCTGGCGGTTCAGGGTCTATATCAAAAAATAGAAAATCAGGCTTGTCTAGAGTGTTAACTTTTGAGAATGGCATGTGGATTTCTATGGCTGCCAAGTTTGCAAGCCAAATCAGCGTGTCCAAATCGTTGCAAATGACATAATTGATGTCTCGCGTGGTTGTTTCAGAATAAATCGTTTTTGTCTTAACCCAAGGAGGTGTGCCTTCGGGAGCGTTCTTTTCAAAAAAACTTACTTTTTCTTTGTCCACACCATCAGGGTATCTGGTTAAAACTAACGGTCTGTCTGCTATAAGTGGGAGCATTTTGGGAGACATTTTAATGTAGTATTCGACAACTTGCCCTTTAGTAACGTTAATTTTAGGATAAAAAATCTTATCTAAGTTTTTTAGTTCGACTTTGGTAAGTTCTTTAAGCTCTTCCATAACAATTTTGCACCAAAAAACCTTAATAAAATTAATGCTTGCGAACCTAATTTCTTTTTTGGAAAAAAAGACGCAACCATATAACCTAAACATCTATATTTGCATGGCAAAAATACGATTTTTGGCAGCTAAACCTATATAGTCAACGTAGCATTAATAAATTGTCGAATTAATCTAGAGAAAGTAAATTTTGAAAGAACCATCACAGTTTGCTTTTTTCAAGATAATTCGCTAGATAAAGAAGGAGAAAAAAAGAATAGCATGAGAATAAAAAAGCCCACACTAGAAGACCAACTTGCTTTTCTTTCGGCAAAACATAGCGTTTACCCTGCAGAACTCTTCCAAGCTTTGATCCAAGCAAAAGAACAGGGCAAATCAGTATGCGAAGATTTAACGGTTGAATACCGAGGAAACGTAAATGACCAAGCGATCTTTCTGATTAAAAAAGACGATAAGGTAGTGGCACAGTTCCGGGTTCCTGAAGAAACGCTCTTAAAAAAGGACGTTTCATTCGACAATTGGATGGATACCACCAGAATCCGCAAAGAGATAGCCAAGCAAAACCCCTCACCTGCGCACATTAAGATAGAGGATTTACGTGTAGGCATGAAAAAGGTGAATGTGATTGCGGAGGTGTTGGAAACTTCTGAGCCATCCAAAGTTCACACTCAATTTAGAGATAACGCTCTTGTTTCTAACGCGTGGATAGGGGATAAAACGGGAAAAATTATGCTTTGCCTCTGGGACCAACAAGTAAACGCTGTCTCTGTAGGGGACTGCATAGAAGTAAAAAATGCTCATGTAGCTACGTTTAAGGGAGAAAAACAGCTGCGCCTTGGAAAAAACGGAACAACCAGAATACTGGAAAAGTCCCTTCCGAGCGAAACAGCATAAAAATTAAAAAAAAAAATAAAAACGTTTGATGATAGTTTATGTTTTGTTAAACGTATTTCTTGTCGTTGTAGCAGTACCATCTTTGGTATTGTGGAATCCATGTGAGAGGTCGATTGCATGTTGGGCAAAGTGGCTGAGTGGATTGTTGCTGGGGCACTGTTTGATAAGTTTGTTGCGTTTGCTGTTGGGGTTGCGCTTGTGGAACTGGCTTCAATATTATGAAGTCTGATGCTGCTTGAACTTCTTCCCATCCGATGCTTTGGATTTCCCCATCTTCGTTTTCCACTGATAATCCGATGCCAATCTTTCCAACGGCGAAGGCGACATCTTTTACCTTTCCAATTAATCGTCCTTTTGCATCTATGACTTGCATAGAGACTAGCGCATCTCTGGTTAGAGGTTTATCTGTTTTTTCCATCTTAATACAACCTTTATTCTGAATAGGAGCATCTTGTTTAAAGGATTTTCGTTTTTTACTCAAAGCAGATTTTCACCCCTGTTGCAGTGGGATTTCCCAGTAACTGATGATGTCGCCCTTCACCCATTTGCCGCCTAAACTTCGGACAACCTCATTGATATCTTCCCATTCAGCCTTCAAAAATTGAATGGGCTTTACCACAACGTAATCTCCCTTAACTGTGAAACTTAGCAGTTTGCGTTGTTCTGGGCTGAATTCATTTTCCATTTTGATTGCGGTTTTGGTTGGTTGAGTTGGCTTTGCAATTGTAGGTTTAGGTTCATACTTGGATTCTGGTTTAACGGTTGCAGTTGGCTTAGGTGCTGTTATAGACCCTGCAGTTTTTGTTAGGTTAAATTCGGGGATTGGATAGGATTCGGCAATGTCCTCGAAACTGTCGCTTCTAACTATTGCGAGCACTTGCTTGGAAAACAAGTCAAGCCTTAAGTCTAATAGTTCAATGTCGCTGGGCAGGTTGGAAGTGAAAGAGGATGCTTTACCTTGCAATAATTCAACGAGAAATTCAGGCGTTAGTTTTATTGTTCTTATTTTCATATTTGGCACACAGAACTGCCTTTAGGTGACAGATAACTTAAAAGCATTGCCTATCACTCAGGCGCAAACCTTTTTGCTATTGTTACAGTAGAGTTCAAGTCAACTGACTATGCTGGGTAAACAAGAAGATCAAAGAAAGTTAATGCTTGCTTTACTTAGGACTTAGCTCTGAGGCTTCTCCATTCCGCAAAGTTACCAGAGTACATGCCCCAAGTTTTTAGTTTAGGAGACACCGCCCTAATCAGAGCAGGACAAGTAATCAAGACTATGGGTAAGTTGAGGCCAAACGTAGGCAAGAGAAAAGCCCAAGCAACTTCTGCAGGGAATAAACCGACGGCCGCGAATTGCCAGAGAATGACGCTCGTGCCAGCAAACAAAGATAAAGCGTAAATGCTTGAGAGCATGATGAGACCCTTTTTTGTCTTTGCTTCCGCAGCTTTTTTTGGGATAAGCAGCCAGTTTAAGCTGTATATGATGAAGGCGGTGGTTATTTCTATCCAAGCGAGGTAAAAGGGTAAGCCTTCGACGTATACGCCTCCTATGAAGGCGCCAATCATGCTGCCGACTAAGCCGCTCCATCCGAACCAGAGTGGGAAGACACCTAGCAGGATTATTGGGAGGTAGAGAACTGTGAAGTTTGGCACCGCTATCATATAGGATAACATGAAGAAAATGGCGTAGAGTGCTGCTGTCATCGCAATTATTGAGGCTTGTTTAGCTTTACTTTGTTCTTGCATCATCATTTCACTTTCAATCCTTCAGTTTGAGCATTTAAACGCTTCAAAGTAGAAATTGAATAAAAGCATTTTCCCTCGTATTACAACCGTAATACAAGCGAACTAAAAACCGCTTAATAGGTACAGCAATTAAAATCGTTACGATACAACAACAACTAAAGTATAAAAAGTTCCAGCAATGAGTATTAAAATAAAACAGTGGCTAATCGTCGGATGAAGATGACTTCCAAACTACCATTAACCAAGAGTATTTTAATCATAGGAATCGCCGTAATAATCGCCTTGAACTTGTACACTTTTATAATAGCTTATCCAGAAACTTACGCGATCAACGGGGGCATTACTTCAGGCCCCATACTGGCAAAAGATTTCTCAGCCTATTACATGGGCGCTTGGAGATTCTGGAATAATCCATCACACATTTACACTTTCGGAGCCTCAGGCGGCGGAGAACCAGTCATCCTTCCTCATCCTGAAGCCTACAAGTACCTGCCTTCTTTCCTGCTGATTATCTCGCCTTTACTCTCGTTGAATTAT
>JBEKHJ010000101.1:0-6003 GCA_050012335.1 Bathyarchaeia archaeon
GCTTCAATTTATCGATTGTTTCTTTATGTTTTGGGCTTGATAGGTCAACGTCAACATATTCAAAATCGTTCTTTGCAGCATTGAATAATGTTTGCTGCCGCTCGGTTTCAGTTCCAGCGAAATTGCCATTTTCGCTTAGCAGTTTGTTTGTAGCGATTAAAGGAATTTTTGTGCTTTTAACAACGTCTGAAAGGTTTCTGGACGCTTCAAGGAAGTCTAGCCTAACTTCGATGAGGTCTGCTTGGGCTTTTTCTGCTCTCTCAATTAGACTTAACGCTTCAGGCATGTTTTTTGGGAGAATCGAGACGCAGATTCTCGTTGTCACTTTTCTATCACCGTTTCTTCCGGCACAGATACGCCGAAGTGTCTGCCTCCTTTCGCGGCTAAGTGCACTAGGACTTCGTCGTTTGGTTTTAGTTCTGTGACTGGTTTTGAGGCTTTCGGCGTTACTAGGCGTATGGTTTCTGCGTTTTGGAGGATTGTTTTTATTTTTGTGTCGTCTGCTTGGGCTTCGATTAGGATTAGGGGTCGGAACTCGATTTTTGATCTTCCCACGTTTGTTATTCTGACTTTTCCTTCCCTGTCAATGATTAAAACTTCGTCGCCAGCTTTCAGCTCGGAGAGGTACCGAGTATTCTGCAATGAAGTTAATGTGTAGTGTGATGCTGGTCCAGCGTTTACTCGGAATGGTCTGGATTGTACGTAGGGGTTTTCGTTTACTTCGGCTTCTACAAGGAAGAAGCCTGCGGATTGGCATCCGACAAGCATTCCTTCGCCGGGAACCATTAAGTCAACTGTGTCCACGCACACTCTGGCTCCAGAGCCAATCGGCTTAATGGATAAAATTTTAGCCGTGGTTAAAGCCATTTTTGGCATTTGCTCCTTAACCACTTTAACGGTTTTCGCAAGTTCGTTCGGGTTTGAGGTTTTCAGCAGGACACCGTCTGTTCCTAGTTCTAAGGCTTCGAGAACAAGTTTCGCGTCTTCTGCAGTGGTGACTTCGGCGATTAGTTTGCTTTTGCCTCGTGCCTTTGCAATTAAATTTTCAAGGGGAATTACTCGCCAATCAAGGCAGTTAATGATTATGTAATCAGCCTGGAGTTCTGCCGCTTTGACGGCTTTGTTTTCGTCTTCTTTTCCCCTGATGTTAATTTTGATGACGGTTTTTTTGCCTTCATTTTTCAATTGGGCAATTTTTTTCTCGTTTAGTTCAGTGAGGAAGGTTATGTTTAATTTGCCAGAGCGGTTGCTCGCTTGCGTATCTTCAATTATTACGTCAGCGTTTTCATGGGCGAGGCTAAGCAAATTTTCTTTTTCTTGCGGTGAAGCAGTTTGGTCTATTTCTATCCAGAGTTCCTTCAACGATGCTCACCGAGAATTTTAAGCGCCTGCTCCACGCTAACGCCATCGTGAACGATTGCTGAAAGCGCTTTAACTATTAAGGTTGGATTCTCATGTTGGAACACGTTTCGTCCAATGGAGAGTCCTGCAGCTCCAGCTTTTATTGAGTCGTGTGCGGTTTGGAGGATTTCTTTGGATGTTTTGCATTTTGGTCCTCCTGCAATTACTACTGGAACTGGACAGCCTTCGACGACTGTTTTGAAGGTTTCTATGTTGCCTGTGAAGTTTGCTTTGATTATGTCTGCGCCTAGTTCAGCGCCGATTCTCGCTGCGTGGGCTACTACGTCGGGTGCATGTTCGTTTTGTATTTTTGGTCCGCGAGGGTACATCATTGCGAGCAGTGGCATACCGTATACTTCGCATTCGTCGGCTACTTTGCCTAGGTTACTTAGCATTTTGTCCTCGTCTTGTGCACCAACGTTAACGTGTACGGAGACTGCGTCTGCGCCTATGCGTATGGCTTCTTGAACAGTGCATACTTGGACTTTACTGTTTATGTTCGGGCTAAGGTTTGACATGCCTGATAACTGCACGATTAAACCTGCGTTTCCAGCATCGATGTGTTTGGCTATGCCTTTGTGGACCAGTACTGCGTCAACTCCGCCTTTGAGAAGTTGGTTGATTATTTGTTGCATGTTGATTATTCCTTGGATTGGGCCGATTGTTACGCCGTGGTCCATGGGTACGATTACTGTGCGGTTGTCTTGTTGCATGATTCTTTTTAATCGTCGGGTTTTTCCTTGGTTCATGTTCTTTCACCTTTGTTTATTTGGGATTCCTTAATGAGTTTTTAATTAATTTCAAGGCTCTTTCTCGTTCATTCCAGTCTACAAAGAGCAGGATGCTTGATGTTATGGTTAGTATGCCTGAAATGTTTATGCCGTTTAGTCTGAGGTCTTCGCTGATTTTTCCTATTATGCCGTGTGTTTCTTCCAAGCCAACACCGCTTGTTTTGATGAAAACTAGGTCTTTTTTGACTGCCATTGCTATGGTTTCTTTGTTGCTCTTTGTGATGTCATGAATGTCATTGAAGAGTGCATCTAAATTTTTCTCTTGAGAAACGTAGAGTATAACTGAATTTGTATTCATTGACATGCCAAGAAGCAGAGAGTGCTGTTTAGTTTTTTCTACCATTTCTTGGATGATTTGGGGGTTTGCGGAGATACCGTTTCCGATTACTGTTATTTCAGCAACTGGAAAAGCATGTGCTATTTCCGCGTCTAGTTCGGTTGCTAATGCTCCTGTGATAACTGTGCCTTCTTTCGAAAGGTTGCCATGTACGTGGTTGATTACCCTGACGTTGATGTTTTTAGGCTTGTACTTTAAGGCTTTACTGTGAATAAATTTGGCTCCTGAATCAGCAAGACCTACCACAGTGTTAACGTCAATTTCTCTGAGGCGTTCTGGGTTTGAGACGATTTTTGGGTCACCCGACATTATGCCATCTGCATCAGTAACTAAAACGATTTCATCAGCGTTTAATGCTTCGGCTAGGATAAACGCGGTTGTGTCGCTTCCGCCTCTTCCAAGAGTGGTGATTTTGCCGTCTTTGGTTTTGCCGAGGAAGCCTGCGACTACTGGTATGACGCCTTTTTCTACGATTGGTAGTATGCATTCGCGAATGTTTTTTTCGCAGTCTTTGAGGATTGGGTTGGCATTTTGGAATGCTGAGTCGGTTATTATTGGCCAGTTGTTGTCGATTGGGTCGAAGTAGCAGGATTCTGCACCGTTTGAGTTTAGCGCAGCAGCGAATATTCTTATGCTGGTTCTTTCACCCATTGAGAGGATGTCGTCTAAGTCTTTTTTTTCTAGTTTTCCATTGGAAGCGTGTTTCACGGTGGTCATGAGCACATCGGTTGTTTTGCCCATAGCGGAAACCACAACGGCGATGCGTGTGCCTTTTTTAGCTTCGTTCAATACGGCAACTACAGCTTTTAAGAGTCTCTCGTGATCCGCTAAGCTGGAACCACCAAATTTAACCACAATTTTTTTGTTATTTACCATTTTGTTACACCCATTTTGAACCCAGAACTTTTCTTAAAATTTTTTCAGTTCTGAGCTTAGTAAAAATAATAATAAAAGTAGTAGTCGAAGCTAAGGAACTGTGACGCACTGTTTTCTTTCTTGTTTTTGCAATTAGACATTAACGCTTCGAACCTTGTTGAATGAGACATCATCCAGAAAATATAAGCGTTTCGGAAATAGACAACGATTTAACCGATAACTGCTTAACTTTATCTGTGGAAAATACTATACTCCCCCAGTTATAGGCCCAATTTTAAGAACGAAGGTTAACTTGCGGTGTTTGTCTTTCTTTAAACAGTCAGGGTATAGTCTTTATCAATTCGACCGCGCATAAGAACCTAAGGAAGGCATTCCAATGAAAGCTCAAACGCAAAAAGACTGGCAAGAAATCCTTATCCAATGCAAAAACAACGTGCAAACCAGCATTAAACCATGCCTTAAAACCATCAAGGAACCTCAACCTAACTTAGGCACGGGCGCTGGCGGAGACGCTATGAAGCCTGTGGATTTGGCAGCTGAAAAAGCAATCGTTCAAACCCTAAAAAAGCATGATGTTTCTTTCACGTTAATTAGTGAAGAGTCAGGAGTAAAAAAATTTGGTATGACCCCTGGCGAGTGTTATGTGACGGTTGACCCGATAGATGGAACCACAAACTTGTTGCATGGTTTGCCCTTCTATGCTTGTTCAATTGCAGTTTCCCGCAAGCCTGCCGTGGCGGATGTTTATGCTGGGCTGGTTGTTGACCTTTTCCATGATGTAACGTATACTGCGTTTAAGGGCAAAGGGGCATATCGGGATGGCGAAAAAATAGAAACATCAAAAACAGTTTCTTTGGATGAGGCAGTTGTAGGCTTAGACATAAACACTTACAAAGTTAAAGAAGTGGCTCCTAAACTGACCGCTCTTATCGAGAAAACAAAACATATCCGCCACTTTGGCGCTAACGCGCTTGAACTCTGCTATGTGGCTAATGGCTTGACAGACGCCTTCATTGATATGCGCGGAAAACTGCGCACGACAGATGTAGCTGCTGGCTTCCTCATCATCAAAGAGGCAGGCGGAATAGTAACAACGCCAGAAAATCAAGAGTTAAACGTTAAGTTGGACCCTAAGCAAACCTTGAGCTTCATAGCTTCAGGCAACATGCAAATTCACAAAAAAATCATAAGCTTGGTTAAATCCGCATGCTAAATTTACTTTTGCCACATCCTGCAGCTCTCATAAAAGCGGAAAAAACTAAAACTCTTCTTATCGCTGACCCGCATATCGGCTGGGAAATTGCGCTGCAAAAAAAAGGCATCCATGTACCAAGCCAAACGCCAAAAATTCTCAACAAATTAACTGCGATAATCACAAAATACAAGCCAGAGCAGCTGGTTATTCTTGGCGATGTAAAATACACGGTTGTTTCAAGCGAACTGGGCGAGTGGCATGATATCCCAGATTTTTTTGCCAAATTACAAGGATACGTTGGCGACATAGCTGTTGTACGTGGTAACCATGATGCGAACATTGAACCGCTCCTGCCGGAAAACATTAAGCTTCTGCCAGCAACAGGAGCAGTAATAGGCGATGTAGGCGTTTTTCATGGCCACAAATGGCCTTCACCAGCCTTGCTGAAATGCAAAACACTGGTTATGGGGCATTTGCATCCCGTTGTGGTTTTCCGTGACCCCGCAGGATTTAAAATTACAAGGCAAGTGTGGATGAAAGCAAACTGCAATGCTGAGGCTTTAGCGAAGATTCTCTTGCAAAAGCATGGCGTAAAAATCGAAGGCACCGTTGCAGAAACGCTGCAGAAGCACTATAGTATCAGGTTGAAGACAAAGGAGATTTTCATTATGCCCAGCTTCAACGATTTTCTCGGCGGTAGACCAGTAAACGAAACAAGACCCAGAAAAGAAATTGGCAGTGAAGCATTGATTGGGCCAGTGTTGCGTTCGGATGCGGTGGATGTGGATAATTCTGAGCTTTACCTTTTAGACGGCACATATTTGGGGACTTTAAACCAGCTAAGACAGCTATAAAGAATGAGAAATGGGAAGCTGTCAAGTTCTCGGTTGAAGGGTCGGCGTAAACTCTTCGGTTGATAGTTTACTACGTACATCCTAAGGCCTCTCTTATCAACAGTTTCAAGTTATACCACGTACATTCTGAGAGCCAGTTGTGTTGTACGTAGTAAGTTCCATCGTGCTTTAGCCCATGTACGTAGTAAAAAAGTCATAAACAACAAAAAACCAACCGTTCATAGTTAGGGTTTGCTGGTTAACTCTTATATTTACCGCATGTTATATGCATAACATAGTTTGAGGGAGGAAAAAACAAAGTGAAACTTGTAACAGTCCTGTTACCAGAAGCTTATCTGGAAGGTTTAGATGAATTAGTTCGTGCTAACATGTATCCGAGCAGAAGCAGCGTAATTAGGTCTGCAGTGCGTGATTTGCTTAAGAAAGAGCTTTGGGAGCAAAAACGCGGAAGATAAAACCGCGCGCCTATATCCCTTTTACTGAATCGCAAAGCCTTCGTGCTGCTTGAGCCGGGTCGCCTGCCATAGTGATTTCTCGCCCAACAATGAG
>JBEKHJ010000102.1:0-5975 GCA_050012335.1 Bathyarchaeia archaeon
GAAGTATGAGTCAAACGCTTTAACGGTAGAAGCGTACCTTGCTAACAAGAGCAAGTTTGAACCGGTGGACATTGAGGACCTAAAGAAAAATTATCCAACGCTCAAGATAATGCATTTAACAGTTGATACTTGCCGCGATAACCCTGAGGGCTGGTACGTTATAGGAATGGAAAAAAAATAACGGGACACCGTTTCATAATGATAATCGACTTGCATATTCACTCCAAAGCTTCAGATGGAAAACTGACTGTTCAAGAAATTTTCAAAGAAGCAAACAACCGAAACATCGGCTTCATGTCGATTACGGATCACGATTCTATTGGCTGCCAAACCCAAGCCCTAGCGCTTGCTAAAATAGAGAATATTCGATATGTTTCTGGGGTCGAGTTAAACGTAACCTTCTCCCACCCAAAGTACCACGAGAACAAAGCGGTTTCGCTGGATTTCTTAGGCTACCAATTTGATGTCAATAATAAAGCGCTAGAAAGCAAGCTTGAGACAATGGCGAAATATCGAGAGGAAAGAGCTAAAAAAATCCTAGACAACCTTAACGCGGAATTTAAAAAAGAACACATTGCAGCATTAACTAAGGATGATTTGAGGCAGATTGAGGAGTCGGTTGATGGAGTGCTTGGCAGGCCTCACATTGCAGATTATTTGGTGAAGAAGAACATCGTTAAAACGCGCCAGGAAGCCTTTGATAAATACCTTGTAAAGTGCGACGCCCCCAAGTATCCACTTTACTTGGAAGAAGCATCAAAACTTGTCAGGGAAGCTGGGGGAAAATTGGTTTTGGCTCATCCCAACGACCCTCATGGAACTTCGCTAGTAGCATTAACTAAATCGTTACCAGAACAAACGCAAATTATTCAAGAAAAAATGTTACCTTACATTGATGGCGTTGAATGTTGGCACTCAAGAAACACGGCTGAAACAACAAACCACTATGTAGGGTTCGCGAGGAAACATGGGTTAATGATGACGGGCGGAAGCGACTGCCACCAAAAACCAATCGTTATGGGCACGGTTCAAATTCCAGAGCGCGTAGCTAAACAATTCGGTTTTTAAGTATTTATTTACCGCAAAAGCTATTTTTTCAAAATCGATATTAATAGGAAATATTCAAAATAAGATTTGCAAGCAGGGTATTCCTTGGATTACAAGAAACTTATTGAGGGTCATAAGCTGTTTTACGAAGGCGAATGTCGAGCGTTTAATTACGATGGTTATATGAAATGTAAAGATTGGGCGCTCTGGGTTAACTCAGATCTACCAATTGATGAGATAAGAAAATTATTCAACTTTATAAAAAGGTGGGATCGCTTCTTTCAAGGCGACGTTGACAATTTCAGGGAAATCTACCCTGACGTATTGCCCACATTGGAAAAATTAAAAAATAAAAAAATAGAAGACATGATGTTCACAAATGAAATAACTATAGAAATTAGGAATACCTTTGATAAAATAGCAAACTGCACAATAATAGACAGATATGAATCTACTGACGCATCGAAGATTCTTCACACCATTATTCCCCACTTTTTTGTGATGTGGGATGACCGTATAAAGCAAGGAATAGTCCGAGGGGGGAGCAATGGAGCGGTTTATGCTATCAAGTTTTTGCCGAAGATGCAATCAGAATTGAGAGAAGCTATTGAGACGTGTATAGAAGAAAGAAAAATAAAACGAGAAGACGCGATTAAATATATTTGTGAGAAGTGTAATGGGAAAACGTTGGCTAAACTAGTGGACGAATACAATTACATGAAATATACGAAGGAAAGCGCCTCTTTGTGATTAAGTTTACATAGTAAGAAAATCTTGGTTACAGGTTTTTCGCGTAGTCGGCAGCTAGGTTGAAGTAGGCTTGCGCTTCTTTGGTCGCGGCTTCCTTTTCCTCGCTGTTCACGTTGGGGTCATCTAGTTTAAAGCTGATTACTTTACCACGTACATACGCCCTGTAGCACTTATAGAATGGAAGAATCATTGTTAACTGTTGGTCTTTAGAGTACGCTATGTATCTATCTATAAGGTAAGCTGATAGGTCAGGCCTTTGTTGAAAGTCTAGGTCCATGGCTAAAAATGCCACGTCTGAGGCTACGTCGGAGTACCTGAAGCGGTCGTTGAATTCTATTGCGTCAAAAATGTAGATTTTGTCTGTGATAAAGATGTTTCCTGAATGAATATCCCCGTGGCAGTCTCTAATTTTGCTGTCTTTTATCCTGCTTTCAAAAAGCGGCTTACTCTTCTCCATGAAGTTGGTAACTTTAGTCTCAATTAATTGGAACTTTGCCTGTGAGATTGTTTGGTTGATGAATTTTAGGGTTTGCGCGAAATTTTCATCCCAGTTAGTCTTAACTATTTTCAGGGAACCATACTCGTTTATTTCTCTGCTCGTTTGTGCTTTGGAATGGAATTGCGCAATTATTCTTGCTAGCTCATCAATCGTTTTATCATTCACTTTGTTCTCTTTAAGGAGACGTGTCATGATTTTTTCTTGCGGCATGCGCTTCATTTTTAAGGCATATTCAACGGTTTCGCCACCGCCTTTTATCTTGATAATTTTTGATTTGTTGATTGGTGCAACTTCAAGGTACATGTCTGGGCAAAGTCGCCTATTGAGCTCTAACTCTTTTTCACAGAAGAAGCGTCTCTTTTCAAGTGTGGAAAAGTCGAGAAATCCAAAGTTTACCTCTTTTTTAACTTTGTAAACAAAATTTTTAGTTAAGAAGACAAATGAAATGTGGGTTTGGATTAGTTCAATTTTGCCTGGGTCTTCAGGGTAAGCTTCAGGTTTCAGTAGGGCTTCGGCCACTTGTTTTTGGGCGTGCATTGTTATGTTTCTTCCTTAAAGCGTACACTCTTGTGAACAGGTACCCCAATAAAAATAGGGATATCTATTTTGCGCGGTAACTTGATTGAGTTATTGCGATGTTCGATTAACTTTATATTCTACCTGCTAAAGTAATTTGGGGATAGAAATTGGAGACTGACACGCCAAAGGACCTTAAGAAGTCACTCTTAAAGAGTGGCTATTCCAGTAACGCGACAAAAGAAATCGTCAAGTGGTATTCTTCTTAGTATTCTTAGTCACGTTGAAATTGTTTCACATAACCTAAAACTTTGTCAGCCTGCTCTTTCGAAATGTGCTTATTCTGATACAGCGAATTAACAATTTCAGAAATTTTAGCTAAAGCATGCACTCTGAAGCCGAGTTTCTCAAGGTTCTCTTTGCCACCTTGCTCCCGGTTTACAACCACCAGCAAGTGCTTAACGTTAGCGCCTAGCTCTTGCAGAGGTTTTATTCCTTCAACTTTGGATAAGCCTTCACTTACGACGTCATCGAAGAAAAGGATGTTATCGCCTTTTGATACGTCTGCGCCCGCGATTCTGCCTGTAATACCGTAGGCTTTTTCCTCTTTCCTGACGACGACACAGGGCAAGTTTACTTTGCAGGCGATACTTGGTACTATCAGCGCGCCCTTAAGCTCAATAGAAGCCAATTTGTCTATTCCATCAGAAACCATTATCCGCCTAACCTGTTCAGCGGCAACTTCAGCTATAGCGCAAAGCTGTTGTGGATTAGAAAGCAAACGGGCAAGGTCAATGTAGTATGGGCTGATTGCTCCAGACTTAATTTTAAAGCTTCCAAACTTTAAGCATCCAGACAAGTAAAGAGCGTTAGCCACTTTATCGGTGATACTTGACATTTGAATTATTCCTGATGTGAATGTAAACCAGCAAATTTAACCCTTTACCAACACAAAAAGAGGCCCACCTCTCAATTTAACCTAAAAAGAGGAAGACCTTTCCGAGTATTAATATGCTTCAAGCTATAGTTTTGTGTGAGCACTATAGGTCAAACTTGAAAGTAAGTTAAACAACTAAGTCTGCCATGTCTACACTGCGTTCATAAATCTGCCTAAGGAAAGACACCGCCGCCAAAAGGTGAGGCATCAAATCTAAAGAAGAGTCTTTTGCGACCCGTTCAATGCTTGAATAAGTTGCGTCGATTTTTCCTCGCAGGCTACGTACATTTTCTGCCAAAGTGATGTCTTTGGTCACAAAGGATTTCAACGCTTGCTCATGAGCTTCACAGCAGATGGTTTGCAAATCAACCACCAACTTCTGCAGTTCCCCGGACAACTTCACTCCGTTGAGCGCTATAGTTTTAGCAGCCACCTGAACGCACGCGTCACCTATACCTTCAATTAAGCTTGCAGCCAAACGGTAATCCAAACATTCTATCGGAGTAATCCTAAGCTTCTCGCTCAAACGTGGATTTTGAATTATTGTTCGCAAAATTCTAACCAACAAAAAATATAACCTGTTACTCTCATCATCTCTGGCAACAACGCTCTTAGCCAACTGCAAATCACCACTAATAAAAGAGGTAGCAACATCACGAGTCATCCCAGCAACAATTGCATAATTGCGCCGCAAAATTTTTTCAGGCAAAAACCCAGACGGCTCCAACAAGCACTGCAAAACTATCGCTGAAGAAGTCTCTTCGACAATCTCTAACCCAATCAGAGAACTAACAGTCGACTTAACAATGTTTCTAACATCATAAGCAATGCGATCCTTTGCCTCAATGCGAATCACGTCATAACCAAGTAGATAGCGACCAATAATCTCCCGACCCAAGTAAGGACCAACGCTTAAAGAAGCAATTCTAGGCTGCTGCTCAGCATCGTATTTTGAATCTACGACAAGCTTGCCGTCACTAGTTACATCCAAATTCACCAAATTGCCCTTTTTTAAACCGTTCTGTTGAGCCCAAGCTCTAGGCACACAAACAAAAAAAGTGCCCGTTGGCGTTTGTTGAACCTTGCGCAAATCACCCATAATGATACCCCAAGCGAGATATAACATATCTAAACTATGCAGCGCTTATATAAACTAAATTGATTTTGAATAATTAACGGTTAATACATAAGTAAGGTCAGGGCAACAAACGCTATGTATGTTTCACTAAAGTAAAAGCAAATAATCCTTAACTTCAAAAAGTATCCTGCAAACAAAAAACAGTAAATAACTCAAAAGCATAAGAACCTAAACATAAAAGTTAGGACTAAACTCACTAGTTCGCAAGAACAAGATCAAAATGAGCGGAAAAGAAAAACTACAAAAAGCAATCGAAGCAACAATCGCAGCAGGATACCAACTAAACAGCGAAGCCTTTGAATTCTTAAGCCAAAACTCAGACATGGCAGATCCAGTCGGCATTATGAATTTAGCACTCCAGAAGATACAAGATTTACAGGAAAAACCAATCTTCATCGACAAAGTTTTCTTAGAAACCTTACTACAGCAGCTAACAGCGCCCATGCCAAAAACGCAGCCTCAGCAACAACAAAACGCCCTAGAACAACCAATAAAACAGCAAACAAGCGTGTTTGAAAGCACTTTTTATCCATACGCCAAGGACATAAAAGCAAGCATTAACATTCTGGAAGATTCCACAGACAAGCTTAGTTCCAACGGCACCCTCGAAGATTACCTGCAATATTTTCAAGACAGGTTTAAACGAATCGAACGCTTGCTAAGGCAAAGAATCGACGTTAAAGCTGCAACATCGATACTAGAAGCGCTCAAGTCACCGGCTAAAACAAAACTCAAAATAATCTGTATGGTAACAGAAAAAAGAGAATCAAAAAACCAAATGATACTATCAGTTGAAGACTTGCAAGGAAGCGCAACTGTCTTAGTGCCTCAAAAAGCACCAGAAGAAGTCCGCAAAAAAGCCCTCCTGCTTTTGCTTGACCAAGTAATTTGCTTGGCAGTAATAAAAACAAGAAGCAACCTTTTCCTAGCTGAAGACATAATTTTTCCAGAAATAGGCAGGAAAACCCAACAAAGAGCCCAAGAACCAGTTTACGCTGTCTTAACGTCAGACCTTCACATTGGCAGCACTAAATTCCAAAAAGAAGCATTCAAACGATTCATACTCTGGCTTAATGGCAAATATGGAA
>JBEKHJ010000103.1:0-5915 GCA_050012335.1 Bathyarchaeia archaeon
TGGCTCCACTCAAAGTGTTTGGGCAATTCCTGTTCAAAATCGAAGATGCGTCGCTGTTCGTGAATGAAGTTGTGGGTGGACAAAATGCTTTCACAACAGAAGATGTCAACAACTTTCTCCGAGGCTTCCTTAACGAAAAGATAATTGGAGAACTTTCCCACTACGACTTGATCACGGTCTTCACTAGGCTTCAAGAGACATCCGTGATCGTTAAAAACTCGGTCTTAGATTACTTCAAACGCGTGGGCATCGAGCTAACAGACTTACGTTTCGAAGGCATCGACACCACACCTGAGTACCGTGAACGGCTGTTTTGGCTTAAAACTGGAAGCACCCCAGCAGACACAGTCTTGCGCATGGAAACGGTGAAGAGTGCAGCTGCGTCTCTAGGTCAATCAGGCGGTGGCGGTGCAGGCTTAGGCACAGGCATGGTGCTCATACCTCAAATTATGAATCAGCAAGGTCAGGTTCAGGCACAAGCGCCCACAGCTGCACTAGTGATTTGCCCCAAATGCAGCGCGCATGTTCCCGCTACATCAAAGTTCTGTCCAGAATGCGGAACCTCTCTTACACCTCCCTCAGCCGCCACAATGAACTGTCCCAAATGCGGCCACTCAATTCCTGCGAGCTCCAAGTTCTGCCCCGAATGCGGTGCAACAATACCGTAGGATGGCATAGCAATGTCTGAAAGCAGACGGCAACTGCTCTCCATAGGCGTTTTCTTCATAATCGCGGTAGTCGCCATACTCCTCTACGCGGCAAAAGTGTTCGCAGACTGGCTGAATATTTTCCCCACAATCTTCATTCTGTTCGGGGTATGGTTACTAATCCTCGCCGCCATCAGAGCTCAAAGCCCGCAGAAATACGAACGCGAACCATTCGGCACACTGGAAATGGGCGTGATTCTCATGGCTTTAGGCGGTGCTTGGTTCCTGTTCAGGACAAACGTTCTTTACTCGTTAGCTTTGATACTGCTTGTGCTCGGCGCCATAGCCATCGTTGCAGCCCTGAGACGAAAGAAACCTTGAGCCTTTTTTCGGCTCTAAACATTTTTCTATTCCAATGCACAGTCATGATGCAGAAGGCAAGCAGTTATGAGTGAAGAGACTGTTGGACGCGGCACATGGTACGACATGATGGCCAAGAAAGTAATCGACAGAGAGCGTCAGCTAGGCAGAAACATGGATAAAATCAGGACCGAGATGGGTCTTGGCGCCTCAGGTTTCCCACACATCGGCAGCCTAGGCGACGCCGCACGCTCGTACGCCGTTACGCTTGCTTTGAAGGGTTTAGGTTTTAATTCTGAGTTGGTTGCTTACTGCGACGACAAGGACGGCTTGCGGAAAGTTCCGGTTGGATTATCAAAGGATTTGGAGAAGTATCTTGGTTATCCAGTGTCCAGTATTCCTGACCCGTTTGGTTGTCATGAAAGCTACGGTAAACACATGAGTTCGCTTCTGCTTGAGTCTTTAGACAAGTGCGGCATAGAATACAAGTATTTTTCTGCTAAGGAAGTTTACGAGAAAGGCTTGCTGTTAAACGAAATCAGAACAATACTCTCTAACGCAAAGAAAGTGGGCGAGATCGTCAAGGAAGAGGTTGGTCAAGAACGCTACACAGAAGTCCTGCCCTTTTTCCCAGTCTGCAGCAACTGCGGACGCATCTACACCACAAAAGCCTTCAAGTTCGAGCCAAAAACTGATAAAGTTCTCTACAAATGCGAAGGCCTAGAAATCCGAGGCAGACTAATCGAAGGCTGTGGGCACGAAGACGAAGCCGACATAACTAAAGGTGAAGGAAAACTAACGTGGAAAGGCGAGTTTGCCGCGCGCTGGAAAGCCTTGGATATTCGGTTTGAAGCTTACGGAAAAGACATTGCTGACTCAGTAAAAATCAACGATAGAATATGCCGTGAAGTCCTGTGTTTTGAGCCGCCATCACACGCAAAATATGAAATGTTCCTTGACAAAGGCGGAAAGAAAATTTCCAAATCAGCAGGCAACGTTTTCACTCCGCAAGTGTGGTTCCGTTATGGTTCTCCTCAATCGCTGCTTTTGCTGATGCTTAAGCGGTTTGTTGGCACACGCACTTTAGATGTGTCGGATATTCCAGCGTACATGAACGAGCTTGATTACTTAGAGGACGTTTACTTTGGCAAAAAACAAGTGGGCGACAAAGAAAAGGTGAAGTTGCACGGCTTGTTCGAGTATTGCTATGTCATGAAGCCACCAGCTAAACCAAGCATTCACGTGCCCTACAATTTAATGGCATTTCTTGTTAAGATGGCGCCAAAAGAGTGCCTAAACGATTATGTGACTGAGAAACTGCAAAGTTACGGTTACCTCCAGAAAAACCAACCCTTAGACGCAGGCTTGAAACAGCGCATCGAGTACGCGTTGAATTGGACTATGGATTTTGAAGAAATCAAAGAAACCGTCATAACTCTGACAGACGAAGAGAAAAAAGCAATCACCGAGTTAATCTCAAAATTGGAAGCTGAAAATGAGCCGGATAAAATCCAAAATGCCATCTTTAACGCTGCCAAAAACAACGGTTTACAGCCCAGCGGCTTCTTCAAAATGCTCTATAATATTTTGATGGGTGCACCGCAGGGTCCACGTTTAGGTCCATACGTGCTTGCCATGGGCAAACAAAACGTCATCGCCGCACTGCAAAGAGTCTTAAGCAAAAGTTAGCTGTTTTCAGCAAAAGCGATAGAAACTGGTGATAGTATTAAAGATGAACTCAAAAGATACAGAGAGATCACAGAAAAAGTAGAAAAGCTTCTTGAAAAGAAAGGCATTTTCAGAATTTGGGGACAGCCATACGCGCCATCAAGTTTTTGAAATAATTGCGCTGTTCATGTCAAATTGCGTAGTTCATGTCAAAAATGAAATCGGGTTCTTCCAACTCTTGCAGATAGTTTCGGTTGATGAGATAAAATTTAGATAGAAATGAGGTCTTTATCCGCTGAACAAATGGGTCTATTGCCGCGATTTTGTCCAAGACAAGTTATATCAAGCTTATGCTTATCATTAGTTGCAGGTTGGGGAGCACGCTTTAAACGCGATGCATTGAGGCATTGAGCGTGTCAATTAAAACAGCGAAAAATTGATACGCGTTCAAGACTTTGCTTCGATGGGCTGGACATTGCGATGTTGCAGTGAGGATATGAGTAGCATGGTCAAAACGGTGAAAGATCATGCGGCGACTAAGACATCGCCTCAGTGGACCGCGAACATGTTTAAGGCTCAGACCCAACCTGTATATCTTCTTAATAATCTTAACTATAGTAAGTTCTTCTGATTAATCCATAAAAAAGGCGAGGTCACCTACGGATTGATTCTTTCGTATATTCAAATCGTTCTTTAACAAAATAACTCCATTCATCTCTTACTGGAGAAGTTACCCTTGTTAGCCCATATCATGAAAGGATATATTTGAGAATCTCTCACAGTAGTTTGGAAGATAAGTCTATGTGTATGGGAAAAGTAGTTGTTCGTTGTCCTATATGCAAAAGGCAGATTCAGGTCATTAGACCGGATAGCAGTCACTCGTTTTGGTCTACAAATAAATCTGGAAAAGACGAAGGCATAGCCAATGTTGTTGAGCAAGTTCTTGAATGCAAAAATCCAGCATGCGCTTCAAAATTTTCGATTTATTGGTATGACAAATAAACACACTGACAAAAAATTGCTGACATTATAAGAAGTGACTGAATTGTTTAGTAACGTAGGTTTAAAGGTTTTTTGAATATTTCTTCTCGCCACTTGTGTTCCCAACTTGCCCAACCGGTCTTCACGAGGCTTTCTCTCAAGTGCGGTCTTTCGGCAACCCACTCCAGAAACGTCCAGAAGCGTCTCTTATCTTGAAGTATTTCCTTCGGCACGCCTTTTTCAACGCACCATCTAATATAGCCGCTTTCAACCATCTGCTTAAGTTCGCCTGTGGATTCGACTTTTTGAACTTTGAACCCTTGGCTTTCCAAGTGCCCAATTATGCTGGATAAAACGTATTCTGAACAAACCTTAAAACAGGTTTCTGAGTCAGGCTGCATGACTGCGACGATTTCATCGGCAATCTTTACCGCGTCATCTAAGTATTTCTTGTTTTTGAAGTTTGGCGGCTGGAAGGATGATGTGGGGATTCTGCGTTCCATCACCATGGGGTCTGGGGGTTTAAGCGCGGCTATCACCACGCCTAATAAGAGGTCGCTCCATCCTGAAGCATCTATTAAAATCGTTTTTCCAGAAAAGTAACTGTCCAATGCCAAGCTCAATCACCACAGACTGTGAAATATTATGAGGCGTTTGTTTTTCTACTTTTTGTTTTGTACCCATTTTTCATTTCGAACAATAAGCTTTTTTAATGCTGTTTTGTGGAGCGCTTGTGTTCTCGTTATTATGTGTTTTAGTGTTGTGAGAAGGAGTAGGGTAGATAGGAGTAGGATAGTGGAAGAAGGTTTGGGTTTGAGGATATGGCTTTATGAGAGTACGAAGCCGATTATTAGACCTACTATGAACCCAATTCCGAGCGGCAATATACCTATTAGGAGTGTCCCGTATTGAATCGCTATGGGACCGTATTTGTCTGATAGGTCTTTCAACGCGCCAAGACTCAGACCGAAGAAGCCTAAGTAGGCGACCACGACGAGTATAATCGCAGCTATAATAGCGATCTTTAGGAATTTATGGAATAGATAGCCCACGATTAATCCGATGACAAATGGAAGAATCATCACAACAATTGTTGGTAAACCGCCTATGCTTCCAGACGTAATAAACCGAAGTATATCATCTATGACGCCCAAGATCCATAACTCCATCGTTAAGTTAACTATAAGTAAGCCTATTTAACATGTGTGCCGTAGTCCCGCTCTTATGCAAGTACAAATTTCTTTTGCTTAGTCGACTGGTTATGCTTCAATTTAGCATAAAAGTAATATTCGCCAAATATGCGTAATGAAGGACGATAAGCCTGGCAGCGGAACAACAGAAGCCTTTTCAGGAAGCTTAAGTAACAGAAGCAAGTGTAGTACTCCAGAAAAAAGCATGGAGCGGGGCTCGTCGTCTAGTACGGATTATGACACCGGCCTGCGGAGCCGGAGGTCCTGGGTTCAAATCCCAGCGGGCCCGCCACCATCTGATTTGACCGAGGGGTTATGGCTTTTTTTAGCCGAATAATTTATTAACTCTTTGTACCAATTGGTACCATATTGAGGGGGCAAAAACTATGGCGCAGAAACAGAAACTCGTTGAATCAGAAGGGCTTCAAGCAGCTGTGAGGCTTTCCAAGTCAGATTACGTTAAGGTTCAGAAGCTTGTTGAAGCTGGACTTTACCGTAGTTTTGCCGATTTCCTGCGGGAGGCAGTGCGGGATAAGTTGGGCAGCATGGAAGTTGTCAGTGTCAAAAAGGTGGAAGCCCATGTTGTTGAGCGCATGATTGAGGACTATTTGAAGGAGCATCCTGGCCCTAATTTTGCCAGTGAAATAGCTGACGCGCTAGGTTTGGAATTCGGCGTTACATTCAAGACTATTCATAAGCTTCTGGAAGAGGGACGCGTAAAGAAGGCGAAAACATGACTACGCTTACTGAGAAAGGCGACGGCATAATTGGCAAACGCATAGTCTACGTAGCGCGTAAAGTTTCTGGACCGCGGCTTATTATGAAAAGCGGAAGGCACCGCGGAATGGAAGGGATCCTGTATGATGCCGAAGCATACGTGGACATAGCAGTGAAGATGTAAACTCCTTAATAGTTTTCAAGCGACTACGAAGAATAAGGGTTTAGATCCCAGTGGGCCCGCCTCAAATATAATAAAATAATTACTTTCCGAGAAATCCCATCAAAAGCCAATTCAGCCTTTGAATGAGAAGAGAATTTAATTTTTCCGAGCATTAGAGTTTGTTGATTA
>JBEKHJ010000104.1:0-5907 GCA_050012335.1 Bathyarchaeia archaeon
ATTAAAGCCAGAAGGCAACTTTATCGAATCGGGAAAGCCAAACGGCAAAAACATACTCCACATCGCCGAATCCCTAGAGGAACTTGCACCATACAAAGGCTTAACACTTGAAGAGCTTATCGCCCGCGTGCACAACATAAGAGACACACTCTTTGAAGCAAGAAAAAAACGCTTACCCCCAGCAACAGATGATAAAATCTTAACTGACTGGAACGGCTTAATGGTCGCAGCCTTAGCCAAAGCAGGCACCGTTCTCAATGAACCGAAATATCTTGAAACCGCCATGAAAACTGCCGACTTCATCCTAGACCACATGCGCGAAGATGGCGTGCTCTATCACCGTTACGCAAAAGGCGAAAGAGCCGTGGAAGGCTTCTTGGACGACTACGCTTTCTTCGTGTATGGACTAATCGAGCTTTACGAGGCGTCATTCGAGGACAAGTATCTTCAAGCCGCAGCTGATTTAACGAAGAGCATGGTAACCAAGTTTTGGGACGACGAAAACGGCGGATTCTACCAAACACAAACCAGCGAAGCAACCATGCCCAAAATGAAGCAACTCTACGACGGCGCGGTTCCCTCAGGCAACTCAGTAGCGCTGCACAATCTGCTGCGGCTCAGCCGCTTAACCAACGAGTCCACATACGACACAATGGCAGCCCAAATGACAAAGCTATTCGCGCAAGAGGTAGAAGGCGCACCTGAAGCGTACACTTTCTTCCTTTCCGCACTTGCCTTTCTAATCGGTCCATCCTACAGCGTGATTATAGTAGGCGACTTAAAAGACAAAGACATTTCAGAAATGCTGCATGCACTAAGAGCGCATTATCTACCATCCACAGTTGTCGCCCTTAAGCAACCAAGCAAAGCTGGCTTAGACTACCAGCAAATCGAAGGCAAAGCAACCGCCTACGTCTGCCAAAACCAAACGTGCCTCCCGCCGACCAACAGCCTCATGTTGATGCTTGAACAACTCGGGAGGAAACAAGAAAAACATTAAACCTTGAAAACCAAGTTATCCCCTGGAGAAACTGTTGAAAGGCATATACGTCCTAATCATCCAAATAAACAGAACCATACGCCCCAAAATCGGCGCTTTAGGCGAGCTAACTTTCCCTGCAGGTTTGTATGCTTATGTTGGTTCTGCACAAAACAACTTAGAACTGCGAGTAAAGAGGCATAAAAGGAAAGAGAAACGACTGTTCTGGCACATCGACTACCTGCTCAACAACGAAGCCGCAAAAATAATCGACATCTACTACAGGCAGGACGGCAAAACGGAAGAATGCCACATCGCCAACCTACTTGCGCAAAATAGCGAGCCAATCACCGGCTTCGGATGCTCAGACTGCCGATGCAACAGCCACCTTTTCAAAGCTGAAAGCTTCCAATTTCTTAGAAAACACATGCAACCGTTAAAAATCAACAGTAAAAAAGAGTAATAGTAAAGAAACACTTTCTAAGTTCCAAGACGCTTTTCAGGTGCACCTTTTACTCGAAACTGGTTAACTATTCGCCCGAACTTCGGAAGGAGGTTTTCCAACAGTAAAGCTGCTAAACAAGTTTGCACATGAACACAGATTAATCCTTATCCATTCTCTGAAAAAGACATCCTCTATATAGTAAACACCAGCTAAGTGCTCTACGAGAGCTTCTTTTTCAAGATAATGGAGTCCCTTTTTCACATGTGACGCAGAAATCAAACCATATTTAGTTATGAAAGGTGTTGAATAAGCATTTTTAACCTGTATCTCCTGCGCAATCGCCATTATCAATTTTTTTTGATTGGAAACCAAAGAATCCCAAATTCTTGAAAAGTAATCCCCGTGCTGTGAAAGTATTATATTTAGCGCTTTGGAAACATCTTCTTCTTTTACTTCTTTCTTCTCACTACTAATATTCCATAGCTCATGAAAAAGCTGTTGTGTAAGGTATGGATGACCTTCCGTAAAGTAAAGAACAGAATCTACAATCGCGGGCTTTATGGAAATACCTGTTTCTTTGAATTTGCTTGATATGAAAGGCCTAAACTGCTCTATAGATATTTTTTCAAGAGGAAAAGGCTTAGCAAATTTGTAGAAAGGCCTCTTTTCTTGTCCGAATATTTCTTCCATAACATGTTGCTTGCTCCCAGCAAACAGATATGTAACATGTTTATGTCTTTGAAAACTGCTTCTCATAGATTTTTCTAAACTTAATCCGTCCATGTCTGTTACCTCTTGGAACTCGTCAAAGGCAATAACTAGCCGCTTCTTTTTGCTTTCTGCTAATTTCTCTGGCGCATCAAGAATTTTAGATAAAATCTTTTCAGTTCCCTGAACTTCTACTTCTTTCTTGAAACTTACACTTGCACTACCATTGCTTTCTAGAGTAATCTCAGGTCTGACACCAGACGTGTGTTCTCTCAAGAAATCTCCAATTCTTCGTAATGTTCCCTGTGCAGGTACAACCGTTTCTTGAATAATTTTATCAATTAAATCGGATACATTCAGGCAGCCATATAGATCAATATACGATGTCATAAGACCGTCTTTTTTTAATAAGTCAAGTGTTCTTAAAATTAAAGATGTTTTTCCATATCGCCTAGGGGAATACAATAGTATATTTTGGCCACTCTTTAGATCTTCAAAGAGTTGCTTTGTTTCATTCTCTCTATCTGCAAAATCATCACCCGAAACTATCTTTCCGTATTTAAAGGGATTCACCAATTGATTGACCTCAATTCTAAATTATACCTTCTAGTATAATACCTTCTAGTATAATTATAGAATACTTGGAATAAGATTAGTATAATATTCAAGTAATCTAATATCTAAAAAGACAACAAGGGCTGTAATCTGTTTACTAGACAATGTCAAGCAATAATTATTGTACCTTCTAGTATAATACCTTCTAGTACAATACTTCGTGCGTTCCATTAAAGATACTACCCCCCCTACTACCCCCTGTATTATCCCCCCGTATACCCATAATCGTAACACTCTGATACAGCTACTAGAACTATGGTGCTAGACAGCAAATGCAAAATTATTCTGAGATAATCGGTCTAAGCCGTTAACTCTAAATTTTGTCTAGGTTGAATTCTTCGTGGATAGCTCGCACTACCGCTGCGCCGTCCCTCTCTTTGACAACGAATGATATGTTTAGTTCAGATGAGCCTTGGGCAATCATGCGGATGTTTATGCCTTTTCGGGCGACCGTGGTGAATATTCTTGAGGCCACGCCTAAAGTGCCTTTCATGTTGGCGCCCATTACAGCTATTACGGCAACGTCGTCTTCGGCTGAAACTTCGCTGACTAAGCCGCCTCTGTCTAACAGTGCAATTTCAAGGTTGCTAATAGCCCTGCCCAAAAGACCACGACGGATAATCATTGAAATGTTAGCTTCTGAAGCAGCGGTGGAAATCATCATAACGTTAATGTTGTTTTTGCCTAAAACATCAAACACTTTAGCGTAACTTCCAGGCGCACCAACCATTCCTGCGCCGCTAACGTTTAACATGGCAACGTCCTTTATCATGGCTACAGCTTTAACAACTTCTGTTGCTTTAGCGTCGGGTTCTTTGGTTATTAGTGTGCCTTGGTTTTCTGGGTGGAAAACGTTGCGTATTCTAACTGGAATGTTTTCTTTGATTACTGGTTCTAAAGCGCGTGGGTGCATGGCTTTTGCACCGAAAATCGCCATTTCAGCTGCTTCCTGATAACTGAGCTGCGGCAACATTCGTGCGGACGGGACGATTTTGGGGTCGGTGGTCATTATACCGTCAACATCAGTCCATATCCAGACCTCATCAACCTGCAAAGCTACGCCAAGAATGGTGGCAGTATAGTCTGAGCCGCCGCGACCAACGGTAGTTACGACGCCATCTTGGTTTGCCGCTATAAAACCTGTTACTACTGGGATTATGCCTTTTTCGTATAGTGGTTCTAGCCGTTCGCGGATGAGGTGAGTGGTGAAGTTCATGAGCGCGTCGGCTTCACCGAAGTTTGAGTCGGTGACTATGCCTGCTTCTTTGCCTGTAAAGCATTGCGTTTCGAACTTGAGGTCTTTTATGGCGCCCCAAACGATGGGCGCAGATAACCGTTCGCCAAAGGATAAAACGTAATCTTTAGATTTCGGCGTAAGCTCGCCAACATAGCATATGCCTGTGAGAACCTTCTCTAGCTCAGCGATGGTCTTCTTGGTGATTTGCGTTACTTCCTTTTGAACATGCTTACTGGTAATAGCCGTTGAAATTGTTGCCAAGTGCTTGTCCAGCAGCTCTTTTGTGAACGCTTGAATGTGTTTTTCATCGCTTTTCTTTGCTTGCTCAGCAACTTCAATTAGGCTGTTAGTTACTCCTGCCAACGCTGAAACAACCACTGCGACCTTGGCGTTCTTGGTGTTTTGGGCTACTAGGTCGGCGACATGGCGTATGTTTTCGCCTGTGCCAACGCTGGTGCCGCCGAACTTCATCACGATTTTCATTTTTATGACCTCGAATTATTATTTAGCAGTCGGTTAGCTAACTTATGTCTTATGTCTAAGAGGTCCCTTAAAACTGCACTGGCGGTCTCCATGCCGCCCGCCCCTCTGCCAATGAGGGTTTCTTCGCCAGCATATTCGGTAAAGAAAGTTATCGCGTTTAGGACTCCACTGACGCATAAGGGATTGTTTTTCGGTATTTCTATAGGTTTAACTGTCGCTTTGTCGCCGTCTATTGAACCGATAAGCTTGATTGTATTGTTCTTTTTGGCGGCGTCTTCAAGTGCTTGCAAAGACACTTCGCGAATGCCCGTTCTATCTACGTCTTTTAAGGTTATTTTCTTGTTCATAATCCAGTTCGCGAGAATGACTACTTTGCAGGCGGTATCAAACCCGTCAATATCCATGGACGGCTCTGTCTCGGCGTAACCGAGCTTCTGTGCATTTGTTAGCGCTTCTTGGAAGGTCACGCGGTTTTGAGACATTTCAGTTAGTATGTAGTTAGTTGTGCCGTTTAGTATGCCTCGTATGGCAAGTATTTTGTCTCCTGCGAGGCATCGTTTGGCAAACTCCAGCATAGGCGTTCCACCACCGACCGTGCCGCTAAACCGCAGGAAAACGTTGTTATAGTCAGCTAGTTCTGTGAGGGCTGGCATGGCTAAGGCTAATGGTCCTTTGTTGGTTGTCACAACGTGTTTTCCTGTTTTGAACGCTTTAGTGATGTGCGATAGGGCTGGTTCACCGGTTTTGATGTTGACGGGCGTAACTTCAACGACCACTTCTGCTTCAACCGATTCAATAACATCTAACGCTGATATTCCTGGATGACCAAACTCAGGGTCCGCTGATATCGGAAAACGAAGCGTTCCCAGCTTTTCAGGGCTTAAACCTCTTGGGTTTATAAACGCGCCATCTATATCGGCGATGGCAACGATTTTTGGGTTAAACCCGTAATCCTTAACCTTCTCTGCATATCGGCGAGCAAGAATAGTAGCTACGCCCCTCCCGACTACGCCATAGCCAACCAAGATTATCCTCATGTTCTATTTCACCTTGCTAGGATTGCCACTTTCTCTTTCAAGCCTAAAGCATTTTCGATGGCTGAAATGTCAGCGTCAACTTCAATTGGTTTCTCACTCTGCTTAATCGCAGTGTCAGGATCCTTGAGTCCGTGGCCTGTGGTGACGCAGACTACTCGTTCATCCTTGCATATCACACCATTCTTAACAAGCTTCTTTAATCCTGCAATGGATGACGCGCTTGCAGGCTCCACAAAAATGCCCTCAACCCGCGCAAGCATTTTCTGAGCATCCAAGATTTCCTCGTCGGTCACGGTTTCAGCGGTTCCATGCGATTCACGGATGGCGTTGACGGCTTTCTTCCAGCTCACGGGTGCGCCGATTCGGATGGCAGTGGCGACGGTTTCAGGCTTTTCTACTGGAA
>JBEKHJ010000105.1:0-5879 GCA_050012335.1 Bathyarchaeia archaeon
AAAGAACGTTTATGATGACTTCTCAAAAATGCTATAGCAGAAAATGATAAAGGAAAGGTCGGCATGCAGAAGGCCAGTCGAGATATTGATGTTCGAAAAGTACTGAAGCAAATTGAAGCAAAGCAAGACTTGAAGGTGCCGCTGTGATAACCATAGACTATTATAGGGACATAGGCGACCTGCTCATACTATTCAAAAATGACGCCTTTCACTGAAGGCGAGCAAAGCGATGGAAAAGCAATAATCTACACGACAAAAAGGCAAAATATCAGTTAATAATATTAAAAAAACATCAAGAATAATATAACTTGAAGTGAAAACTCATGGATAAAACTTTAAGCGTAAACCAAATGGCTTGGAAAATAGCTCAAAAATTGCTTGATAACCCCGAGTTTTATGGTGTAACCATTTCAAAATCAGCTGCAGGAGCCACAGTTGTTGATGCAGGCGTAAATGCTCCTGGCGGGTTTCAAGCAGGCAAAAAATTAATTGAGTTATGTATGGGCGGCGCTGGAAAAGCACAGTTAGGCTTCAAAACCTACGGTGACTTAACCTTCCCATCGATAACTGTTAGTACTGATCACCCGGCGATTGCAACGTTGGGTTCGCAGTTTGCTGGCTGGCGCATTAAAGACGGCGACTCCATAGCCATCGGATCTGGTCCAGTTCGTGCTTTAGCGTTGAAGCCTAAGGATGTTTACGAAGAAATAGGCTATAAAGACTCAAGCGACAAGGCAGTGCTCACGCTGGAAAGCAACAGCTTGCCTTCTGATGCACTTATTGAGAAAGTGACGACTGCCAGTAACATTTCAGCCCAGAACTTAATTGTTGTTGTTGCTCCAACCGCAAGCATCGCTGGCTTGACTCAGGTAACTGGCAGAATAGTGGAAGTTGGCATTCACAAGCTCAGAACTCTCGGTTTGAGCCCTAAGGCGATTCGTTACGCGATGGGTTATGCTCCGATTCCGCCGCTTGGCAAAGATTTCGAAGTAGCAATGGCACGCACAAATGACGCTATTCTCTACGGTGGAACCGTCTACTGCACCGTTGACTATGACGATGAGACTGCCTTACAGAAGATTACGGAGCAGGCGCCATCTATGGCTTCCAAGGATTATGGAAAACCCTTCCTGCAGATTTTCCGCGAAGCAGACCGCGACTTCTACAAGATCGACCACGGCTTATTCGCACCTGCAGTGCTAATGATAAATAACGCTAAAACAGGCAGAACCTTCAAAGCAGGACAAATTAACCCTAAGGTGTTAGCGGAATCCTTAGGATTCTAATTTTTTCATTATTGCATCTTAAACCTAGATGTAATAGCTACTGCCACGGCAAGTGCGATAGGTATTGTGTAGACTGCTACTGTCGCATTAAAGAGTGCGCTTAGGGGTAGAAAAGCCAAAGTGGTCTGTTGGCTCCATGAAAAGCCGACTGGGGGGGATTGTTGTATGAAGAAATAGTTTGTAACTGATGTTACAGCCACGCGTAGCGTGATTCCTAGGGCGGTTGCTGATATACTTATCATTTTGATATGTTGCTGTAGGAAGTTGTTTAGGTTTTCTGTTTTGCAGCCATGGGTGGCAAGTCTGTATGGTATGTAGACGCCTAACAGCATTGGTAGTACTGCGATGAGGTTGTATACTGGTCCTAGTAGCAAAGGGCCTGGGAAAACTGCTATTAGAATGAGTGCGTTTATCACTGCTATTGTTATCCCTGCTTTTGGTCCTAAGGCTAGGAAGGCTATTACTATTGGTATTTCCCAGAGTTGGTAGAAGAGGAATGGGGCGTATGGTGCTGGAATTTTGGGTCCAGCAATACTCAGAGCTATTGTTAATGCAATGAAGATTATAATTAGTGAGAGCCTTTTTGTATTCAATCCTTTTGCACGTCCGGTTGTTCAATTCTGCGTTAGCTATTTAAGAGTAGCTACTCAAAAAAGGGTAAATTAATTAACCTGGTTCTGTGCAATTTACGTCACCCAGCCCAGAAGGGGAGGCTTAACTTCTCTTGTGTGAAAAGTCGTCACCTATGGGTGATGAGAACAAAATGGCAAACCCTGTTCTCTTCTATCTTATGCTTATCGGTTTAACCTTATTTTGCATAGGTCTAATAGCCAATACATACCTATCAGGACATATAGACTGGGCTATACTTGAAAGTCAGAGATTTAATGTAGAAGATTTCGTGTCAGCAATTATATTAGTTATAGGGTTGTGCTTGCTTGCCATCTCAAGCGTAGCCTCTATACTTCTTAATCGTTATTCTTCAGATGAAACAGCGCCTCAAGAATCGGCTGAAGCATAAGAAAACTGAATCCGACAAGGACAAGGGTTAATTTGGTAGTCAATTCGTTAAAGTTCCAATTGAATGTTTCTTGGCTACTTGAGATATGCATTGTTGGGGTAGTCTGTGACGTACTATTCGGACCGATAGAGACATTAGAACTGAATAAAGATGGTATTGGAAGAAGATAGGTGTAAACATCAGATTCAAGATGTCATTTCAATGTTGATGTGCCGACGTATGTTCCATCGGGTGCTTGTTTTAGCAAAACATAGCCATTCTGTTCTTCGCCTCCCTTGAGATATTGAGGACTTGAAGAATCAAAAACTGAACCAAAAAAACCTAATTCTCCGTAATATTGAAGCAAGTTGGTTGTATTAACTCCATATATCATAATTGATACAGTAATTGGATTTTCTGCGCTAAAAGTTCCTTTTGCCGTAAAGTTGTACGCTATATTCATTGTCAATGTTGGAATATCTTTGTTTGGTGATGGAAAAGTTCTAGTTTCTACATAAGGCGAGTAAAAGACATTACCGATATTTGTGTAAAAGTAGGCACTTAAAATCATGCTTACCCAAAGAAGTAGGAGAATCCCCGCAAGTACTTGCCTAGCGGTCTTTTTCCCCATGTTTTTCTTAGGCATACAAGCACCATTAGTACCTTCACTATCTCGGTTGATTTGTTTTTATGTTTTTGCTTGCGTTTTGTATTAGGGTTTTCCACTTATTCTTTCCTTCTATGGTTATTCCGCATGCTTCGCTTGGAGTTTTTCCGTTTAGGCTTTCGTGTGGTCTTATGTAGTTGTGGTATAGTTGGTATCCTGTTAGTATTGGTGTATCATCTGTTTTTAGTCCACGCATGGTTTTTTCTCTGTCTCTGACTTCGCCATTGAACCGTTCCATTTTGTTGTTGTTTTTGTCGCTAGTGAATTTGATGCTTCTTATGTGGTTTGTATTGGGGTATGCTCGCATGCTTGCTGAAAAATAAGCATGTAAACCGTCGGTTATGAGTGTTTGTGGTTTTTTGCCCATGAGGTAGCTTGCTCTTGTGAAGAGGGTTCTTGCATCATGTCTGTCTTTGCTTTCGGCTACTTCTTGTGCTATCCAGAACCGTGTTTCATCATCCATCATGGCGAATAGGTATTTCATGTCGCCTTTTACTTTTATCCATAGTTCGTCTGCTCTCCATGTGTCACTTACGTTTGGCTGGATTGTTTCAACGTATGTCTGCATTAGTTTGGTGTATTTGCGTATCCAGTTTAGGATTGTTCTGTAAGATACTTCTACGCCTAAGAGTTTGAGTGACCTCATTGTGTTTCTTAGGCTTTCACCTGAGAAGTATAGTTGCATGGCTGAGGTTATTGCTTGAGGGTTATGCTTCATGCGTTCAAAACCAATGTTGAAAGTGAAGTATTTTTGGCAGTCTTGGCAGTAGAATTTCTGTATGTTACCTGATTTGTTTTTGCGTATGCCTTTCTTTGTGAGGTTGCTTGAACCGCAATAGATGCACTCGGTAAGGTTCTCTATTTGAGTTATGCGTCTTACTGCTACCTCTGCCCTGAGTGATTTGGAAAAGTTAACTGCATGGATATGCTTACAGAGTACGTGGCGATACTTGTTATCTGGGCATTCACATAACCATTCGTTGTCAACCTTTGTTATGATGTACTCTCCGTTGTGAGATTGTGATTTTACTGTGTATGTGTAGTCGTCTATTCTTTTGATTTGTTCGTTAAGCTGTGCGATTGATTGACCTCTTTCTTCTCTTGTGGTTGTTAGTTGTACTGTCATATTGCTTACCAATACATTTACCTATGTGCTTACCAACTTATAAATATATTGGTAAAGCTATAGGTAAAGCTAATATAGTTGTTTGCCGATAGATACACCTAATAAGAGGTAAACATTATGGGTGAAATAACATTCCTAAACAAATCAACAACAAAAAGCGAATCTCTGAGAACAACCGTTCCTTACAGCATAGTTAAGCAGTTTGGCTTAACTGAATACGATAAGCTTGAATGGACACTAAAAGCTGAAGGTGGCGACTTAATCATTCAAGTTAAACCGCTAAAAGGCGAAATTAGGTAACTTTTTTGTTGGTTTACAAATATCTGGAAAGGCAATACCTGAATCGATTTAGAAATGAGGGCAAATTATACATCAATACCGTTTACAACCTTAGGTCATGCCCTCACGAGCCTATCCGTGATACACTTGAAGGAAAACATAGGTTAAAGATAGAGCCAAAAAGCAAGCCAGTAGTTTTGTCTAGCCAAGAATTAAAAAAGTTTTATCCAAACATAACCATTACCCAAGATATGCCAAATGCTTTGACAGTTATGCCTGAGGCACATGTTACGAGCGATTTTGAAATTACCAATGCTTTTGTTTTTTGCGCTAGTCTTGTAAGCGATAGGAACTTAAACAAAAAATGGAAATATAACAGTTATTTCCAAATAAAAGACCCCTATTCATTTGCACAAATCATTTTTAATAAAATCAATGAAAGATACTCTTCAGGATACTATTTACTTGAGAAAGTGCGATACGGTCTTAAGGAAATAGATATTTCAAGCAAAAATAAAAGTAGCACCCTTGACAGATACCCAAAAACTTTGATTGATTACTACTTTACAAAACCAATTGAGTTTAAAGATGAAAAAGAGTTTAGAATGATATTCGTTCCTGAATACAAATTGGAAATAGAACCTGTGGAAATAACTTGCCCCGAATTACTTAGATATTGCCGATTTTATCATAATATTTAGGTGACGATTTTTCACATGGACAACCAAATTAAGGAAAGTGACAAAGACTTCACAGCACCATTAACCTAAAAACCTAAAATTGATAAACAAGCCAACATAACATATGATATAGGGAAGCGTATTGACGGAAACAGTTCAGTTCACATCATCTGGAGAAGTGAAACATTGGCTTGAAAACCAAACAAGCTCAATCCTCACACCTGTACATGCCCAAGCCAAAAAATTAAGGGACGATATGAACATGGCAATTCAGGGCGTCGGGGATGTCAGCAAGATGCTCTTGGACAATAGTACAAGAGAAATCGAAAGAAGAAACATGAGAATTTACAATCGAGCCAGAGCCCTAAACAAGCTCGCTCATTTATTCCTTGACCGCCTCAAAAAACTAAATCTACCAGAAGAAATCTCCTATGATACCGTAAGTAGGTATGCTCAGGAAATTCAAAAGGTCTTAATGGTAACTGAGATAGATATCAAGAATTGGTTTCCAAGAATTTCCCCTTTCTTTATCATGGATAGAAGAAAATTTTTGACTGTATACGAAAGGGCTAAACAAGCGTATGCAATCCTCAACGATTTTGTTACAAAAGAGTACATTAAAACTAAAACTTTGGAAGAAGCCTTCCAGCTTCTAAATGAACTTCAAAACGTCCAAAAACAACTAGTCACCATCGGAGAAGAAAAAGAAAAAATAAAGAATGAGCGCATACCGATCGAAAAGGAAATCGCTGAGCTGGAGCAAAAAATTGGTGAGCTGAAAAATAGCGGACCGATTGATAAGCTGAACTTGGTGAACGCTGAGATAGACACGTTAAGCGGT
>JBEKHJ010000106.1:0-5758 GCA_050012335.1 Bathyarchaeia archaeon
AAGTCACAGTTTTCGAAGAGCACCCTGAAATTGGGTTACCTTCCCATTGCGCTGGGCACCTGAGCATTCGAAGCTTAAGCAACATGGGTTTGTATCCGCTTCCAAATGGGATTGTTGAAAACACTTTCAGTACAGCCAACTTTTATTCGTCCGCTGGCACCAAATTTTCACTTCACCTTTCTCGCCCAGTGACTGCCGCTGTGAACAGGGCACGTTTTGACAAGTACTTGGCTAGGCAAGCTGAAGCGGCTGGCGCACGTTTCGTCTTAAACGCCTGTGTCCAATCGCTGATTATGGCGAATGGCTTTGTCAAAGGCGTAAATATCCAGCGAAACGGGGGAAAAGAAGAGCAAGTTTATTCTAAGATTACTTTGGATGCTGAGGGCGTCTCTTCTAGGTTTCTGAGGCAAGTAGGTTTAACAGCGCTTAAACCTGAAGGGCTGGTTTATGCGGTTGAAGCTGAAGTAGAAAACGTGCAAGATGTTGAGCGTGACGCAGTTGAAGTTTACTTTGGCAATGCTTATGCTCCTGGCTTTTACGGGTGGCTTATTCCAAAGCTTGATGGAACTGCGAAAGTTGGTTTAGCAACAAACAAGGGAAACCCCCAAAAGTTCCTGCGTGAGCTAATGTCGAAGCATCCCGTTGCTTCTAAACAGCTTGGCAAAGCCAAAATAACACAAATTGGGTATCACGCCATATCTTTGGGTGGTCCAATCGACAGGGCTTACTCGAACGGTTTTCTTGCTGTCGGCGACTGCGCTTCACAAGTTAAACCAACCACTGGAGGGGGAGTAATTTTCGGGTTAACATGCGCCAAAACAGCAGCGGAAACCGCTAGTGAAGCCCTACAGCGAGGCGATGTTTCCTCTGATTTCCTGCGGGTTTACCAAAAGCGCTGTTCTGACTTGTTGGGTTTTGATTTTAGTGTTATGCTTAGGCTTAGGCGGTTTCTTGATTCTCTCTCTGACGTGAAAGTGGATGAGGTGTTGCGGTTCTGCGGAAAGCTGGGCGTGGATAAAGCATTAAGCGATGTGGATGAAATTGATTTTCAAGGAAAGCTTATGCTTAAGGTTTTAGGAAAACCTTCAATGCTGGCGGCTATGGCTTACTTTGCGATGCTTTACTTGTCTGCAAACCCTTAAAATCTTGGATACCAAACTATAGGCGGGATAAAAGAAATGGGCGAATTTGAATACAAGCAAGTCCTCGTTTTCCGCGCGGATTTGAAGATGGGTAAAGGCAAAATTGCAGCGCAAGCTGGGCACGCAGCGGTTTCAGCAGCTCAGGAAGCTTATGTTCATCATAAGAAGTGGTGGGAAGCTTGGCTCTACGAGGGGCAACGGAAAATCGCGGTTAAAGTTCCAACTGAAAAGGAGCTTCATGAATTGGAAGAGGCTGCGGACAGCCTGGGTTTACCGCATGCATTGATTGTTGATAGGGGTTTGACCCAGATTCCTGAGGGCACGGTGACATGTTTAGGGATTGGACCTGCGCCCGCGGAAAGGATTGATAGGTTAACTGGCAAGCTTAAATTGTTCTAAGGCGATTTTTTGCCTATTCCTGAAATTGACAAGTTGCTCGGAATCGAAGTTTATGCTACTAAAACTTCGGGTGTTGGCGGTGTCATTCGTGAAGCGGTTGATGACTTTGTGGTTGAAGAAGTTCTGGTTGACGGCTCAAAAGCACGCATAAATAGGGCTGTTGCAGGCATAGTTTTAGGTTCTACTATTCAAAAGCAGCGATATTTGCTGTGCGTTTTAGTTAAGCGCAACTGGGACACGTTCATAGCCGTCAAAAATATTGCAAAGTCGTTAGGGATAGAGCAAGCGAGAATCCAGTTCGCAGGAATAAAAGATGCTAAGGCTGTTACTGCCCAACATATCACTATTGAAAACGTTTCGATGGAAGATGCAGGAAAGGTTAATGTTAAAGATATGGAAGTTCGCCCTGTTGGTTATGTTCGAGAAAAGTTATCGCTGTTTTACCTTTTAGGCAACAATTTTACCATAACAATCAAATCCATTAAGCATTCTGAGGTAACCGTTGAAAAACGAGTAGCCCAAGCAATACGGGAAATTGAAGCTTTAGGTGGCATTCCAAACTTTTTTGGGCACCAACGTTTCGGAACCACCCGTCCAATAACGCATTTGGTTGGAAAAGCTCTTGTTAGAGGCGATTTTGAGGAGGCAGCAATGCTTTTTCTAGCTAAACCAAGCGTTCATGAGCATCCAGCCTCAAGGCAAGCACGTCAAGAACTGCAGTCAACAAAAAATTTCAAACAGGCGCTGGAGAATTTTCCAAGGCAACTTCGTTTTGAAAGGTTAATGCTGAACCATTTGGCGGATAACCCGGGTGATTTTGTTGGCGCTTTCCAGCGGTTGCCTGTGAAGCTTCAGGAGCTTTTTGTTCAAGCGCATCAGTCTTACCTGTTTAATCGTTTCCTCAGCGAGCGGGTTAAGCATGGTTACTCTTTGAATAAGGCTGAGGTTGGAGATTACGTGGTTGGTGTTGAGCGTTCTGGATTACCCTTTACTAGCATGTCAAAAATTGTAACCGTGGAAACTGTGGCTGAAGTTAACGAGCAAATTAAGGCTGGAAAAATGCGAGTTGCTTTACCCATAGTTGGAGTGAAACAGAAGCTCTCTCAAGGTGTCATGGGGCAGATGGAAAAAGAGGTTCTTGAGGAAGAAGAAATCAAGATGGAAAACTTGCGGATTAACGCTTTATCAAGGATTGGCGGTAAAGGCGGGTTGCGAACTGCAGTTACTCCAATCAGAGACTTCAAACTGCAAAACGTTTCAGCAATTGCAGGCGGCAAAGGCTGTCAGGCAGAGTTAAGCCTCATGCTGCTTAGAGGTTCCTACGCAACGGTGCTACTAAGAGAGATAATGAAACCATCTAACCTGATAACCGCTGGCTTCTAAACCTTTCAAATAAAGCCATAACTAGTTACAGCTCATAGCACACAGCACCCAAAGATGTCTTAGCGCAAGTGCTCCCGACAGCTTGTTCTAAATGAAAAGAGGCTTTAGTTTCTTTAGAGCCTAGAGTTCAAACGCTAATATTCCTCAATCTACTCAGTGAAAGTTGATAAGTAAGTGGTAAATTCACTTTCTATTAGGAAGCTTTTTTTATGGAAAATGAACGGCAATGTGTTATACCGCTTCACAAACCAAATCTTAAAGAATTAATCTTCTTTTTCGCTTCAGGAGTCCTCGTAAGCATCCCTTTTGCTTTGTTCTTTTCGCAGTTTTACTTTTTGTTCCCTTCAGTTTTGGCAGTAATTATTTTAGCGCCCTTCATAGAGGAGTTAGCTAAAGTTTTCCCTCTATTCTATAGGCATGGTGAAACAGAAAGATCCATTGTAACATTAGGTATTTTGATTGGGTTAGGTTTCGGCATTTCTGAACTGGTATTGTATGTTGCCTTTTTGGGTGCGCCTTTGATTGATAGAATCCCAGGTGTTATTTTTCATGCTTCAAGCGCGGCTATAACTGCTTACGGTATAGCTAAGAAAAATCCTCTGCCTTACTACTTGTTGGCTGTGGTGCTTCACGTAACAAATAACGTCTTTGCTTACGAATCTGAGGTGGCTTTTGGTTTGTTCGTTGAATTGATAGTTTTAATCGTTGTTTATCTTCTTGCTTGGCGCTTTTATCATCAGGCTTCAAAAGAAAAAATGGTTGTATAGCACTAAATTTTTTCGGTTCTAGCTAAATCTCTAAGCCTGTTAACCCCGTCTATCTCATTAATGAAGTCAGCGACGCTTTTAGGAACAAGCTCCATCCAACTGTCACCTTTAAGCATTTTTTCTCTAACGATGGTTGACATGTAAAGTTTCCTATCAAACAACGGAATGCTTTTGACCGGATAACCTGCTTCCATGAAAAGCCTTTGTGTCAACGGCTCATTAGAATAACAAACATTAAACTTTGGCGTGTAACCTTCAACTGCGCTAACCCAAAGCATATGCAAATGGACATCTGGAACGGGAACAACCCAAAGTCTGGAATAATCCAGTTTGGCTTCCAGCAAAGCTCGGCGAATCATAACTAATCTTTCGCCCGCTGTAAACGGGTTGTTGATGTTATGACTATACTGAGCGCTACCGATGACTATGACGAGTTCATCAACTTCTTTTAATACTGCCTTGATAGCGCCAAGGTGACCTAAATGGAAGGGCTGAAATCTGCCAACGTAAAGGCCTCGATTTACCAACGGTGCTTCCTCGCCTTTGAGGTTAAACTCGCATGCTTTTATGATTTGCGTTTACAAAAAATTTGCAGGTTAAACCAAATTTCTTAGAACATATTCAACAGGGAAAACCTGCAGCCGACCACCATTTGCTTCTATTTCTTTTGAGGTTGAAAAACCTCTTTTCTCTCGACGTAAAAGCTCAAGCTTAACTTTTAAGCCTCCGCCGTAACCACCTAGCGTAAAATCGGATTTTACAACTCTGTGGCAGGGAACAATGGGTGCAAAAGGATTAGCTGCCATAATGTTGCCAACAGCCCTTGGACCACCACCCACAGCCTTGGCAACTGAGCCGTAAGAAGTCACATAACCAAGAGGAATCTCCGCAGTTGCTTTAAGCACTTTTTGAGTGTAAACTGGCAAATGAGTCAAGGCTAAAGGGAAGCTTACGTTGACGTTTTGTCCATCGTAGATGCTCTTCAAAGAAGCAAGAATGTTTTTGGCGAAAGCTGAGGGCTCATGGAAAACCTGAAAGGGAACATTAAACGGTGCACTTCTTAAAATGTTGCTTAATATTTTTTGTTGGCTTGCACCAAAGGATGATGCGATGATTTGCTGTTGAGTGCAGGCAACTCCGAACCAAACTTCGCCAATGTTTCGGGTGTAAATTTCTATCATCTGCTTCATCTTTGCAGTTATTTGCTATGTTAAAAAAGAGGCGGTTTGTTAAAAGTTTCTGCGGTAAAAGCTTGTCTGCCTGAGCATTCCATGCAAATAGCCACTATCTTAACATTCTTCATTGGTTGCTGGAAATTAAGTAAACCTTTGGCAAGCACGGTTATGTAACCGATCGGCTTTCCACATTTTTGGCACCTTACTGGTTTAGACTCGCTCATGTTTCGTCGCCTTGTCTGTCTAGAATTGGTTATAAGTAAGCTTAATAGATTGTTTTGTGTATATCATCGGGAAAAGGCGAAAATTATGGAAGGATATGGACCGCAATTACCGCAAATGCCACAGATGCCGCAAGGTCAACCAGAGCAAGCTCAGCAAGGTGGCTACGCGTGGATTCCAGGCGCCACCACAGTTGGCGCTGTCTTCTCAGGCGGAGTAATTTTAGCTTCTGAAAAAAGAGTAACATACGGTTATTTTGTTATGAGTAAAGGCGGAAAAAAAGTATTCAAAATAACCGACCGAATCGGCGTTGCCTGCGCAGGACTTGTTGGAGACATGCAAATTCTCGCTAAAGAAATGGAAGCGCAAGGTAACCTTTTCAGCATGGACACTGGCAGAAAAATCAGCGTGCGCTCAGCAGCAAAACTTATGGCAAACATCCTCTTCAACCGTCGATATGCGCCATTAATTACCCAAACAATTGTTGGCGGCATGGATGAAGAAGGCCCATCGCTTTACGTTCTAGACGTTTTAGGCTCACTCATACCTGATAAATATGCGGTGGTCGGTTCAGGAACAGAAATAGCCATGGGTGTTTTAGAAGAAGGCTACAAAGAAAGCATGAACGCAAAAGAAGCGAAAGAACTAGTAATGCGATCTATAAAGTCAG
>JBEKHJ010000107.1:0-5719 GCA_050012335.1 Bathyarchaeia archaeon
AAGCGTGGTAGAGGATACGTAGTAAGCGTTCCGCAAGGCAACGCTATTAAAGAAATAATTACTCGCTCAGAACATTTAGAGCCGTATACGGGCAGTTGAGGAAAATGAGCAAGAGAGAAATAAGCGAAAGCCGCTTGACGATACCGCAGGTTAAGAAGGTATTAGAGACCATTGGCGAGGAAAATCTAGACCAGTTTCAACGCCGAACATTGGATTATGTAAAAAAATTCTCCAAAGTCGACCCTGAGAAGGCTGAAGAGCTCTTGCAAACTCTCGTTAAAGAATACGAAATTGACGAGGCTGAAGCAGTTCAAATTATAAATTGTATGCCTGAAACTGTTGACGAGTTGAGGGTTTTCTTAGCTGGTGGCCGCAAAATTATAGAAACTGCAAAATTAAAGGCAATTGTCTCGCTTCTGAATGAGAATAGAACTTTAAAGTAGCGTAAAGCGGCTAAGTATTTTTAAGCAGTAAGCGCAATAGACTAGAGGATGGACTTAGTGACTGTAATGGAAAAGCGGTATGAAGAGTACGCTTACGTATTAGATTTCTTGTCACACGGCAAGCCAGGATTCCGCCCGACTGGACGGGCAGGTTACCGCGCGGGAGCTTTAATTCAGTGTGTCGGTGAAGAGTTTTTTACGCTTTTGGAGGCTTTGGTGAAAGAGGGTTTATTGCTTAAGCCAGGTGACCGCGTGTATGTGGGCAAGGATTCTCGTGAAGAGGTTACGTACATTATAGGCCGTGTTGGTTATAATGAGTTAACTGCAGCGGCGAAAGCCGAGCTTCCCGGAGTGATAAATCGTATAGTGTTGAATCGGGAGAAGGGGTTCGTGAACTTTTTCAACACATCTCGCGCAATTACCCCTCGTATGCATGCGTTGGAACTTGTTCCAGGCATCGGAAAAAAGTATATGTGGCAGGTTATTAACGAGCGGGCTCGGAAACCCTTTGAGAGTTTTGATGATTTGCAGAAGCGAACTGAGTTGCCTAATCCTGTAAAGTTGCTTACTAAGCGGGTTATGGAAGAACTTGAGGGCGACAGCAAGTACCGATTATTCACGCGGGCGCAGTAAGGCATAAAGCGATGAGTCTTGAGGAAACGAAGCAGCTGCTTCGAACTTATCGAATTACCCCGAATAAGCTTTTGGGGCAGAATTTCATGTTTGAATATTCATTTTACGGCGTGCTGTGTGCTTATGCTTTGCTTGGCCCTTCAGATGTGGTGTTGGATGCTGGTGCAGGCTTCGGTTTTCTAAGTCGTTTCTTGGCTGATAAGTGTAAGGCTGTATTTGCTGTTGAGAAGGACCCGCAAGTTGCAGAAGTGCTTCGTGAACAAGTCAAAGGCACTGGCAATGTGACTGTAATAGAAGGCGATGTGTTGAAGGTAGCGTTGCCTGAGTTTAACAAGGTGATAGCAATTCCTCCTTACTATTTGTCTTCTCGTCTTATAACGTGGCTTTTTGAGCGCAGAATTGATTGTGCAGTACTGATTTTGCAGAAAGAATTTGCCAGTCGTCTTGTAGCGGCTGTAGGCAGTGAGAATTATGGTTGGTTAACGGTTCTGACTTATCAGCATGCAGAGGTTGAGCTTTTGGACTCGGTTCCGAAAGTAATGTTTTATCCTCAACCGGAAGTAGATTCATTAATCGTTCGGCTAAAGCCTTGGAGTCAAAGATCGTTTGAGGTGAAGGATGAACTGTTTTTCAAGCAAATGGTCAAGTGGCTCTTTACTCAGCGTAACAAGAAGTTAGGCAAAGCGATTGCGCCGTTCATTAGGAGCACTTTGAAGTTAAGCAAGCTTGACGCGGGAAAGCTAGCTCTCGCCCTGCCATTTCATGAGAGGCGCGTAAGAGAGTTATCGCCTAAAGATTTTGGAGCATTAGCAAATGCCATTCCCAGTTAAGAGAGTACACTTTGGCAATTACGTTTTTAATATATGGGAGAATGTTTACGAGCCTGCAGAGGACTCGTTTCTTTTCGCTGAAAACCTTGATGTAGAAAAAGGCGCGCAGGTATTGGATGTGGGTACTGGTTGCGGTATACTTGGCATATTGGCAGCGGAAAAAGCTGGCAACGTGGTTGCGGTTGACTCAAATCCCTATGCTGTACGTTGCGCAAGGGAGAATTCAGCGCTTAATAATGTACGTAGTAAAATGGCTTTCATGCAAGCTGACCTATTAACCGCTTTAAACGAAAAAGCAACGTTTGATTTAATTCTCTTTAATGCACCGTACCTTCCCTCAGTCGAGGATGAAGCGGAATCCTGGATTGGGCGCTCATGGGCAGGAGGCATTAATGGACGGCAAGTTATCGACCGCTTTATCTCCGAAGCCTCACCGCACTTGAAACCTAACAGTCGGATTCTCTTAATGCAGTCAACACTTACAAATGTTGAAGAAACGATTCGCAAATTTGAGGAGCGCAATCTTAAAGCAAGCTTTAAAGCTGAACGTAAACTGCCTTTCTTTGAAACTTTAACACTTATAGAAGCCAAAACTTAACCTGCTTAGAGAGCGCTATTTGGCTGTTCTGAAAAGCAAATAAAGGTATAGTGCATTGGTTATTGTAGTGACTGCAAGATGACACTTTGGTTTTACGTTAAAACAAACGATGACCCCAAGGCAGTTGGAGACATTGTTTGCAGCTTCAACTTTACACAAGGCATGCATCCTGAGGATAAGTATTCTTGGATTATGGAGGTTGGGAAAGATGAGCCTGGCTATTGGGAAATCAAAGGTAAATATGCTGCCCTAAAAGATCTCACGTCCATAGGCATCGTTTACAGAATAGGTGACACGGTGGTTCTGTCAGAAATAGATGACGACTTAGCCCCAGACTTTCTCGATCCACTAATAACAAAGTATGGGTTTGACAATGTTAAGTGGATAGTTGTTCCAAGAGCGCGATAATTTTATTGCTCGTCGTATTTTTCGACTTCATCATTCATTATGGTTAATTCAATATCTGCCTGCTTGAACAACTCTATAGCATCTGCATCAGCATGATACCGCTTTTCGCAAACTACCCGTTTTATGCCGGCGTTAATTATCATCATGGCGCAAGTTCGGCATGGCGTCATTTTGCAGAAAAGTGTTGCTCCCTCCAGTGGTATACCGAACCTGGCCGCTTGAATGATAGCGTTTTGTTCCGCATGAAGAGTGCGCACGCAATGCTGGGTTACATTGCCGTTGCTGTCGAATACTTTGCGCATGTCATGTCCAACTTCGTCGCAGTGTGGCAAACCAGCAGGAGCACCAACATAGCCAGTAGTCATAATCCGTTTGTTCTTAACAATTACACAGCCGCTTCTTCCCCGGTCACACGTAGCGCGCCTAGCCACAGCTTCACATAGGTCTAAGAAGTATCTATTCCAATTAGGTCTTGAATTAGTCTCCAACAGTTTCCTGCCTCAACCTGTTTTAGAAACATAGTTCATCAAAACAAACTAATAAATTATATCTGAAAATAAACTTTTCATTTTTCGTAAATGTGAATTTCTCTGCCAATCTTGTGCCGTTCATCAACCTCAACCAACGAGGAAACACCGACCAACTCTTCCAGCCCTACCGCACCCTCAGAAAACATCTCTTTAGTGAGAGGCTGCACCCTCTTAAATCCACAATTCTCAAGTTTCTCACCAATCGGCATTGTCACGGATTTTCCAGAACGAGTATTAATGTAAGGCGTCACAAGCACCAATCGTCCATCCCTTTTCAGGACTCTATGTGCCTCTTCAACGAAACCAAAATACAACGGCTCAAGCTTCTGAATAATTTTTAGTGCATATGGTCCAGTAGGCACCTGTCGCAACGCTGGACCCAAATCAGGCTCCGTTACAATGCAATCTACCGTTTCTTGCCCAATTTTCTGTGCCAACCTACTCACGTCCCCTTGCAAAACCCTAAACTCCGTACCTTCAAGACTATACTCTCTTTTAAGCCACTCAAGATTTTCATTTGCCGCTTTAACACACCAAGGATTAACATCTACACCGACAACCTTTGCCCTCGCCAGCAGTGCTTCCTGAAGAATTGTGCCAACACCACAGAATGGATCAAGCAAAACCTTTCCAGGCGTACAAGAAGATAAATTAACCATTATTCTGGCTATTCTCGGTGGCATGGCAAAAATTTTCCGCTGATTAGGCTTGTAAATATCTCTTTTCTGAAACTCAAAAGGATTATGAACAGCCACAGTGGTAGCAACCCAAGTTTCTTCCTTGCCAATGCATAGCAATACCTCTGCCTTGTTTTCAACCAAATTCTTCTTTAAAACTTCAACATGGCTTAGCTGAGCGAACTTTCTATCTTTAGAAAACCCCATAAACTTCGATTTCTTGCCGTAACCAGCCAACTCACCCTTTACAGCGCTACCGACAAACCGCTGAATAACCCACGATAATGGACGCACCGTTTTTTCAGTACAATACACGCTTACTCCAAAAAAAATCTTCTCAGCCGACTTCGCCATCTCATCAACTAAACCGCTTGATGCTAAAGACTCAGCTATTTGTGATTGGGCTTCCTTGTTTCTTTCAATAAACGCTTCTTTAACAATTTGCGTCAGAAACTTTGCTTTTACTTCGCCAATCTTTATTGTTCCACCCAAATCAGCAATGGTTGAAGCATCGAAATTTTCCTCAAAAGTTAGTGCAAAAAATTCTTTAGAAAAAAATGATACCTTGAATTTGATTTCCCTTGATTTAAAGTAGGAAGTAAGCTCCGCTAATGAAAGCATCCAGTTTTTCCCTGAAATAAACAGTTCAGTTGGCATTCTGAAAATCAAAAAGTAAACTAAGTATATAAGCGAATGGCAGCAATCACTCGAATAAAGCATTTTAAGTAAATAACTAGAAGTTGGAAAAAGCACGGAAGTATCACCACGTATTTACAAATCGTTTAAATACCGCTGAATGAGTAATGCTAAAAAGGGACGTTGCATGCACGCAAAAAATTACAGGCACGTGAAAAATCGAGCCTACACAAGAAAAGAATACGCTAGAGGTTTTCCACCACCAAAAATAGTGAAGTTTACTATGGGTGATACGAAGGGTACCTTTGAAATCGAAGGCAAACTTATTGCTTTAGAACGAGCTCAAATACGTCATAGTGCACTTGAAGCAATGCGTGTGGCTACAAACCGTATCTTACTGGATAAACTCATAAATGATTATCTTATGGTTGTTCATCCATATCCTCACATTATCCTAAGAGAAAATAAAATGATCTTCGGCGCTCATGCTGACCGGCTTCAACAGGGAATGAGACGTTCCTTCGGAACAGCGATCGGCACTGCAGCAAAAGTAGAGGTAGGACAAACCATCATAACGGTCAAAGTAAAAGCATCAGCTGTTGAAACAGCCAAAGAATCCCTCAAGAGAGGAAGCGCAAAACTTCCCATACCTTGCAAAATAGTTATCTCCAAGATTCAAGCTTCTCCAAACATAACCGAGAAGGCCGAAACGGAGACGGAGACAACTTGAGCGTAAAAGAGAAAGAACTGGTTTTATGGTTTGATGATTTAAGAAAAGACGATATTCCTGTTGTTGGCGGCAAAAACGCCAGCCTCGGCGAAATGATTAATGTAGGCTTGCCTGTTCCGCCTGGTTTTGCGGTAACAGCTTATTCTTATGAAAGATTTATTCAAGAAAAGCGAATAGCCGAGCAAATTTACAAAATAATTAAAGAAACAATCACAGACCTAAACGACCCAAAAC
>JBEKHJ010000108.1:0-5634 GCA_050012335.1 Bathyarchaeia archaeon
TCGCCCATAACGCGGACTTCACCTTTAGGTTTAAGGTCAGTTGCTGCTATGCCTTTGGCGCCGATTAAGGCTTCTTCGCCTGTTTTTATCCGCCTATACTGAGCCTTGACTCCTACATAGAATATCCACCCTACAATCAACGCAATGACAAAGAGGGTTACTGCAAGGGTCACTTCAACTTGAATAGCTATCCCATAATACGTTGTTCCTGAAAGGGCTGCAAAAAAGAGGAATGCCCCAATTACTACTAAAACTCCAATAAGGAAGGCTAGCCAAGCATGCATGCGAACCACTTTGACTAGTGGATAGTCAGAATCTGCTTATAAGGTGATTTACAGTCAGCAACTAGCTAAGCCTTTTCAAAAGACTTTCAATATTCTTTTTAGCACATTCAATTTGCTTTTTCACATCAGCAGTTAGCCTAAATACACCTTTCAATGAGTCAATCAGTTTAACATCATTCATCATTTCCATTATGTTGCTAACCTGCATCTTCAACAGTTCCATTTTGCCTCTTTTCAGATGAGCCAGCACCTTCTCCAAGTCTGCGGTCTCCGTCAGCATGATTATGTCTCGCACATCCGTTCTTCTTGCTGAATGAATCTTGAACGCAATCATCAATTCCTTCTCCGGAATTCTGCAGTTAACAACCGTTTCAATTCCTGCGATAGGCGTGTCAACCGAATATTTCTTTATATAATCAAAACTCCAAGCGGCACCAGTAGTTCTGCAGACCAAACTTCCTACAAGAAGATCAAAAGTGACTGGAAGCTCTCCTACTTTCTTTTGGTAGCTAAAGAATTCACCAGCGTATGTTTCATCAAACCCTGTTTTCTCAACATTCCTCTCAAAACCATATCTTTGTAGGACCCCCTCGACCTTACCCATCTCGCTTTTTGATATAACAACATCGCAATCCACAGAAAACCTGTGGACGCCCAACCCACTGACCGCATAACCCCCAACCACAACAAAATCCACCGCTTCCTCTACGAATCTGTTAAGGGTCAGCATTATTTCATTCTCTCTCTTTACAAACTCCATGCAAAATCACTATATATTCGTCTTTGCTTCCATATACCTTACATTTAACCCCAGTCTGTACATCTCGTCCAACATTTCCAAAGCTGGCTCAAAAGAGTAAATATTCTTCTGGCAAAATTCAACAGTCTCTCTCAACGGCGTGACACAGAAGCCACCTACTTCTTCAGCTTCAAAACCAACTTCGGAATACAACACGTAGAATACTCCAAACAACGTCTGCTTCGAAGGCTTGCCTTCGACGTAAAACCTCTTTTTTCTGCAATTAAAGAACGTCTTCCACTTGCTCAAATCCTGCTTCTCAACTTTCAAATGGATCGGATAAAAACCAAAAAACCTATCAGTTTGATAGCCGCCTTTGGTCCAGAAGAACACGGCGTCTGGTCCAGTCAAGGCATAACGCATGTTTGCTTCTTTTAACAAGTCGTATGAACCAGCTATGTTGATTCTTTTAGCAAGATACTCCTCTGAAGAATTGACCTTGTATTTGCCCCATCCAACTCTCTCCAATAATCCCTTTTTGGTCATGTCATGTAAAATTTTGTTGGCATCAGGACTAGCGAATGTTGAAGTAAATTCTTTCACAGTGAACTCCTTCTTCCAACTCCACAGAACATTCCATAATTCATGATATAACATAAAATTTATTACTATTATAGTAATAAATTAACTTTGCGCTCTGAAAACAAATTTCATGCTCAGAGCATTTGCTCAGGCTCAACTATGTATGTTGGTTAGGACGTTTTAAAAAAAAATAAAAAAAAGTCGCTCCTTTGCCTAATCGAAAACGGAAGGAAAAGGAGCCGTTGAAGCAACAGCGCTTGCACTGTTTATTTGTGGCATCGGGTAAGGTGAACGCCGAAGTGGTGGCGGTCGCAGTGGTTCTGGCGGTTCAAGCTCTAGTGGAGAACGATTTATCATTCTTCTTCGCCTCCGTGAACGGTTGGGATAATGGTTAATTCGATTAGGTTTTCTCGTCGGATGATAGTTAGCTTGGTTTCTTTACCTATCACGTCTTCACTGAGTAGTCTTGGTAGGTCGTAGAAGTCGGTGACGGATTTGCCGTTGAATTTGACTAGTACGTCGCCCATGGCTAAGCCTGCTTTACGTGCTGGTGAGCCTGGTTCAACGGAAAAGATCATTACTCCGCTTTCTTGTTCTAAGCCTGCTTGCTCAGCGATTTCCTGCGGGATGGCAACGGTGTTAGCGATTATGCCAAGGTAACCTTTTTGGGCTACTCTTCCAGTCATTAGCCTATCAGCGACTGCTTTTATCTTGTTTATGGGTATAGCGATGCCTCTTTGCCAAACATAAGCCGTGTTTATGCCGATGATTCTGCCTTCCACGTCCACAAGTGGTCCGCCGCTGAAGCCTGGATTAAGTTGTGCGTCGGTGGCGATTATGTTTTCCATTTGTGTTCCACGCCAGCCTCTAAGCGTGCTGTTTACGCTTGTCACGATGCCTGTTGTAGCAGTTGGCTGCTGCCGATTGAATGGGTTAGCAATAGCCAAAACGTATTGGCCTACGCTTAGTTTTTCTGAATCGCCCATTTCTATGGGTGTAAATTCCCCTATCTCCGCCTTTAACAAAGCAAGGTCATTGTATGGGTCTGTTCCAACAATTTTTGCGTTGAATGTTTTTTCTCCTTGACCTATTTTGACTGTGTTGCATCCTGCGAGAACATGGTTGCAGGTGACGATGTAGCCGTCTTTGGTTAAGACAACGCCTGTGCCGCGTGACATTTGCGCTTTTACGCTAACAATTGACTCTGAGATTTTCTTGATTAGCATGCTTGTTGCTTCCGAGAGCGATTTCAAAACCTCTAACGGATTAGCTAGTTGACTCATTTTGTTTTTCACCAATAAAGTACTATAGCAAAAGGGTATTTGTTGACTAAGGAACAGCTGGAGTTAGTCACAAAAACTTAAGCTGGCATCATAAAACCTGAGCCGCCATAATAAGCCACGTTCCTAGCTGCATGTGAGCCTTGGCAAAGCTTGCCGATGTTCGCCATAAGCTGATAAGAAGCCTTCAACGCCAAGTTAAGGTTGTTGTTTGTTAAGAATTTGGCGTCTATGTTAAGCGCTGTTCCTTGAATGTTTGCGGCTATCTGGATTCCGCCGTCTTCCGTGATCCACTTCAAAGTGACGCCTTGATTGTTTTCTGACATGCCCAGCCAACGGAGCAAACCGAACCATTTGCCTTTAAGCGCCGAGATAAGTTGTTGCGTCATGAGGTCTGATGGAAGGAAAGTTTGAATAAGAGGCGTTGTTGGTTCTTCATTGCGCACCTGGTTAAGTTTTAGTTTAGTGATTTTTGGGGTAACGCGGTAGCCTGCGGGTTCTTTTTTCACAATTCCCTCTTGTTCCAGTCGGCTTAGGATGCGAGACAGCGTTTCGGAATGCAGTCCTGTTCTCCGTTTTAACCCATCGAATGTGAATATAGCCAAGTCTTCATTTTCTATTAGCGCCAACACATCAGCATCGCGTTCGCTGAGGTAATAGTTGGCTGGAAGGCTTTGCCAATTAACATTCAGAACAGGTATCATTATTCTAATGTTTGGTTAAAGCGTTGCTTTTGAACGTTATCCCATTTTCGTAAGAAAAACAACGATTAATATGGTGAAAACTTGAGTTAACTTAATTGAAAATTGCATTTGATAGAAAAGCTAAAGAAGCTCATTGTGTCATAAGAAATATGAGCTTACGCAGTTAATTTCAGGAAACTGTGAAGTTTGATTGTTATAAACTGCTCCTTTATTGAGGAGGGTGAATAATTAATGACAGATACTGGTATTCTCGTTCAAAAAAAAGGAAAACCAAGCGCTGATTCCGTTTCTAACCCTGAGAAAGGAGAGCAACCTCTATCAAAAAATCAAAGTAGATATGGCGGTTTATTTTTGCACATGAATGATGGCTTTGCCTATTGCAAAGTAATATTAGACCAGTATGGAAAACCTGTTGACTTCATCTTCGCTGATGCAAACGAAGCATGTATGCGACTCACTAAGTTAAACGGCAAACCTGTTATTGGAAGAAAAGTCACCGAGGTGATTCCAAGCTTAAAAAATGACCCCTTTGACTGGATAGGAACCTGCGGGAAAGTCGCCCTGACAGGTAAAAATCTAACATTTGAACGGTATTGCAAAACTTTAGGCAAATGGTTTGCAATTAACGCTTACTGCCCAGAAAAAGGCTATTTCGCCATGATAATCAAAGATATAACTCAACGCAAGAAAACTGAACAAGCCTTAAAGCAAAGCGAAAAGCAATACAAACAACTCGCCAACAGCATAACTAATCCTTTCTTTGCTTTAGATTCCTGCTTGAAGTTTACCTATTGGAATAAAGCAAGCGAAAAATTCACCGGAATCAGCGCTGAAAATGCTGTAAGAAAACATTTTTACGAAGTATTTGGAAAGGACAAGACAACAAGGAAAGCAGTCGGGATATATCTTGAAGTGATTAGGACGCATAAATCTCGAACTTTTATCGATACGCTTCCTAAAGTTAATGGCAACACCATTTTTGAAATTCAGGTTTACCCAACAGGAAATGGAATCTCAGTATTTGCCAAGGACATTACAGAACGCAAAAGACTTCAAGGCACATTGGAGCAGTACACCAAGCGTCTTGAAGAACTAGTTAAAATCCGCACTGAAAAACTAAAAGACGTTGAACGCTTAGCCGCCATCGGAGAAACTGCAGGAATGATAGGTCACGACATTCGTAACCCTCTACAATCCATTATCGGCGAATTATACTTAGCAGAAGAGGAATTAAAGGCGTTACCTGAAAGTGAAGAAAAGAAAAAAATCGCTGAAAGCATCCTCAGCATCGAAGAACAAACGATGTACATCAACAAAATTGTTACTGACTTGCAGGATTACGCTAAACCTCTATCCCCTGTCGCCCAAGAAACAAACCTTGAAGAAATAATTCAAAGTTTAATATCAGCATTAGATTTTCCAGATAACATTAAAGTTTCTTACTTGGTAGAGAAGCCTTTTCCAACACTTAAAACTGACCCTTCATTTATACAGCGGATACTGACAAACCTGACTGTTAACGGCATCCAAGCCATGCAGGAAAAAGGCGGAGAACTAACAATAAATGCTTTTCCAAGAGCAAAAACAGTCATAATCGCAATCTCCGATACTGGAGTTGGAGTTCCTGATGCGGTTAAAGAGAAAATTTTCAAGCCATTATTCACTACTAAATCTAAAGGTCAAGGATTCGGCTTAGCTGTAGTGAAGAAACTGGTAGAAGCTTTAAACGGGCATATCAGTTTTGAAACCGAAGTTGGGAAAGGAACAACCTTCATCATTGAAATGCCATTAAGAGATTAAGGCTTGTTATCTTAGGTTATTTTTTCACCTCTACACATGTCCAAGGTAATATGCAATCGCAGGTGCCTATAGAGATTCGCTTCATAATCTATATAGAAAAAATAGATTTACAGCAAGATTAATCCTTCAAATTTATGAGAAACGTTTAAGAAATAAGGAATCACCATTCAAGGGCAAGAGACACGGTTAATGAACGAAAACGGATTCAAAGTGAAAGGCATTTTCTTGGACTTAGACGGCACAAT
>JBEKHJ010000109.1:0-5590 GCA_050012335.1 Bathyarchaeia archaeon
ATTCTAACTTGAAATTTCTGATTGAAAAATCGTATCCTCCTTCAGTAACTTTGGAAGGAACAGTTTTCACAGGTTTAGGTGAAGGCGCTTATTACATCTCAAAAGAGTTTTATCGAAAACAGTTTGTTGAAAAGTTAGGTTTTGATCCTTATCCTGGCACGCTTAACCTTAAGATATCAACAGACTACGACATTAAAACTCGAATGGAAATAGAAGCGTACCCAGCAGTCGAGATTAAAGGGTTCAAAAATGAAGACCGTACCTTTGGGCTTGTAAAATGTTACCCTGCAATCATTGATAACAAGATTAAAGGCGCTTTGATAACGGCGTTGCGCAGTCACTATGATGTTTCAGTGCTTGAAATAATTGCGCCTGTATGCCTGAGAAAACAATTAAACCTCAAGGACGGGTACAAAGTGAAAGTGGAAATTTTAACTCTGCCCTAACTAAAATGGCCCAGTAGAATGCGAGTACTTAACTGAATACTGCTCATGTGGTTTACGACTTGTACCTATCAAATAACCTATGAGCAAACCGAAAACTAGTCCGCCTAAATGGGCAAAATCGTTCACTCCTGGTCCTGCACTGATAAACAACAGAAAGAACCCGTAAACCAACGCTCCAAGGATAGATTGCCGCACAGAACGTCTAGTATAAATTACGCATGCACCGAACATTGAGAAAATTGCGCCTGAAGCCCCAACTGAAATAAGCGATGGCCCTAAAGCTAAAGAAAGAATGTTGCCTGCTAATCCTCCAATGAGGTAGATTCCAAGGTACTCGGGCAGCGAGAACATTTCTTCTCCCCTTAAACCAAAGATGAGTAGGAAAAGCATGTTGCCAGCAATGTGCGCTATTGAGGCGTGTATAAACATGGATGTAAAAAGCTGGTAATACCAACCATGGAACACAAGATAATTATATTGACCCCATTGAAGAAGGAGATTGCTGTTTGTATTTAGCCAATCCCCGCCAACAACAGAAGTATAAATGTAAATAAGCACGTTTATGGCAATTAGAATGTACGTGGGCTTATACTTCACTGAATTCATGCTGCATGACCAAGTTTAACCGGAGAGTTTGTCGATTATTTTCTGTTTAATCTTTGATGAACTATCTAAAGTATTCTCTCCAAACTTGCCGATTCTAACAATCTTAGAATTCACTTTATGCTTGTCCACGTAATTCCGCACTTGCTTCTCCATGTCCGCTTGGTCGTATCCTAAAGCAATTACATCTGGCTTAACGTTATCAATGACTTCGCCAATGTCAAGGTTCTCGTAACCAAGCACTGCTTTATCAACAACTTTCAACGATTCAACCAGTGCACGGCGTTGGTCCTCAGACATTATTGGTTTTTTGCCTTTAGTTTTTTCTACCGTGCTGTCTCTTGCGATGATAACTACTAGTTCAGCGTTTTCTCCGCCTGCTTTTTTGGCATCCTCCAAAAATTTAACATGCCCCAAATGGAGCAGGTCGAACACGCCTGATGCTAAGACGACTTTTTTCTTTCTTGATTTGTTGGCCATTCGAATTTCACAGCGCCTAATAGTCTTAAAGCGTCAAGGAGCCCTTCACAGTAGGCTACTGAGGTTAAACTGGTTTCAAACTTTCCTTGAGCCTTATAATACTTTGCGTCCTCCAAGTAATCAGCAGCCCAACGCAAAATGTTAGCCACAGATTCCTCTGTCACGCTAATAGGTATTTTTGTATGTTGCAGTTCTTTTAGGACTTTTTCCGCTGAAGAAATATACTTTGACGTGAGCGCTTCTAAGCTCATTTGGCAAGCCTCCTAAACTCTGCTGGTGCACCAGCAAAAGCGATTAAGGATTCAGTTTCCATAAAATGCATATCGCCGGGAAAAATCAAACTGTAAGGCGGTTCACCGAAATCATAATTCGCTAAATTTTTGAGAAAGTCAGCTTTCAGGGTTGGATTGTTGCTTCCTGCTCGTGCAATGCCGACTGCAGCTGTGTTTGGGGTGATTACGCGTTTTTTGTTTTTTTGCTCAACCTCTAATAGCATTGCGATGGCTTGGTTGATGGTTAAGAAGTGTTTTTCGTTTGCTTTCAAATCTAAAAGGCAAAGGGTGTGCAAGCCGAGCTTTTTGTTTTGAGCGATAACGTTGTATGGTGTTTCAGAAAAATTTTCTGGGAAGGGAACGGTAACTGTTTTTCCAAACTTGTAATTATGCAATCCTGATAAACTGATTATGGCTGAGATTATGGATGCTCCATGAATGATGCGTGTTTTTATTCCATTCTTTTCTGCGTCAATTCGCAGTGTCACATGTGTTGTAGCGATAAATGGGTCGCCGGGAACAAGAAACACTGTCTTGCCTTTTCTGGCGGCTTCAAGAATGACGGTTCCATTTTCTTCTTCAAGTTCACGCCTTGAAACTACTTGGACTTTTTTGCCGCTTAAGGTCTCGAAGCGTTGCAGGTTGAAGTCGGGCATGAGGCTCGTGTAGAGTTCCATGAAAACGTAATCTGCAGTTTTGGTTTCTTCTAAACCGTTGATGCTGATGCCTTTTTCGTCGTTTAATCCTAAGCCTATGAAGACAAGTTCATTCAATTGTGAGCCCTTGTAACTAATTAAGCGCTTAAAACTTAAACGTTATTTTTCTTTGATTTCGCCCTTTTCAACCAACCGATTATAATAAACTCGGCAAGTGTTTAGGGAAACTGCATGGCGTTCGCAAAATACGGCAAGAACCTGCTCTATAGGTTCGTCAGGTTTTCTTTCTTTAACCATTTCTTTTAATTCTTGAATCTTGTGCTTATCCATTTTGTCGCTCATCACATCTTCCTTGCCTATTAGTGCCTAATGTTTTGCCACTCTCAAAACCTTTTTGGAATTTAAGACTAAAACGTGTTTTTGGTTTTTGGATGGAACATCCAACCAAACATTTATATCATTTACGTCAAAAAGAAACCTAAGCATTTCAGCGGCGTGCTGAAGGATTGAAACTTGAATGAAGCCTGTTGAAAATTTAGTAAAAGACAGCATAAAGAATCTTAAGCCATGCGTCCATGGCGGAGAGATTTTGGATGCCGCAGGCAAGAGTGGGTTTAGACGAGAGGAAATTTTGGATTTCAGTTCAAGCGTGAACCCTTTAGGTCCATCAGAAAAAGCGCTTGAGGCAGCAAAAAACAGCTTTAGAGAAATTCCTGCTTATCCCGATTCAAATTCTAACGAGTTACGACAGGCTATTGCTGACCACTTTAATGGATTAAGCAAAGGCAATGTTGTTGTTGGTAATGGTTCTACGGAACTTATGTACTTGTTTGCTGAGGCTTTTATGAAAAAAGGCGACACAGCCGTTATCCCTGCGCCAACTTTTGGCGAATACGAGAGTGCAGTTAGAAAGACAGGGGAAACACCGAAATTCGTTAGGCTGGACAAGAATTTCAATGTTGACGCAGATGTTTTTGCTCGTGAAATGGTCGGTGCGAAGATTGTTTTCTTGTGTAATCCGAATAATCCAACAAGCATTCTTATTCCCTCAGAAACTTTGACGGGCATAATTGAGGAGGCTTTGGAGCAGGATAGCCTTGTCTTTCTTGATGAAGATTTCTTGGAGTTTGTAGAAAACGAAAAAGCCCTATCAATGATTAATAAAATCAAAGCGTATCCTAACTTGTTCATTTTGAGGTCTTTTACAAAAATTTTCGGTTTAACAGGTTTGCGCATTGGCTATGGAATTGCCTCTGAAGAAATCATCAATGTGCTATTGTGCGCCAAGATTCCTTGGAACGTTAACTGTTTAGCGCAGGCTGCCGCTGTTGTCGCATTGAAGGACGAGGAGCATCTGAGGGTGACGCGTGAGCTTATCAAAAACGAAAAAGCCTTCCTATCAACCGAGTTGGAAAAAATAAAATCGTTCAAGGTTTTTCCGCCAGACGCCAACTTTTTCTTTATTGACATTCGCAAGTCAGGTTTAACAGCTACTGAACTGAAGAACAAACTTTTGCACCAAGGCATTTTGATTCGGGACTGCACTTCTTTTAGGGAACTGGACCCTTACTACATTCGTGTGGCGGTTAAAACTCGCGAGGAGAATGAGCGGTTGATTGAAGCTTTAAAGCGGACAGTGAAAAATTAGCAATGACAAGGTTTGATTAATGAACCATGTTCTCTCTTGATATTTCCCTGCTTGTTGATTCGGTTTTGATTTTCTTTTTGGCTTTTTTGATTGATGCCGTTTTCGGAGAGTACCCTGACAGAATTCACCCAACCATTGGCATAGGCAAAATAATTGCGTACCTTAAACCTAAATTGAAAAATGCCAACGCTAAAATTGAAAAGGCAAACGGTGTCTTGCTAGCTTTGGGCGTTATGTTGCTTGTTTCGGTTCCTGTGTTTTTGCTGCTTTTTTGGCTTAGGCAATCATTCGGTTCGATACCATACATTATCGTGGGCGCGGTTTTGTTTAAGGCTACTTTTGCAGTAAAAGGCATGGACCAATACACTAAGCCGATTGCTTCGGCATTGAAGAAAAACGATTTAGCTGAAGCGCGGAAATGGTTGCACTTCATTGTTAGGCGAGACCCGAACACGCTCAATGAGAGGCAAATTATTTCTGCTGCAGTGGAATCCATAGCGGAAAGCACAACGGACGGAATAACCGGGCCATTCTTCTTCTTTGCCCTGCTCGGTGTTCCAGGCGCGTTTGCTTATCGCGTGGTTAACACGTTGGATTCCATGGTTGGCTACAAGAACGTTGAAAACAAGAATATCGGCTGGTTCTCAGCAAAACTCGACACAATAGCCAATTATGTTCCAGCCAGATTAACAGCGTACCTGATGGTTGCTGCATCATTTCTTTTAGGGGAAAACTGGCGTGAATCATGGCGCATCCTGCAAAGAGACAAGGGAAAAACCGCCAGCATAAACGCAGGCTGGACAATCTCAGCCATGGCTGGAGCACTGGGCACTCAACTGGAAAAGCAAGGCTACTACGTTTTAGGCGACGACCACGGAATTTCGCCAGAACACATTACGAAGGCATTGCGGGTAATGGCGTTAACTGCTGTCCTGTTCGGCTTAGTGGTGGTACTGCCCGTTTTAGCTTTGAGAATCTACGTTATTGGTCTCTAACGGTTGCCTAAAAAACTATAAGGAATCGCGCCTAACTCAGCATTATGCTTCGGGAAGATTGCCCTTGCCCAAAGAAGAAATGTGTGAGGCGAGGCAAATGCGACGAGTGCACTCAATATCATGCTGCGAAAGGTAAGCTACCTTATTGCAAAAGGCCTAAGCGTTCGCTTTTCGGTTTTTTAAAAAAGAAATAATTTTGCGTCCAAGTAAACATTATTTTCCGCTCTTTGAAAAGTTAGCCGAGCCTTGGGTCCTACAGTTTTTAATAAGTCTGGTTAATGTGGTATTTATACAACACGTGTAGTATGTCCAGTTTGTTGCATAAATTTTATTCTTCAACTTGTGCTCAAACTTCTCACCTTAATTTATCCGTGTTGCTTCAGGCATTTTGTTGTATAGTTTTTATTTAGGCTTGGCATCAGTGTATAGGCATTAGAGAGGGAACTGCGCGTTTGAATGGTAAACCGCTCGTCAGCATAATTAGCGCTGG
>JBEKHJ010000110.1:0-5562 GCA_050012335.1 Bathyarchaeia archaeon
GTGCGTGCATCGTAGACTTCCCAGTCTTCAGGTTTGTCTTCTCTACCTAAAAGCATGCGCCTGTATTTTGCGCCGTGTGGACCTACAAGTACTGGAACGCCTAAGCGCCAGAATCCAGCGGCGATTGATGCTGCTTTCTGTGAGTATGCGCCCCAAGCTAAGCCCACCGCGCCTAAGCGGTTGTATATGTAATCTGCGATTTCTTCATAGTTGCCTCTTAGGTTACGTTTGGCGAAGATGTTTGCTACTTTGATTGCTGCACCTGCGATGTGACTGTTTGCGACGCATGAGCCGACGTTGAGTACTCCTCCAGCTTCGAATCCGCCTGAGAATTCTTCGTATAGTGTTTTGCCTTCTTCATTTCTGTAGCTTCCTGCGGACATGGCTGAGCAGCCTGATGTTACCACGATGTAGCGTCTGTTTGCGAATTCTCTACATATGTCGTAAACATCTTTGCCGCCGTGTGGATAGTTGCTGCAGCCTACTACTGCAAGTATGCCTGGGATTTCTCCGAGTACGATTGGGCTGCCAACGTTTCGGATTTCAACGTCTTGAACTGCACCTCTGCCTGCGCGGCACAGGTTGTTTTCTTCTAGCATGAATTTTTCGCCGGCTTTAATTATGAAGCTGTGAATGTTGAGTTTAACTGGGCATGCTTCTTCGCATCGTCCACATCCAATGCAGTACTCATACAGGTCGGTTAGCGGTGCAAGATTACCTTCAGCTGCAGCTTTAATTGCTGCTGGGATTTTGAGGTCTTGTGGACAACTCCTCTGGCAAAGGTTGCATTGTCTGCATGTTTTGGCAAGAGATTTTATTTCGTCGATTGAGGGCAGGTTATTCATTTTCTTGCGTATAGGCGCTATTTGCTTTGCAACTTTGACTGCTACTTCGCCTACTTTTTCTGGGTCAAGAATGAGTACACCAGGTACTTTGCCGCTTACAAGGTCAGCGACGATTTCGTCTGCCGGGTCGTTTGTGCGGTTCTTAAAGCCCATACAGTTCTTCTCTGACGCGGCGATGACTGGAGCGTGAACTTTGTGTGCTTCATCAAAAGCATCTGTTCGGACACATTGCTCGTCAAGGACGACTACATCTGCAAATCCTCCACGTATGAAGCGTAGTTGCCATGAGATTGGACCGACGATTTTTGCTCGGTCATAGTATCTTGTGTTGTCGAAGGCAGTACAACATAATCCCACGACTTCCATTTTGTCGTCAAGCTTGCTTTCTTTCATGTAATCGATAATTCCAACTGAGGGCACAACGTTATGACCAATGCACATGATAACTGGTTTCGATGTGTCGACTGATCCAATACCCATTTTGATGAGTGGTGCTTCAGGATCAGCCTTCGGGAAGTTCAGTGTTGAGATTTGAGCAATATCCGCGACTTCCATTCCTACTTGGTCAACCATGCCAGCGTGGAATGCTTTTGATTCAAAATCTAAGTTGTTACCCTCTTGACCTGTATGTGCTGCAGAGAGGCAATGGGTAATCTGGGTTTCGCAGTATTCCAAAACTTCCTCTAGGTCGCCAAGAGTTTCAGGTTTTATTCCAGTGACAAGTCTAGTAACTGGAGCCTCAACCTTAATGTTCAAACCGCCTACATCCAAGGGAAACCGCCGACCATATTTTTCAATTAGGTGGCCGACTACATGGCGAGCGTGCCCCGTGTGGGTCGCAGCACCGATACTGCAGGCTATAAGCACTATGCGGGACGATTGTGCAGCTATGTCCAAACCACAAGCACCACGTTTGCCAGCGGTTAGGTCGCATTTGCCAAAAGTGCAGAGACAGCAAAGGTCACAATCCGGCATGTAGAAGGGCTTGTATTTGTTGAGGAGTTTCATGTCCCAGTCCCTCAAGGTTGTTAGTGAGGGCATTGGGGTGGGTCCCATAGGCTCGGTCCAGTTGTCATTAACAATTTTTCCTATGGATAATTCAAGGTTCTTGATAAGACCAGTACTAGTCTTCATTTCATCTATCTTTACGTGTACATTTTTGCTGGTCAATGTCAAACCTCCGTTAAGGTTTTAAGAATACCTAACACTACACTGTTTTAAACCTTTCCAGAGTTCCCGTTGTATAGTCATGGTTCACATTGAAGAATGTAAGCTTCAAAAACGCAATCTTGTACATAAGAACTGGGGATATTGCTTTATGTAACCCGTCTAATTTCAAGGAGTATTATTGCGGTATGAGTTTTGAGAAAAGAAAAGCTGACTTGTTAAAGAAGGCAGCGCGCGGAGAAATGAGGGTTGTCTTAGCGGTAGATGAGGAGTCAGGGCGGAAAGTGGCGTACTGTGCAAGTAGCCTTAACGAGGAAAAGACAGGTGAAATTGAATCTATTTTCGTTAATGATGTCTACAGGGGTTTGGGAATTGGAGACTCACTGATGAAAACAGCCTTAAGTTGGATGAACCAGAAAGGCGCAATGGCAAAAATTGTTGAGGTCGGCGCTGGCAACGAGCAGGCTTTCGACTTCTATGCAAGGTACGGTTTTCTTCCAAGAAAAACTGTGCTTAAACAAGCTAAACCTGTTCGAAGTTAGTTAGTGCATCATGCAGGCACTGTCATCAGAAGTTATAGAGGTTTCCCACACTGTTAAAGACAAAGGCGTCAGATAAGGCATTGGCTATGGCGAACGTTCCTCTCCAACCCGTGCAATGCGCTGGAGCTATCAGTTTGGGGTTAATCTGTTTCAGCTCCTTGACCGTTTGCTTGATTCTACCCTCGTTTTCTTTTCCAGCCAGATGAAAGCCACCCAATACAGCATATACATTTGTGACTCCAGTGATTTTCTGTACGTACCGTATCGTGTTGATTATGCCAGCATGAGCGCATCCAGACATCACAATCAACCCTTTTCCTTTAACCTGTAAGGCTATGGCGCGGTCATCCAAAATTCGGGGATCAGCCTTCCACGATTGACCTTCGAGAGTTTTATGTTGCAGGAATCCTTTTTCAAAACTTGTTTCGCGCGGAATTTCACCTGTCACAAGCAGCATATCATTGATGAATAGTTGAGGCTGCTTAGTTTTAGTCAGTTGAGCAGTGCTTAGTTCTTCTTTTGATGGGAATGCTGGGTAAACGTGAACCGCATTTTGGTTCGCTGTTCCTCTTGTTTTGAACATGTCTTCATGGACAATTATGGGTAAGTTAACTTTGCCAATCGCTTTTATTACGTTCAGCAATCCGCCGAAATGGTCATAATGTCCATGAGACAAGACTATACATTCTACTTCGTTTAGGTTCACGCCCAACCGCTTAGCGTTCTCAATAATTCCATCAGGACTGATGCCTGTGTCAAATAGAATACAATTGGATTTTCCCTCAGATAAAACGCGTATGAACATTGAGAATCCATGTTCGGCTTTTGGCAATGCAGAATGCGTTTTTATCCATTCTTCGCCGTAACGCGTCTTGGTCCATTGCCTGAAAGAGTGCGCATCTTTGTGGTTGATGGTCGAGAGAAGGTCTATAGAGTTATCTACTAAGCTGATTATTTCGACGCCGTCGGCTTCTCGAATTTTTGAATTCTCAAACTCCTTGTTCATCTGTTTTCCCTGCTATAGTGTACCTTTATATTTGTTGGTTGTTGGACAACCGACGCACTTTTGCAGTTCATATCGGATGCATGGGTTGCAATCTACACTGCAGGGGGTGACTGCTGTTCCTTTGTGTGCCAAGTTTTCTCTTATTTGCATGAAAGGCGAGAAATACGTGTCGCTGATGGGGTAGAATTCGGATCTGCGTATTCCAGGACCACTTCGCAGCGAGCATTTCTCCATCGATATGCTTTCAAGCGTTTCTGGGTTTTCCGCATAAACTAAGGCGATCAGGTTGTAGCCGCCTACTGTTTTGAAGATTTGAATTACTCGGGGGCAATCTTTGAACCTGTCGAGCAGGTTTTGCATTGCTTGTGCGTTTTCCATTTCTAGCATTACGATTGCTGGATGCAATCCAAGTGCATTTGCGTTTAGCAAGGCTGATATTTTGATTTCGCCTTTCTTTACGAGTTTTTCCAGCCTTTTCTTGGTTCCCATGCTTGTGAATCCGATGATTTTGGCTAATTCTTGTAGTGTTGTTCTTCCATCGGTTTGGAGTTGCGCTATTATTTTCTTATCAATTTCGTCCAAATGTGCTCACGAGTTTATTTTATAAACGATATCTATTAATATTGTTTACTGAATAAACTAAAGTAGGTTCAAGAACATGACTAAAAGGATTGTAATTCCAGCAGAGGATAAATTAGGTTTGGAAGGGCATGTTGCACAGCACTTCGGAGGAGCACCCTATTTTGCCGTGGTTGACCTTGATGAAAAGGGTCAGGCTTTAAACGTTAAAACAGAGCCTAACACGGGAGAGCACATGGGTGGCACTGGTCATCCACACGCTAACTTGCTTGCGTTGAAGCCAGATGTTATCATAGCCTTTGGCATGGGTCCAGGAGGCTTGCAAAGTTTTCAAAACGCGGGAGTGACAGTGCTCAGAGCCGTCGATGCAACGGTTAAGGAAACGATTAATTCTTTCAAAGAAGGCAAGCTCACGGAACTTGCAGGCGGATGCGAACATGCGCATCATCACCATGAAGACTGATAATCAATCTTAACGATGAAAATAAAAGAGGTGATAAAATGCCCAAAATTAAGGCAAAAGCAACTTGGGTTGAAAACGTCCGCTCAATAGTTGATAACCAAAGAACACACAGCGTCGTCTGCGACCTCTCCACAGGTGCAGGCGGAACAGATAGCGGACCAACAGCAGTGGAGCTAAGTATGATGGCTCTGGCTGACTGCGGCGTAACAATTTTCGCTGATATCTGCAAGAAAAGTGACATCCAGCCCAGCAAGGTCGAGGTAACCGTTGAAGCAGATAAGGCACCTGACTCGCCGGCGGTAACAGGTCTAAGTATGAAAGTTAATGTTGTTTCAAAAGCCCGAAAAGAACTTGTAGAAGCTGCTTGGAGACGTACAGAGGCAAACTGTCCTGTGCTGCTTATCTTCAAAGACCCTACTCCCGTCAAAGTTGAATTCGAAAGCAAAACCGAATAAACTAGTCACATAGTAACGCTGATACTCAAATTGAACTCATGCCACTTTTTATTCTACAGTTTTTTCGCTACCTCGCTCAGCGGTTGAACTGGTCTGATTTCCACTTTCACTGGTTCAAAGAATTTAGTTATTTTTCCCTTTAACCATTCAACTCGTTCCAAATCTCTGGAAGCTTTTTAGTAAATTTCTTATCGCTGAAAGGCTTAAAGCATGTATCGTCTTGCGGCGTCGGCAAAACCCTGATTGCTGGCGGTTTAGCTCGCGGTTTTGCTGAGCGTGGATTAATCGAAAAGCTCTTATAGCACTTACAGATGCATGACTTCCTAGGTAGGTAGGTAGTAAAATGGTATTGCTCATATGTCAACATTGTGACTATAAATGGGATTACCAAGGCGAGAACGAGCATTATGCCACCTGCCCTACATGCCGTTACAAGGTTAGGATTCCTGAAGAAAAAGCTCAAATGTTACGTCGAAAAGGGTTGGATATGGAGTTGAAAAGCAAA
>JBEKHJ010000111.1:0-5489 GCA_050012335.1 Bathyarchaeia archaeon
TTTGTAAAATCTACATCAACAAATGTCAATTAAATTTGTTTTTAGCTTTAACTCAAAAAACTGGAGCAGAAATGCCGATTTTGTTTGTTTCTAATGTTGAACTTCCAATTATTAATGTAATCAAAGAAAACGATATTATCTAAGGTTGATTCGCAACCGTAGGCATAGTACTTAGTACAAAACAAGAAAGACAACAAACTCCAGAAACGCAGTTGAAGAAGCAGTAATTCCATATCGAGCAAACCAGAAACGAGACGTCAAAGGCCTTCTCAGAGTGGATCGGAAGTTTCGAACCTATGGACCGGAAGACCAGAAAAGAGAATATCACAAGAGACCACACATAGAGGCGGTCTACAGCTTCCTGAAGACACAGTATAACCTAGCCATGAACAAAGTCAGAGGCTTGAAAAACGTCGCCTCGTACGCCCTCTTCAGCGTGTTGTGCTTGGTTCTGAACAGAGAGGCAGCAGAGAACATTGGAAGACCAGACAAAGCAGTCTCACCAACCTACTTCAATACGTAATAAAGGGACAAGGCAGCGCGCTACTGACGGGTTCGAAAGGACAGTGTTGAAGCAGCGGTCCCTAACTGACGCGTACAGGTTGCCCTGGCGGATTTCGATGTTGGACGTGTGGTTTTTTTCGCGTTTTGCCTAGCCAAGAGGACGGCGCGTCGATTAGCGCGCGCGCTCCATACAATAACAAAGGAAGGTTTGGTAAGCATATTTACCAAACATAGGCAAAAGTACTGCCTAAAATTATGAAAAATAGGTGGTGGGGCCGCTGGGATTTGAACCCAGGATCGCATACGCCCCAGGCATGTATCCTGAACCAAGCTAGACGACGACCCCGTACGGCAGACCGGGAACCTGAGGCGATGTAGAGGAAACTGCTCTGAGGCTTATTTCCTTTTCCTGAAGAGTTTAACTTCGTCCTTTTCTCTGACGTTCGAATCCTGCTTTGATTTTTTGAGCTCTTGATTTTCTCATCAGAATAATTGCATAAAGCTTGTCATTCTCAAAAGTTAGATGTGGACGTATTAGACCATGAAGTTGACTTTGCCGCTTTCGACACGCCGTGGCTGGTTTTGTCCCAATAGAATGGATTTTTAATTAGTTGAATAAGCCCTCTCCAACTTGCTATGCTCAAGAGCACCCAGTACGCAGGCATGAGCATTGCTAGTGGTGTTAAACGATATTTTTTCAGTTTTACACAAGCTATGACGTATATTAGCAGGTATGAAAGATTGCCTGCTATTAGATTAAATAGACATATTGACTGCATATAACTTGGGATTAACCCGCTGAAAGCAAACGGCATGAGAAGGGCTATCGCTGTAAGTATCCATAATACAGGGTTTATGATTGGAGTGAAGATTCCCGCTCCAAATGTGAGTTGAAATTTCAGGAATTGTTCTGTTCCTAACTCTTTGAGTAGTTTTCTCGGGTTTCGCATGTGAACGAGGTACGTTTGAAGGTGCCCTTTGTACCATCGTGATCGTTGACGAATCCAGCTTCCAACTGCTGTAGGGGCTTCTTCGTATGTGTAGGTGTCTATCATTTCAGTTTTTAGTTTTCGGCGTGCCAGCCTTATTCCTATATCGGCGTCTTCGGTGACGTTATACGGGTCCCATCTGCCAAGCTCGTCTAGGCTCTTTTTTCGGAAATGGTTACTTGTTCCTCCCAATGGTATGGGTGCATTGATCCAGTCTAGTCCTTGGAGATAAAACTCAAACCAGTTTCCGTACTCAATCGAGAACCATTTTGTTAGTATATTTTCGTTTGCGTTGTAGAAATTAAGTTTTGATTGTAAACACACGACATTCGTGTCTGAGCGCAGAAAAACGATGGCTGCCTTTCTCAGTTGATCAGGGTCGGGGTTGTCTTCAGCGTCGTATATGACGCAGTACTCTCCTTTTGCTCGTAATAATCCGTAGTTGCACGCTCTTGGCTTGGTAGTTATTTTCGCGGAAGGAATGATTATCGGGTCAAAAAGCTTTATGAATTCAGTGTATTCTTTGCTTGGGATGCCCTCAACCATTTTTTTGGGTGATCCAAACAGGCCCAGCATTTTTGCTTCATTGATTGTTTCTTCGTCGTTTTCTTCCATTAAGATTTTTATGTCAAGCTTTTCTTTGGGGTAGTTTAAGTGATACATGTTTTTTAGGTTCTGCGTGAGCACTTGTGCTTCGTGGAAGACGGGAATTAAAATGGTGTAGATTGGTAGGTCCTCATCTGGAACCCAGTGCATTTCTCCTTTAGTAATTCGGGTAGGTGCTCTTGATCCTCGAAATCCTCTTAATGAAATGTAGATTTTAATTGGGTTAACTATGAAGTATCCAATGCTGATTATGGCGAATAGAATTGCGAATGTGATTGCGGAGCTTATTACCGCGCATATCCCGATGAGGGCGAGTAATGATATGATGAAGTATTTTTGTTTAGGCAAAAGCACCCTATATGCTGATTGATCAGGTGTTCGATTATAAAGGTCAAGTATTGCTTCTTGTTTGTGAATTTCGCTATAAATATTATCAATTGCCCATTCGATTGCTTTTGACGACGCTACATGCAAAATAATCTTCCAGTTCCCAAACAGGTACTGGAGTGTGACCATGACTCGGCGGTCTAAGGGGTTGTCTACAGCCACTTCTACGTATGATTTGTTTATTTCTAATGGAATGATTTTGTATTTGCTGACGATTGGGTATGGTAGAATTGTTATAAGCTTGCTTTTTTGTTCGCTTTTGTATATTTTTTTAATCTGGGAATGGTCCAGAAAGGACAGCCTTGATTGAGCAGCTAGGTCTCTGAAAAAAGTTTCAGGTATGTTCACTTTAGCCTTCTTCAATGTAGGAATGATTTCTTCTATAGAGATTTCCGAATTTTCAATGGAGGAAGTTTTTACTCGGTGCGATTTGAGAAGTTTAAGTAAACTATTTTTGTCGATTGGTTCCTTGGTCGATGTGTCTATAATCGCAACATCGGCTGTTAATTCTTTTTCCATCGGTCTATTCATATTTACTTTGCTCGCTTGCTCATGTCTATATTATAGTTTTTTTACTTACTTATGCTTCGCAAATCTTCCTAATCAATAAATTAAAAATTGAAACCTAGTAAATTAAAGATTGTTAATTTGTAATATAGACTTCAGATTTATTGTGAATATTCAAAAATAGGGGCATCTTTTTGGAGCGCGTGGATTGACAATAATCTTAGAGTCTTTTTAATGACTTCAATTGCCAATATGAAAAAAGACGGATTAGAATGATTAGCATTATTTCACTTGCTTAATCGTTTAACAGAGACCTTAGTGTATTAGCAGTCAGAATTAGAAATTCATAATCTTTTACTTTCTTTACCTCATTTTAGAGTTATCGACCCAAAAGTATGGGTCCACAAGGTACCTGTGGAGAAAGAAAAAGGCAGCTGTTGAGATGAACTTGGATAGGAACAATCGTGACAAAAAATTTGAACAAATCCTGCTAGACTCAATTGATGAAGCCTTCTCTACGTTAGGAGAAAGTGCAAAAACGTCAATTTACTTTTACTTGGAGCACAAATTTATGATTGCAAGACAAGATATTCTGTATAACATCGACGATTTTTCGAGTGCTCTTGAACGAATTTTTGGCTTAGGCGCCCAGCACCTCAAGATTCTATTCATGAAAAATCTTCACGCCAAACTTGAAATTACCTGTAAATGGCCCACGTATGAATGGCCTTTGTCAAAGTGGATTGTTCCAGAAATGACATTTCAAGAGTACGTGCGTCTTATGCGGCAGAACTTTGAAGCTGCAAACGGCGATAAAGTGGAAATGGGGGTTTTAGTGAATGAACGCGAAGAATTACAGAAGTAGAGGAAAAGCCAGAGTTCTTTTGAACTTGCTATCTGACCCCGCGGCCATAGTTGATGAAAAAGGAAATTTCCTGATAGTGAATGATGCGTTCCTAGAAGTAACGGGATTAAGCCGGAAAGAATTAATCGGAGACCCCTTCTTGAAACTGGACATTTTATCAGCAGAAAGTAAAGTAGTTCTCTTAGAAAATCTGGAAAAGAGAATGCAGGGCGCTCCTGTTAAGCCATACGAGGTTTGTTTTACAGCTAAAGCTGGCGAAAAATGGGTTGAGGTAAAAGGAAAAAAAGTCAGCTATGCTGGGCAGCCTGCCAACCTTGTCGTGTTCCATGACGTTACTCTCAGAAAAGAAAACGCGAGGCGGCTCAAAGAATATTCTGAGCGAATGGAAGCACTCGTCAAAGAAAAGGTTAAGGAGATTCAAGACAGGGAAGAAAAGTACAGAAAATTGTTTGATGAATCTCTGGACGCCATTTTTGTGGCAGACGTTGAGACGGGCATAATAGTTGACTGCAACCCTGCCGCGTCAACTTTGGTTGGCAGGGAGAAGTCCGAACTGGTGGGCCAGCATCAATCCATATTTACTCCCCACGAGCAAATGGATGGAGAATTTGCAAGAGTTTTCAAACAACACCTCAAAGACCAAACCAACACTCTTGAAACGCAAATTGTTCGGAAAACAGGCGAAATCAGAGATGTTACGGTCAGGGATTCTATTTTTGAACTGAACGGAAAGAAGTTGATGCAGGGGACAATCAGGGACAATACAGAAGAGAAGCTATTCGAGCAAAGGCTGAAAGAGGCCGAAAAGCGTTACCATGCACTTTTTGACCAGGCACCATTAGGCGTCTTAGTAGTCGATCCGGAAACAACCGCATTGGTTGAATTCAACGATGTAGCCAATCGGCAACTGGGCTACTCCAAAGAGGAGTTTGCAAAACTCCGCATTGCAGATATTGAAGCCAAGGAAACGGCCGACGGAGTGAAAGCACACACAAGCAGAATGGTGAAAGAAGGAGGAAGCGAGTTTGAGACTAAACACCGTACCAAAGACGGCGAGGTCAGGGATGTCCTTGTAACTACGAGGACAGTTGAATTAGGCGGCAAAACTTTTCTCTACTGCATTTTTCACGACATCACCGATATCAGAAAAGTGCAAGATGCCCTTATGAAAAGCGAAACGCAATATCGTCAACTAGTTGAGCTTGCCCAGGAGGGTGTTTGGGCTTTAGATAATGAGTACTGCACCGCTTTTGTTAATCCTCGCATGGCGCAGATGTTGGGATATGCTGAAAGTGAAATGGTCGGAAGAAGCATTTTTGAATTCGTGGATAAGAAGGACATTGAGCAAACTAAGCAACTTTTGGGGCAATCTAAGCATGGTGTCAAAGGACATTTTGAATACGAGTTTACTCGCAAAGATGGATCTCGCGTTTACGCCAGTATCGCAGCTTCCGCGATTAACGATGATGAGGAAAACCGTTTAGGGACGCTCGCTTTAGTTGCAGACGTCACAGAAGACAAAAGGATGCAGAAGGAGCTAAAACAAGAGCACTTTAGGCTGGAGGCAATAGCAAACAGCATCGGTGCAGGTTTCGTAATCATAAGCCCGGACTATCGTATATTGTGGGCGA
>JBEKHJ010000112.1:0-5428 GCA_050012335.1 Bathyarchaeia archaeon
AAACAGTGGTTATTGGCGAATTGATTTTCTTGGAGATTTGCTTGGCTGTGAGTTTACTGTTTTCTTGTATCAGTTGGAGTATTGCTACGTCCTTTTCGTCAAGTTTACCGCTCATATGTAAATATTACAAGCTGCAAGTATAAAAGCTTGTGTTTATTGTAATTTATCCATGTTTTATTATAAAAAATTTATTATCTACTTTGCATAGTGTATTTTCCAATAATTAACATAACGTGATCACATTGAAAAGCAAACAAGAAACCATTCAAATCGAAATCCCAAAACCATTAGACCAACTTTCACCAAGCGAATTAGAAAGAAAAGCCTGCATAGGCAAAATAATGACTTACACGCTAAAAAGCCTCACTTCCACATTTGTAGATCAAGGCTTCCAATGGCTGCTTCCAGTAGTCCTGAGCCAATGCACTGATCCGCTGTGGCCAGACCCAGGCGCATCCATAGATAAAAGAATAGAAGTAGACATTTACGGGAAACCAGTACGCACAACAGCAAGCATGATCATTCACAAACTCGTCGCCGCATCAACCGCTTACCCGAAACTGTTCATACTTTCACCCAACATACGCATAGAGAAAGCAGAACGCGCTGCAACAGGCAAACACATCTACGAGTTCACACAGCTAGACTTTGAAGCAAGAGACGCCACCTCAAAAGACATCATCACTCTTGTAGAAGACGCCATATGCACTCTAATTAAGGACTTAAAACTTGACATGAAAGGAGAATTAACAACTCTCTGCCGCTGCGACACTCTTAAGGCACCAAAAGCGCCATTCAAAATCTACGACCGCGTTGAACTTGAAGCTAAATACGGCGCAGACGGTTGGGAAGCAGGCATAGCCAAAGAAACAACCCAACCCGTTTGGGTAACAAACATCCCCAGAGAATTCTACGATTACGAAGACTTCAAAACAGGCAAATGGGACAACTACGACCTGTTCCTGCCACAGTACGGCGAAGTACTATCGGGCGCCAAACGCGAATGGGAATACGCGAAAATCTCAAAGAAAATTGAGCGCGACCAAGTCAAAAAAGAAAACTACGCATTAGTGCTGAAAATGGCAAAAGAAGGCCGATTAAAACCCACCGCTGGCGGAGGCATCGGCATGGAACGCCTAGTAGGCTGGATTGCAGGCGTCAAACACGTAGCTGAAACGCAGCCCTTTCCACGTGTGCCTGGAACTGTAAATGAACTCTAATGCTGTGTAAAGAAACATGCTGGTGATTGATACAATCCTCAACTTTTCTTTGTCTTGCACAAAGTTTATCATTTACTTATTCAACTCACAGAAAGGAAAGCGATTAAAAATGCCTAACAAATCTGGATTTACGCTGAAAACCAAAGTTTTCTCTAAATCACAGAGAGGGCACTGTTTTAAGGTGTAAAGAAATGGCTATAATGAATGCATACCTTGAGGCTCTACAACCAAAACTTAACGAATCGAACTTCAAAAAACTAAGTGCCATAGACAACCCTAACGTCCATGAGTTTATCGCTAAAGAAAGCGACCTCTGCCACCCCGAGAAAATCTTCATCTGCAGTGACTCAGCCGAAGACATCGCACACGTACGCAAACAAGCAATCGCCTCAGGGGAAGAACAAGCAATCTTAACTCTTCCAGGACACGCTGTCCATTTTGACGGCGAATATGACCAAGGACGAGACCGCCAAGCCACCAAGTACCTTGTACCCAAAGGAATTACCTTAAGCAAAGCCCTCAGCCAAATTGATCGACAAGAAGGTTTGGCTGAGGTTAGAGGTTTCCTTCGGGATTCCATGCAGGGAAAAACAATGATTGTCCGCTTCATCTCGCTGGGTCCACCAGATTCTATCTTCACTATTCTTGGCTTGCAATGCACAGACTCATGGTACGTCGCACATTCAGAAGACCTGCTTTATCGCTCTGGCTATGAGCAATTTGTAAAAGCAGGACCAAAAAGCGACTTCCTACGCGTCCTACACTCTGCAGGAAAATTAAACGGGGACATGGTCAGCGTAGAATACAATAAAAAATGCATCTACATCGACCACATGGACAGCACCATCTACAGCGTCAACACCCAATACGCTGGAAACTCCGTCGGCTTCAAAAAACTAGCCTTCCGCTTGGCAATTAGAAAAGCTAGTAGCGAAGGATGGCTAGCAGAACACATGCTACTCATGGGTGTACATGGCCCAAATGGACGCAAAACGTATTTTGCTGGAGCTTTCCCAAGTGCCTGCGGCAAAACTTCAACCGCTATGCTTCCGGGAGAGACAATTCTCGGCGATGACATAGCTTACCTTCGAGACATTGATTCTGCGGCTCGAGCGGTAAATGTTGAATCAGGCATATTCGGCATAATACAAGACGTAAACCCAAAGGATGACGCGTTAATCTACAAAGTGCTAACTCGCCCAGGAGAAATAATATTCTCCAACGTGCTGGTTAAAGATGGCAAACCATACTGGCTTGGCATGGGGCAAGAGCTTCCCAAAGAAGGCTTAAACTATACTGGAGCATGGTATGAAGGCAAAAAAGATGAGAACGGCGACGAGATTCCTCCTGCCAGCAAAAACGCTCGTTACACAGTAGCCCTAAAAGAATTGGAAAACTGTGACCCTGAACTTGACAATCCTATGGGTGTTGAATTAAGCTGCATAATGTACGGCGGACGGGATGCTAAGGCTTATGTGCCTGTTCAGCAGAGCTTCAGTTGGGAGCACGGCATCATCGCTTATGGCGCATCACTTGAGACTGAAACCACTTTCGCTACCATCGGTCAAGAGGGCGTTCCCGAAATTAACATGATGAGCATCCAAGACTTCATCTCAATCCCATTAGGCAAAAACGTTCACAACAACTTGAATTTCGGAAGGAAACTCAAGAAGCAACCAGTCATCTTCGGAGTTAACTACTTCCTAAAAGAAGTAGGCAACGGCAAATACCTAAACAGTCCACAGGACAAGCATGTTTGGATAAAATGGATGGAACTGAGAGTACACAGCGAAGTAGACGCCTTAAAAACTCCAACAGGCTACATTCCAAAATACGAGGACTTACGCAGGCTATTCAAGCAAGTATTAGGCAAAAACTACGCTAAAGAAGACTACATTAAGCAATTCACTATCCGCGTTCCAGAAAACCTAGCAAAGATTGAACGGGTACAACGGTTCTATCAAGAAAACGTCACTGACACGCCATTAGAACTATTCGGCATACTATACTTGCAACGCGCTCGCCTGCTTGAAGCCAAAGAAAAATATGGTGATTACATTGCACCTGAGAACTTTGAGAAAGAAAAAGGAGCATAGCAATTCAAGATGGAAAACGTGGAAGAACAACACTTTCTTTGGGTCAAATTTTTAAATATATCTTGCATACTAACTAGAAATTCATAACCGTTAATTAATAAAGGCAATCAAAGAAAATTCAAAGAAAACGGAGTGAAGAAGAATGATGATGAAAAAGCCGGACAAGAAAGATTCGGTATACACGATAAATTTGGCAATTATCGAAGGCGACGGTTCTTTCCCATGCCCTAAATGCGGAATGATAATCTCACCTGAAGACGAGTCAGAGGAGAATTATAGAATCGTAGATACTAAAGTTGTCAACGATAAACTTGCTGAATTAGTTATCGTTTGTGGCAAATGCGGAAGCGCCATGAAACTTGCCGGTTTTCAACAGGTCTTTGACGCTTAGCTTGGCAAGAAGTTTTTTTTAACTTTATTTTTCATTTTACCTTGAAGCGCAGGTCACTTAGGCGTTAATAGGGAAAGATAAGATAAAGAAAACAATTAACATTACAGTCAATAGCTTCCTATTCTTTGATAAGCCAGAAGCATCATCCAATGGGAAAAAGCGTTGCTAAGAGGCAGGTTTGGAGCAACGCGTTTGGTTTGCAGGCAAATAGTTTATTTTGTCTATCAACATTACTCGATTGTTGGTTTGTATGCTGATTGAGACGTTCACTGTTGGCATGTTATCAACAAACTGCTACGTCGTTAACTGCCCGCAAACTAAAGAGGCAATTATAATTGACCCAGGAGTGGAATTTTCTTCTGAAGCTGAACAAATTTTCGATTACATAACTCAAGGCGCATTAAAAGTAAAGTTAATCGTGAACACTCATGGGCACCAAGACCACATCAACGGCGACGCCATTTTCCAAAAAAAGTACAATGTTCCCATTTACATTCACAAGTATGATGCCCCTTTTATTGAAGGGTTGGAAAAAGGCGAGTTTCCTGCTACTGTCCTGTTAGAGGATGATAGCTTAATCACGTTTGGCAATGAATCTTTGAAGGTTATACATACGCCTGGACATACACCTGGCAGCATATGCCTTCTTGGAGAAAGACTTGTTTTCACCGGCGACACATTGTTTGCTGGAGGAATTGGCAGAACAGATTTCCCCGGAGGCTCAGACGCTGACATGCGGATGTCTTTGCAGAAGCTGGTGCGTTTGCCTGATTATTTTTTAGTTTACCCTGGGCATGGCACTACATCTATAATAGGTGAAGAAAAAAGGGTTAATCCATTTCTAAACAGCGAGGATGCTTTTTAATCGGTTTTTTGCTGGATTAGCTTGTTTCTTGCAGTGCACGCAGACGCTTAATAATGTTAGGATGAGTTGAGAAGATTTCAAGGAACCTGTCCGCTTTTGTGGGTTCTCTTGAGAGTGTTTCTCTCAGCAAATCTTTTTTGTTTACAGCATGCGTTGCGTGTAACTCTGCAGAATCAGCGCTTGCTCTGTCAGGGTCAGCGATAAATAACGCTTTAAAGGCACTGTTATTTTTTTGTTGTTGTTTGTTTGGTTTGCCAGCATGTCGGCTTTCGTCAACTATTGTTACTAGACCAGTTGAGAGTTTTTCTGCGCCGTTATCAACCACTGAAACGCTGTGCCTGTCAGCATAGTACTCGCGCAGTCTGCTTAGGTATAGTGTGAATAAAGTTAGTATCCAAGAGAAAGCCATAAAACCCAAGCCTATTAGCGCGTTGCTGCCTCCGCTTTTGCGTTGGCCTCCGCCGAAAATGCCTGACAGCATAAACGTGTAACCAATGTAATAGAACAGTGCTGGTAGGAAAGAAACTACCATCATGGCCTGCACGTCATGGTGCTTTAAATGGCCAAGTTCATGTCCTAGGACAGCTTCAACTTCGCCATCGTCAAGAGATTTTAAAAGCCCTTGTGTTACGGCGACGCGGTTACCTGTTAAGGGTGAGCCGTAAGCGAACGCGTTTGGAAGCGGAATCTGTGCTAACATGAGTTTTGGTTTGGATATTCCGCTTTTCCTGCTTAGGTCATCAACCATCTGGTGCAGTTGCGGGTTTTCATTTTGTGTAAGTTCTCGAACTTTGTATATTGCGCCTATAAGGTAAGGTGCCAGTAGCCATTGGGCTATGTTGAGGACTACTACGAG
>JBEKHJ010000113.1:0-5415 GCA_050012335.1 Bathyarchaeia archaeon
CTGGAGACTTCAACCAGACCAGTTGGAAGGGTTTATTTTAAGCCAAAAACGCAGGGTTCTGGAGAAACTGAATGTTAGGTTGGAATATGAAAAGAACCATGACTTCTATTACTGCGGTAGTCCAGAATGCAAACGGGTTCCTTTTGAAGAGGCCGTTGAACTAGTTTTCCATTGTTCCACCTGTAGCAAACCCCTTGTGCATTTTGCAAACGAAAAAATGATAAGTAAACTATCCGAGAAAGTTGATTTGCTAAGGAAGGAACTCGGTGAGTAACAGGCTTCCTTCAAGGGAGCAAGCAATCGAACTTCTCCATAAAAACAATTGTCCACCCATAGTCATTAGTCATTGTGAAGCGGTCGCAGAAGTTGCTTTAGAAACCGCAAATAAACTTGAAAAGAAAGGCCAAAAAATAGACCTTAAACTCGTTGAAGTAGGCGCTCTTTTACATGACCTTGGTCGTTCAAAAACTCACACTGTGGATCACGCGGTTATCGGTGCTAAGATAGCTGAATCAGCAGGTTTGCCAGAACCCGTGGTTAGGATAATTAAGAGGCATGTGGGCGGCGGAATCACAGCTGAAGAAGCAGAGAAGTTTGGATGGCCAAAAGATGTTTATGTGCCCCTCACTTTGGAGGAGAAAATTGTTTCATACGCCGACAAGGTAATTGAACAGTCAAAGAGAGTTTCGATTGACTTAGAGATTGAGCAGCTTCGAATGGAGCACAAAGATGATGCTGCAGAAAGAGTTAGAAAGCTTAATGAAGAAATAACCAGTCTATTGGGCAATGAAACATGACGACATTAACGTTGCTTGTTAAGGCTTCCAATTCTGGTCAACTAAAACAAATAGGTGACCTGCTGAAATCTGAGTTTGAAAATTTAGACTTAGAGGTAAAGGTTTTAGGAAATCCTGTTAACAAGTGGGTTCAAGTTTCCCTTTCAGGAGAAGACGAAGTCATAGCTACAAGCTATATCAACAAGAAACTGGGCACCTGCCCCATAAGCATAAAAAACGTGAATAAGTTTTCGGTTTTAAAGGGATACATTTCCAAAGTTGACACTGCCAAACAAGAATTGAAGGTAGATGTCGGCGTTTTTGAACCCAAGATAACCCAAGCAACCATACCTTTGGCATATTTACAAGCTCAACTTGCGGATGGCAGAAAGGTTGCTTTGAAAAAAATCTCAGAAATCTATGGTTTCCATGAGAATTTACCATTAAGTATCAAAGTGATTCGCATAAACGGTGAGGAAGACGAGGTGTTGCAAGCGGAATTATCAATGGAGCAAATCGAAAAAATCCGTTTGTGGCAGCAATCTCTTTTGGACAGGTTAATCATTTTAGGTTCGTCACTTGGCGAAATAGAAACAGTGCTTGAACGGACTAGGCTAAACAGGGACGTTATTGGCACCGAGGCGTTAGGTATGTTTGAGCATGCTTTAACCTGTAAACTTGGGACAGATGCGACTGGTTTGATTCCGAAAATTGGCAGGTACATGAGGAATGCGGCTTTTATTGTTTTTAACCCTAAGAAAATCATTGGTTTTCTGGGTGAACAAGCATTAAACTTATAACAGTGTACATTAATAGGTAAATAATCTATTATCCAAATAAGACTAACAGAAGAGGGGGAGAAGTTCATGAGCCAAGGTGAAGAAAAAGAGAGAAGAAAATACAGAATTGATATAGGCGCTTATGGCAGCATAGGTGTCGAGGCACCAACAAAGAAAGAGTGTTTGGAGCTATTCAAAGAAGTCACTAGAACTAAACGTGACTCAAAGATAGACGAAGCCATAAGATAACCTTAAGCACTAAATCAATCTGCTTAACCGTAAGTTTCTAAATTTACTTAGCCAGATTAGAGACAAAATTCTAGCTTGCACATTTACAATTTTAAAGCACATCATGCTCTTCTTTACAATGCCGCCTATAAGATTATGTGACTGCACCTACATGCCAATAGCATTTATAGACTCATGAAGCATTAAAATTAACTTTTGCTGTTTCTTACATTGATTATTAAGAAAATTTTCCCAATGCTCTAAGATAAGCTAATATAAGCTATTGAAATCTTTTCAGTGCCTCTTCAAGCTGGTCAAAGTTTTTTACAATAATGTCGGAATGTGCTATAATCCAAGGGCTCAAGCACTCCATTTCCGAAACCACTATGACTTGCTTGCCTTTACGTTTGGCGTAAAACAGCTCCATACATACTCCTGCCGAGAGTTTGGGCAAATAAACAATCATGATGTCGCATCTGTCGGCATCGTCTAAGTCTCTTTGAATAAAGTCAAACGTGGGAACTTTATTCCACCAGCATTCCTCGCCGCCCTTATAGAGGACTTTTTCTCTAAGCCACGGATTGATGACGTCAAATCCCATCCTGACAAGGATGTCAGTAATTTTTTCTCGATACTCTTGATTGTTTTCCATGCCCAGAATGGGTCCTGATATGAACACTTGCTTTTTCATCTGCACCAACCAACCATAGAGTAGTGAACGTTTGGAAGTGGCTGACTTGAACCGGCGACCTTTGGCTCGTAGAGATAGACAACCTATGGTTTTCTTAAACTTTCCCTTCAGCGTTGACAAGTTTGAAGCTCGGGTTACATCCAGGAAAACTATTGGTTTTTTATCTAGGCTCGAAAAAAATGTTTATTGCACATTATTTATTAGCTATGACGATTTTGAATAGAACGTGGGAGACGCTATTGAAATCACTGCCATCTTTGCCTGATGATGTAAAGCGAGCCTTAATAGTAACCCATGACGTTGACTGGCCATTGAACGGTCCTGGAGCGTCGCATGTTTTGGCTCGGAGAGAAAGATTCTCTCCAGACGTAATTAGCAAAGTTATTGATGAAGGCTTTAACCCCTATTATGGGATACCGAAGATTATGGAGATTGAGGAAAAGTTCGCTATTAAGTCTACTTTCTTCTTTAGACCAAAATATGATGACGGCGGTGAAGTAGGTCAATACGATAAAATTATAAGAACTCTCATATCTTGTGGATGGGAAATCGGCTTGCATGCCAATAATACAGCCACTCTTGAAGAGGTCAACTTAGAAAAGAGGCTGCTGGAAAGGGTTGCTGGAAAACCGGTTTATGGCTCAAGAGTTCACTACTTGAAAGTCTCGGAGAACACTTTTTCCAACCTTGCACAATCAGGAATAAAATACGACTCTTCACTCACATTCGACAAAGAGCGGATTGATCCCAGAAACACAGGTTATTTAGCCAACAACGGCTTAATTGTTTTCCCGATAACATTCATGGACGCCTACCTCTTCACATACATGGGTCTTACTGAAGAAACAATTATTCCATTTATGTTTAAAATGATAGAGAAATTCTTTTCTTCAGGCATTCAAATTATGACGTTACTCTGGCATGATAATTCGATTATGATGAAAGGCGGTAGATGTTATTCAGAGTTAATCAATCAACTGGCCGCCAATTCTAATATAACGTTTTTAAAAGGAATCGAAGCCTTTGAACTAGTTCAAAAACAACGAACCTCTTAATTATGGTGGATGAGCAAGAATGACAAACATATTAGTAACTGGATCTGGTGGAACGGGCGGAATAAACTTTATACGAGCATTAAAACTGTCGGAAAAACAGCAAAACAAAAAATTATTCCTAATATGCACTGATCACAACCCTCACTATCTAAATTTTTCCGAAGCAGATGTTAGACTTGTTTCGCCTAGACATGACGACGCCAGTTTTGTACCCCTGCTTATCAAATTAGTTGAGAAATACAACATCGAGTTTCTGCACCCTCATCCCAGCAGCGAAGCACAAGTTGTCTCGGAAAATTTATCGTCTTTTAAGAAAACAAAGGTTAAGACATATTTGCCTAAACCAACATCAATAATGCCTGACAAACTAGAAATTCACGATGCTCTGGCGAAAAAACATGTACGCGTACCAAAAACGGTTGAAATAACCTCTTTTGAGGATATCGATAGGGCATTTTCAGAAATCGGCAAGCCTCTTTGGATAAGAGCCAGACGCGGTGCTGGTGGAAAACTAGGTTTAAAAGTTGAAACTCCAGAGGAAACTAAGCATTGGGTAGAACTTAACAGACTTCAGCATAGAGCGGGCATCAGTGACTTTATAATTCAGGAATATTTGCCAGGGAGAGATTTGGCTTTTGACTCATTATGGTTCAAAGGGCGCATTGTAACTTCTTATTGCAGAGAAAGGCTCGAATATTTTCTTAAGCACATTTCGCTTTCCGGAATTACTGGTACACCGACTATAGCGAGAACTTTGGTTGACGAGAAAGTTAATCGAATCGGAGTGGAAGCAGTGAAAGCGTTAGATTCTGAACCGCACGGGTTCTTCTCAACAGACATTAAAGAAGACGCATCAGGTAACTGTGCAGTTACCGAGGTTGATGGTAAATGGCACACAACAGCGCCGTTGTGGGGTTACGCTTTCGCCAAGGCACTGAATAAGCCAGAGTTGAACATAACCTACCAATACCTCAGACTGGCTTTGAACGGCGACACAGATGCTGATTTGCCCAACTACAACCTGTTCCCAGCAGACTACTACTTAGTCAGGCAGCTAGATGCCGGCGTAATTCTTGAGCACGAGGATGCAACATGGCGAATAATATAGACACAACAAGAAAAGTTAAGGCAGTCGCCATCGATTTCGACGGAGTAATCACAAATCTAGACATCGACTGGAACGATGCCATACGCCAAGCATCCTCAATAGTCGGTCACGACATAAAAAGCCTCATCACGTTCTACGAAAACAATTTTGGCACTCCAATTTTCCAAAAAGTAAGCAATGAAATGGAAAAAATAGAACTAGACGCCTTAACGACAGCTCAAGCTTCACCTTTCATTGAGGAATTCCTTCAAAAACTTTCCGAAAAAAAAGTCGAAGTGTACATAGTTTCTATGCAAAGTTTTGATGTGATCAAAAAATTCCTAGAACAGCATGGACTAACCGGCTACTTTAAAGGCATCATAGCTCGAGAAAAATGCCCCAGCAAAAAAGTCCAAGTTGAATGCATTTCAAAAGAAACAAGGACTAGCCTTAACCAAATTTTGCTTGTTGACGATTCGAAGAGAAATATAAGTAACTGCAAAGAGCTCGGCGTAGCCTGCGTCTATTTTCAAAGAAAACAGAAACCGAAAGAGACCAGAGACGCATGGAATGACATACTTAGCTTAATAAGTGGGCCGAGCCGGACTTGAACCTATTTGGGTTCAAGCCATAAGACAGTTTAAGGGACTTTATCCTCAAATTAAAAAAATCAGCTGAAGCAAAAGGAAAGCTATAGGTCTTTATTCACAGGAAAATTTCTTATTCAAACAAACCTACTTTACACTATGGCCAAATTTCTTTCTTTCACCGAGCTCTATGAAACGATTCAGCAAAAGTC
>JBEKHJ010000114.1:0-5404 GCA_050012335.1 Bathyarchaeia archaeon
TATGATGGCGAGGGAATAAGTAACCCTCGAACCGAGAAAAAGAACGGTTGCCCGTACGACTGCGGCATTTGCCCAGAACACAAATCTCACACTGCCCTTGCAATAATCGACGTCACAAACAGGTGCAACCTTACTTGCCCGGTTTGCTTTGCTAATGCTGCGGCTGCAGGATACGTTTACGAACCCACTAAAGAGCAAATTACTGGAATGCTAGAGAACCTTCGAGCCACCAAGCCAGTGCCAGCCACAGCTCTGCAGTTTTCTGGCGGAGAACCAACAATACGCAAGGACCTCTTCGACCTCATTCGAAAAGCAAAAGAGCTTGGCTTCAGCCACGTGGAGATTAATACGAATGGTCTTCGACTCTCGCAAAGCGTAGATTACTGCCGAGACCTCAAAGCAGCAGGCGCAAGCACCATTTACCTGCAGTTCGACGGGTTAACCCCTGACGTTTACAAGTTCATCCGCGGCGTAGACCTGCTTGACATAAAAATGAAGGCAATCGAGAACCTTCGCGCAGCAGGATTCACCAGCTCAGTATTGGTAGTCACGTTGGTTAAGGGTGTCAACGACCACCAACTTGGCGACATAATCAACTTCGCAGCCAAAAACTTCGACGCGATTAGGTGCGTAAATGTTCAACCCGTCAGTCTCTGCGGACGCTTGCCACAAACAGAACGCGAAAAGATGCGCATCACAATCCCTGACTTCATGAAAAAGGTTGAGGAACAAACAAACGGCACAATCAAAGCATCAGACTTTTTCCCTGTGCCCTCAGTAGCGATAGTGTCTAAAGCAATAGGCGCATTAAAAGGCAAACGATACTTAGAGTTCACTGCACACCCGCACTGCGGTATGGCAACGTACCTGTTTATAGAGAACGGCAAAATCAAAACAATCACACAATTAGCCAATGTAGAAAAGTTCTTTGGAAGCATGAAGAACGTTTACACAAAAGCATCTGAAGGACACAAAACAAGAGCATACCTATCGCTCTTAGGTTCATTGCGATATGTTAAATTTAGTTTTATGAGAAAGCTTTTACCTGTAGTAACAAAAGGCGATTACAAATCCCTTGGCGACCTGCAAAGACAATCATTATTGCTTTCTTCAATGCATTTTATGGATCCATACAACTTTGACCTTGAAAGAGTGCAACGCTGCCTAATTCACTATGCTGTGCCAGATGGGCGCATAATTCCATTCTGCACCATGAACTCCATCCATAGGACTGAAGTTGAAAAGAAACTTGGCGTTCCAATCAAAGAGTGGAAGGACAAACATAAAGTTGAAATAAGCCAGCCATTCTAGGTGTTGAGAACAAAAAAATAGCAAGGTGAAAAAAATTATGGGCGGGAAAAAGAAGCTCGGCATAAAGCAGATGGAGAAACAGCAGGTTAAGGAAGACGAAGACAAATCTAAAGAGAAGAAGAAAGATAAAGCTGGAATGTCAAAAGAAAGAAGAACTGTCGGAATAATGCCTCCAGACGCCAAGAACGATAAAATCGTCAGTGAAGTAAAGAAAATGAACGTTCTAACACCGTACGCTGTATCAACAAGGTTTAACATTCGAATTAGCACAGCAAAAGACTTCTTAGAACAACTGGAAGCGAATGGTGCAGTGCAGCTTGTATCCGGAAGCCACAACATCAAAATCTACAAGCCTGCAGCAAGCTAACTTGCTCTAAGCCAAATTATCTATTTTAAAATTTTTGCATGTGGGAGTTTAGTTTTCATTTGAAAAAGTTTCCTGAAAGAGTTTACACGACTGAAGAAGTAAAAACCGCTAAAGCACTAATCGATGAAGGCTACAAACACAACCTAACAATTGAGGGCTCACCAGATTTTAAAGAAAAAGTCAACCATGCCCTTGAACTAATCAAAACAGCAGGTTATTTTGAGTTTTTAAGAGTCTACATAAGGAAAATAATGGAAATCGACGGCATAACTCAATTGCGCGAAACAGAAGTAGCCATCTGGGCAAACAAGTTCGCTGTAGAAAACCCAGTTGACGCCGCCAGCCTACTCATCCAAAAAGTCTACCACATGAAAGAGTACCTAGAGGGCGAGCTCTACTATGGCGGCAACGCAGAAAAACGCTCAGTTGCAAAACGCGTCGAGTTCCTGCAGGTTCTTAGAGATAAAAGCCGCGACAAAAACGTAAAAGAAGAATGCGAACGGCTGCTCCAAATGTGGAAAGAGAGTTCATTAGCCTTTTAAGCTGTTAACAATTCAGCTCTAATTGTTGTTCCACTTTTAACTTGCTTAAAAATCTCCAAATTACTTGTTATTTTTCCAAGTGTGCTCACGGGACTATAGGGCTGTGACTTACCGTAGAATATGCATATGGCGCTGCCCATAGGCCAAAAAGCAATAGTGCCAGTTTCCACGGTTGGCTTTGCTTTTTCTTCACCCATTTTAATTGGGATTTCAAAGTAAACCTCTTCTTTCCACAACGCAGCTCTTCCTTCAACTGGAAGCTTCCTGACGATAGCGTCAATAGTTCTTGGCGCTAAAAACCTGACTAATTCACCTTCAGCTTCACCTAAGCCTTCGATGAGAAACTTGACTTTTACACGTGAAACGTCTGCTTCATTACTCAACTGTTCCATGCTCCTTCAAAGAAAATCCAGTAAATCTCAAAGGATAGCTATTTCATAATGCGAAGTTAAATTTAACTCTTACAGTCGGTTATTGGTGAAAATCGTTTAAACCAGTCGCTAATCTGGCTATAAGAGGCTTAGAACAGTTTTTCCTATGTAATCAACCTGCTCCGCTTTGACTCCCGGATGGATTGGCAGTGAGAAAACCTGTTTTGACGCTTTATCAGTCTCAGGCAGTTTAGTGCTTCCAAAGTTTTCTCGGTAAAACGGCATCTGATGCACTGGGTTAACGTAATACACTTCGGAGCCTATCCCTTTTTTCTTTAGCTCTTCCACAATCTTGTTGCGTTCAGTTTCCGTGCCATCTTTCAGTCTTGCGGTGTACAGGTACCAGCTATGCTGCCGGTCTTTTGACTCCCATGGCAAAATCAGTCTGCTACTTTTTTCTAGGATTTTTGTTAGTTGTTGCGCGTTTTGGCGGCGTTTAGCCACAAAAGATGGCAATTTTTGCAGTTGCACGTTACCAATTGCCGCTTGTACCTCGGACATGCGATAGTTGGTTCCAAGCATGAGTGATGAGTACTTGGCTTTTTCCCCATGAGTCCTAATCATCCGCAGCGTCTCAGCTATTTGGTCGTTGTCTGTTGTGATTATCCCGCCTTCGCCTGTGGTCATGTTTTTGCTTGCGTATAAGCTCCAGCAGGCGGCATCAGCAAACGTTCCCGCAGGTTTCCCAGCGTAAGTTGCTCCATGCGCTTGAGCAGCATCCTCAACCAACGCTAAGCCATGTTTAGCGGCGATTTCCCGCATGGACTTCATGTCGGCAGAAAAACCATACAGGTCCACGGGCAGTATAGCCTTGGTGTTTTTTGTTATGGATTTTTCAACCGCACTGGGCGATAGATTGTAAGTTTGAGCATCAATGTCAGCGAAAGCCGGTTTCCCGCCAGCCAGTACGACTGCTTCTGCAGTGGCTACGAAAGTGAAGCTAGGCAAAATAACCTCATCACCTTGTTTTACTCCTGAAGCCACAACAGCAGAGTGCAAGGCGGCAGTGCCAGTGTTAACGGCTACAGCATGTTTTACGCCAGCGAATTTGGCAAAGTTTTTCTCGAACTCTGTTACCATTGGGCCAGCTCCAAGCCCACTTGTTAACATTCCGCTTCGAAGAACTTTAACTACTGCTTGCACTTCCTCTTCGCCGATTTTTGGCAGGTTAATCGGTATCATTTTTTAGCCTCGCTTTGTTAGGATACTGGTCACGTGCTACTATTTCATTTTTCCGACTATTAATAGTAATTCCATTATTCAACAGCCACTTTTTGTATGCTTTTGTAGTCGGTTACAACGTTAATTTCATGTGCTTTAAGCTCATTTTCCAGTTCTGTGTCTCCAGTGTCAACCCTTAAACTTTTCAACCTGTCCAATTTGCTTTTAGTCGCAATCACAACAATGTTGTCTAAACCTACTTGGCGGATTACTTTGGGGCTTATCTGCTGGTTTCCTCTGCCAAAAATGAAGCCTTGCCCCCCAATCGGCGTTACAATTATCCATGCGGCTTTTCCACTTATGAAATCTAGTATTTGTTTTTCGTTTACGTCGTTTGCAATTATTTTCTTGTTCTGGAAAAGATCCACGCCTAAAAGGGTTTTTTTAGCGTCCAAGAGGTCACCGATAGTACGGGTGGTTGTTCCCGGACCAATTATGTAAACGATGTCTGGTTTCATTTCTTCAATAATGTAAATTGCTATTGCTGCTTGGTTGCGAACTTCGCTCTCGGTCATTGGGCTTGCAAGTTTGTTTCCTTGGATCAAGTGAGGCTCATAAGGGCTCAATATGTACCCGTAAAGTTCAGCAGAAAGGCGACCTTCCCTGAAAGCTTGCTCGTCCACATCCATTACCTCCGCTTCTCGAAGGGGCAACCCATCCCACAGATACCTGATGGCAACTCTTGCGGCAGCTTGAGGACTTACAGCGAATAAGGCGCTGTGCATTTTGACGCCTGTTGGAACACCCAGCACAGGAACCTTCATGTCAACAGCTTTTAGTATGTCACGGGTTGTTCCGTCGCCGCCGCAGAAAACAAGCAAATCAACACCAGCCTTCACCATTCCTTTTGCAATGTTTTGCGTATCTTGAGGAGTGGTCTCATTTTTGCTTTCACCCTTAACCTCAAAAGTGAAGCCGCATTTCTCCGCTTGATTCTCACCCATGCAGCCAGCGCCAACAATTAGTTTTAAGCTTTTTTTTGCTATATAAAGTTCTGAGAGGAAGGTTTCTGCTCTTTGTGATGCTATGGGTTTAGCTCCTAGGGATATGGCTTTGTTTAGGATGGTTTTGCCGTCTGTTCCTTTTAATCCGACGGCTCCGCCCATTCCAGCTATAGGGTTTACGATGAATCCGATTGTTTTTGTTGGCAGAGTTTTTTCAGGAACATTCATGCGAAGAACCAAATTTAATATTAGATTATCTGAGATAAAAAGAAGAATAAAAGAAGGGTATTGGGGTTTAGAGTGGTTCGCAGCTTATGTATTTCTTGTTAACCTCGTCTAACCACGGATAGAGCGTATGAAGTTTCTTCATTGATTCCTCGACTTTCTTAGTTGGGTACTCATATGGTTGCAGGTTGCCGCTGAAGTATTCATCGTATGCCGCCATGTCAAAGAAGCCGTGACCACAAAGCAAGAACAGAATGGTTTTTGCTTCGCCAGTTTTTTTGCATCGGAGGGCTTCGTCGATAGCGCCTTTGATGGCGTGGGCAGGCTCAGGTGCAGGGATGATTCCTTCAGCTTGGATGAATT
>JBEKHJ010000115.1:0-5302 GCA_050012335.1 Bathyarchaeia archaeon
ACAAGCTAATTTAAGTGTATTCCCTGAAGGTGTGACCGCACTTTGTGCAACGCATAAATTGGGTTGATGCTTCATCGCCGCCGCGAGTCTGCACTTGCCAAACATAAACCAAATTGTTTCCGCATTTTTCGCACTTCATGCGAATCGTTGGCATAGTCGTGATTTTTTGTTCTTCTTCGCTTATAACAGTCATAAACGGCTGAGACGTAGGTTGAATAACCTTAACGACCTTAGCCTGTGCCCTATTGTTTGCAGCTGGCTTTGTGTAACCGCATTTTGAGCACGCGAGCACTATGAAACCTTCAGCTTTTTTTGGTTCAAGACGAGAACCGCAACTTGGACAAAACTCCATAAATTAGAAACCCTCTCGCGTTATTCCTCAATCAAAGCAAACAATACAATATAAGTGTTATTTTCAAAAGTCAAACAAATTCTGGTTAGAACTTAAGTTTTGCTTTCTTAACTGAAGGAATAATAAAAAAGCGCAAATTAAAATATCCTACCCGGGTTTAAGAAAACCCCCAAATGAAGTCCAAAAGACTACTAAAATAATTAAAAAATGGGGAAAAAGTGGGAAATTTTTTTTTCGTAAACCGAGGCGACATGGATTTTTAGCTTGGCGGCGGAGGAGGCGGATAAGCTGCTCGTGCTGGGGCTTGACCGAGTTCGTTTATTGGACCGAACGAGATAAAGAGCATTATGCCCGGGATCACGCCTGCGAAGATAAGCGCCAAGATTGCCCACGTCATGTTGTTGTACTGCTTAAGTGTGTTGATGTCTCCGCTGTTAACTGCGTTGTACATACGGCGTACTCTCATGAAGACTATCACTGCTATCACTAGGAAGACCAGAAGGACGATGCCGGTAATTAGCAAAGATGCAGGAGCGATGACTTGAACGCCGAAGTAGTTTAGGTAGGATGCCCAAGTGAAGTAACTCCAAATTTCCTCTATGCCTGAGAGTGCCCAACCAACAAGAACGATGATGTTGAAGATGAAGGCGATCATTATGTATGTCTTGATACTTGCGAATTTGCTGGGGTCATAATTAGGGGTTGACATAAACTTTAATCAGCCGTTTTACATTTAAAACTTTCGCAGCCGAATCGAAATGAGTATTCAATGTCTGTGAAAATACAAATTTAACCGAATTGAGCCCTCCATTCTCACAATTTTAAAACCAAAGTCGATTATGTATACCGGAATGCCTATTATTATGCTGTCAATGACCAGCGCAAGAAAGCGGTAGAGCCAATGATTGAAATCGATCTGCGAATTGTCTGTTGCCATATTATCAGCTCAAAACATATTTCATAACAAACCGTTATTTAATTCTCTGTCAAGACCAAACAACGCCTGTGATTAGCGCGCTGCCTTGCCCCGATATTAAGTGTTGAAGCAGGTGGGTGAAACGCTGGAAAAGCCGTTCACTACACAAAAGTCAGCGGGGTTTTGTTCTACTTCTTGATGATCGCGTTTAAGGCGGACTTGATGGCTCGGACTACTCGAGAACGGATGTTCTCGTCGTGGATTCTTTTTGATGTGACTCCGTCAAACTCCATTGATTTTTCTTGGTAAGTGTACGCGTTAACGTACGTAAGCTTGAACCTTGGAGCGTAAATTACGACTCTTTCGCCGACTTCAAAAACCTCGTCGACTATGCGGCTCAGGTTTTCCGGTCGGTGAACAAGCCTTTTCCGAACAAAGTCAACGTCCGCTTCCGAATCGATTTCCGTGATGCCGTGCTTCGCGATTGTCTTCTCAGGGTTCTTCTCTGAAGGCGCGGAAGGTAACGTTTCCAGGTTCGCTTCTTGCCCATCCTTGGCTAACATGAAGAAGGCTTTCTTCTCGATCACAAGCCGTTCTTCACCCTCAAGCTTTATGCTCGCAGTCGAATTCTGGTACTTCACCGGATCAAATTTCTGGTCAAGCAGGATGACCTCACGCACGTCGTTATCGATTGAAATGGTGTAAGCGCACATGCGGTAGTAATCGAGAAAGTATCTGGCGCTAATCACTATGTAGGGTTCGTAGTATTTCTCCATGGAAACTAACTGGATGAATGCGGGGTTAGGCTTCAGAATCCCAAACTTAGTGAACAACCGTCGTTTTAGCCTCTCTCCGGTCACCTTTATGACGGTCGGGTCGACCAGAGTCGAGTAAACCACGGTCTTCCTTCGGACTATTTTATCCGTGCAAACCGAGAGCACGTGCGCGCGCGCTATCGTCGCGTAAGATATAAACGTCTTTTCAGTCGTGGCTTCGTTCATCATAATGGAACTCTCAATGTAAAGATTGACCTTTACTATTGTGGAAAACGCGTTTAATAATAATTATGAATCCAAAAAATGAATGATAAATAACGGTGCCGCCCTGTGTGCGTGCTGCCTTGTCCCTTTAATGGTTAAAAATGGTTAAAAGTCGTCTTTTAGGCGTTTTCCTTTGTTGGATCGCTTTTGCGAATGTGCTTCGATTGTGTTTGGGCGTTTGTTTCTCTATGTTGACCTGAAGCGCTGGTTTAGTGTCAACGAGGCCATGCGAGGTGGAAAAGCTCAAATTCGCCTCCAAATCAAAAAATAAGAGTTATTACCATTTTAGACCATTTTCGGGACAAGCCAGCGCGTTGCTACAACTAAAATATAAGGAGTTTTAAAGAAAAATGACAACAGATAACGGGCAAATCGACTGGGGTCACTGGCTTCTACGCTTAGTCGCAATTATCATTGAGGGCATAATAATCGGCATTCCTATTTGGCTAATTTACAACTTTGGAATAGTGCCATTAATCTCAGTACCATATATGAACTTTTATGGGATCATTTATTACGCATCCCCCTGGTGGGCATCACTTGTTTTTCTATTGCTCGACGCCGTCATATTGATGCTCTACGCTACGGTTCTGGACGTTATTTAGGGTGGAACAGTGGACAAGAGACTCTTAAAACTGCAAGTATAAATGTTAAACGATGGCACAGTTCATTTTGATAAAGCACTTATTCGCAATGTTAGCAAGTTCTTCGGGCTGGTTATCATAGATTGGATAGTAGCAATTGCAACCCCTGGATCTAACAAACACCAAAAATACACAGACCGCATTGCAGAAACCACCGTCGTCCAAGTAAGTCAAGCATCACCTCTGCCGCCGCCTCCAAGTTAAAACAACCTTTTTTTTTAAAAAAAAAATTAGTTTTTTCCAGTTAGATTTTGTTCTATTTCCTTTTTTCATAAAGTTATTGCTGTTCAGGAATACGGGTCAACTGTAAGAACGCTGCCTGTTGAGAAGATGCAGACGGAATTAAGCAAGCACACTTGCTTAACTATTGTCGCTTAAGTTATTGAGCATTAAACTCTTCTAGCCAAACCTTAAGTTGTTTTTCACTCAAGCCCACGCCAAATTTTCCGTCAAGCCGCCTGCTAACCTTGCCTTTTTCAAAAAATATAACTGTCGGAACGGCGTCTATAGAATAATCATCCCATAATGGATTGTCATATTCATTTAAGAGGACGTGAAGGGCGCTCCCAAAGGCAAAGTTATCTACTTTTTTGTCAAAAACAGGAACAAAACTCGTACAGTATGGGCACCATGAAGCGTAGAATAATACGAGAACCTTTTCATTCTTCTTTAATTCGTTGTTTAAGTCTTGTTTGTTATCAATTTCAATCATTATTTTCATGTTAAATCGGTTTTACGCTGTTCATAAACATGCCGTTTTTAACTACTTTATCTATAAACTGCAAAGTTAAGCGACAGCCTAAATACAGCAAACGCTAGATGGATTAAGGAAAGAAAAATGAAGCCGAAAGCTTACAAACGTGGGTATCCTGTTGCAATCCTCATAGGAATAGAAAATGATCATGCTGATTTATGGCAAGTTTTCAGCCAAGTTGCTAAACACCAACAAACCATACCTTTAAGCGGTGACAGAAAAGACTCAAAAGCAGTTTACAACTTTCACGAATCCATCGTGAACGCGTTAAGGCCAACATTGAAAGAAGGTGTAAGAAGCATAATAATAGCTGCCTCAGCAAAAACCAATTACGCCCAAGAATTCCTCAACCACATCAAAGCACACCACACCTGGCTTCTTCAAGGACCAAACAAAGCAACATTCTCGCCGATAACAGGTTCAGCGAGCACGCCACCGCAAGTAGCTGCCTTAACAAAAACAGCCCTGTTCAAACAATTAATCAACGAAACCACGGCTGAAGAAACGGAAAATCTACTCGAAATCCTAGAGAAACGACTCAACGAAACCGACAATCTTGTGCTTTTTTCGCTGGAAGAAGCAGAAAACCTCATCCTTTGCAAACAAGCACCAGGAAAACCAAAGCCAGAATACCTGTTACTCACGGATAATTATCTTTCAAGCAGCCGCCAAAAGAACAGAGTTCACAGGCTGTTGCAGATTGCCACAAATAGGAATGTTAAAACAAGAATAATAAACGCTGAATCAACCGCGGGCATACGCCTCACCCAGCTTGGCGGACTTGTTTGTTTAGCAAAACTCGAATAAAATTGGCTTAAAGCAACCCAGCCTGCTTCAGATCATCCATTGAAATTTTTCCTGAATGCAAAGCAGTAGCCACCAACACGCCTGACACACCCAAATTCTGCAACTCAACTAAATCCTTAATGTCCCTTACTCCACCACCAACATAAACATCTATAGGCACATCTTCAAGCACTTTCTTCAAAAAATCAACATTAACTCCTTCACCGCTACCAACACGCGCCAAATCCAAAACAATAACCCCTAAAACACCCATTTCCTTAAACTCAAGCAGAAGACACATAGGATTCTTGCAGCCAGCAAACCCCAATTTAACAAGGACTTTATCACCCTTCAAGTCCAAGCTAACAATGACGCGGTCGCTTCCGAAAAGCCTGACCGCTTCACCCACGAAACCTTTACTATGCAGCGTTTCTGTTCCAATAACAACTTTTGAAACTCCGCAGTCCAGCAATTTCTTCGCCGTTTCAACGTCAGCTACTCCAGCATCCACCATCAACTTAAGCCCAGTTTCGTCAACGATACGTTTGAGAACCTGAAAATTCACGGAGTCACAGGTGATTGCGTCTAAATCTGCAATGTAAAGCTCGCTGAATCCAAGCTTTTTGAATGCTTTAGCAACCTCTAACGGTTCAACCGACTTGCACAGGTTGCTTTGGAGCGGTTGATACTCTCGCCTTTTTCCCCTGACAGCATGAACCACTACGCCGTTTAAAATGTCAATTACCGGTATAACCTTCAAGTTCTCAGCCTATCCATGAATTGTCTCTTAACGAATAGAAAAACCTAACC
>JBEKHJ010000116.1:0-5283 GCA_050012335.1 Bathyarchaeia archaeon
TGAATTAATAAATTTTTTCTAAAAAGTTAGTTATTTCAACCCTTTACTATTCGCTTCAGACTTAACTCACCGTTTTTCCTGCGCGCTTTTAATCGGTGAAACTGCCAACGTTTTAAACCAAACGCTATCAGTGCACCAACAAATAACCCGTCATATATTACTTTGAGGTAGATGTTTTAAGACTGATAGATAACGGTAACTGGTGCTTTACTCAACAGTTAGTTTTCCAAATTTCCCAACGTTAAGCTGGATTTCACCCTTAAAACTGGTAATGTACCCGTTGTCAATTTTAATGTTGTCGCCAACGTTGACTTGGTCAATCTGCTCATTCCACAATGTCAGTTTTATGCTGCCTGTCTCGTCTGCAACTACAGCATCAACTATCTTGTAAGTCTCATCTTTGAATCGTGATTTAACTTCTCGCGGGTCGCCTTTTTCAACAATTTTCGCTTCAACGCTAACCTGTTTCATTCCATTCTGCAAATCCTTAATTGCAACCATTTTCAGTCACCTAAAGTGTAAATTCCTTGCTAAGGGTTTTCACTTGAAAAAGTGACCTTCAATCATATAAATCTTGCTAACTGTGCTTGCTTCAGCTATAAAAAATGGAAAAATTGGGGAGATAGACGTTTTTCGCTTTGGTTTAAGCAATACCCACCAGCAAAAGCAATAGCAAAATTGTGACTGCTATGCTGACACCGGATATCACTATTCTCTTCACCATTGAAAACTCTGGTTTCAATGTTCCAACGATTATAGTGCATAAGGCGCCTAACCACACGTACGCGACGTAAAATATTCCCGAAGTTACAAATCTGAAAGCTGAAGTCAACGAATCAGCACTGCTGAAAATTGCTTGAGACTGCGCTGATAGGGCGCCTACTGCCTCTGGAGGATAAAATACTGATCCAAAAGCGTCAAAACGTACGCCAAGCGAAAGGTCAAAGGAATAATAAACTGGTGGCAAAGCAAGTGCTGCAACAAGATTTACTAATGCTCGAATAACCATTACGAACATAGCAAAAGCTAAAGCAACAAAAATAGGTTTCCAAGCCACGTTGGTTTTTAGCCCTTTAAAGAATAGGTAAATCAGCCCTGTCAACAGGAACCAGCTGAAAATGAACTGTAAGGAGAACACTTGCAAAAACTGTAGCAGAAGTCCAGTGTTATTGTACTCTATGGGCGTTTGATATTGACCGCGGAAGAATAATGCGCCGATACGGATGGTTATGTTGGAATTAGCTAGGTAGTTGAAGTCTAGTTTTAGAGCTGTCACATTACCCCAAGTAGGTGCACCGCCACTAGTCCAACCTTGGGCAGTTGACCCAACTGGGATGGTTAAGTTTTGCCATAAGCCAATTGCTGTCGTGTTTGATAAGGAAGATGTTAAGTCGTATGTGTAGTAGTTGGAGTCATTAAGTGAGTACAGGGTTAAAGCTGCGCTTTGAGGTGCAGTTTGAGGCGCCACCATTTTTATTGTCATTGAAAGGTTTTGGAAGCCACTGGCACTGCAGTCAACGTTGAAAGCGTCGCCTAAAGCTGCTGATATATTGTTTGTGTTTACAGCATCAATTTCCAAGCTGCTGTTTCCAAATAAACTATAATACCCCTGCAGATCTGTCGGTGTAGTGCCAAGCGCTGCAACGTAAACGCTATAATTGAAGAAGTCATTATAACTGTTGTTTAAGGCTACGCCTGACCCGCTTCGCCATAAAGTCGCGTTGGTATATGCTGATAACTGATCAACCGTGGGCGATGTCTGCTCAGTGTAAGTTTTCGAAAACTGCGCATACTCATACCCAACTTGTATGGCTATGAAAAGAAGCAGAATTAGTAGTGTGCCCAAGTATTTTGGGTTCTCAATTAATTTCTTGAATGCTTTCTGAGGCGCATAAACCACTTTTAAGATGTCATCGATAATCAATCTTTTGGCACCTCGCTATTGAGAATTCACACGGATTAATTAAGTATTTGTTGCGGTTCTGTCAAAGCCTTTTTTATTTCTACACTATGAAGGTTCTAAGGTTCTTGTTACCTAAGGGTGCCAACTTGGCGATTTTTTCTCTTAACGTAGTATAATGCTGTAGCGCTCCCGAATGCGGCAGACATGATGAATACTATGACATATGCTTGCATTGGAGTGTCTGACGGTTTTTGAGTAGGCGTATCTTGCTGGGTTGGAGTTGGCGAAGGCGAAACCGTTATCATTGTTGAATTGTCATTGGGGTTTGCTGTTGATGTTTTATTGCTTAATCTTGTTTGCGTCTGGCTAATTTGAGTGTTGGAAGGCGTTGGGCTAGGGCTCGGGGTTGGAGTAGGTGTTGGTTGTAGTGTTGTTGTGTTTATGTCTGTAACATTAGTTATTGAAATGATGCTGTTCCAATCGCTTGCGAACTGAACATTGTATACTCCGTTTGTCGGGAAGTTTTGAGTAACCTCTTGTGAGCCAAAAATAAAGGATAGGTTTCCCGCCATGACTGGAATACGAATTGTTTGGTTTTGATAATTGAAACTCCATTGTGAAGTCGGAAAACAGGTTCGGTAATCTTGATAACGTTCGTTGCTTGCGTTCATAGCTAAGTAGCCTGTGTTTGGAACTATACCGTCTAAGAATAACATCATAGCTCCAAGTGATGAAGCATCACTACCGTATCCAGTATCCGTACTTAAGAATTTGAACTGCCCATTACCATATAGACTACTTGTTAATAATCCCTGCCAAGTACCGTTTTGTAACATACTTGCAAAATTATCCTGCATATCTGGTGAAAAATACGGATACAGCATTTGCAAAGCAATTAAAGCTCCCATTGTTTCGCCTAAACGTAACTGTGGATTGCCATCTGCGTGTTTAAGAACGCCTACAGTTCCCCAAGCTGGAGAACTAAAGTTTTCTGCTAATAGTTTATATTCTAAGTCTTGAATTACTCTGTCGAAATAAGTTAGGTTGCCCCTAAAATTTTGGTATTCTGCTATGACTTGAGCAAAGTTTCCCATTTCACATTCAACTTCGCCATTTGCGGAGTCATAACCATAGATAGCGCCATTCCAATGGCTTTGAGTATTTGTCCATGCGTCATCCATGAAGTTTGTAACGTTTAATGTTTGCCCGTTATAAGAGATTGATATATTTACTCCAGCTAAAGCAAACTCTAAGAATATATCTAAAGTTTCAGCGTGCTCATCATAATACCTGCTTAAAAATGATTTAGAGTAGTTTTCTTGAGGGTTTATCCATAACATCTCGCCATATTGGCTGTTTTGGGGAGGCTTAAGATATTGCGTTGCGAAATCCGTGAAGGCTTGATTTATGTTCCAGCCTGAAACATTCAATTCTTCAGCATACCGATAAGCGTTAATCATGTATCTGTCATACACCTGAAAACTATCTGGCGCATAAGAGTTTGCCCAACAAGTTATCGGTAAACTTCCGCACATCGGAAAGTTTTGAAGCGCAACAATTACACTATCGTTTATGGCTGTTGAAGTGTAACCGTTTAACTCAGCAAGCCGAGCAATAAATATAACGTCTTGATAGTCTGATTGGTTTAAAGCCTGCAATATCGCATCGTCAAAGACTGTTTGGTTTTGTAACCCGAAAACTTGACCATAAATCACTTCCCAAGGCGAATCGGTTGTTTGAATGTTGCTTAAAACGTTGTTTATGGCATCAGCTAAAGTGGCTGGCTCATCCGCGTGAACAACTTGAAGATTAAGGTAAAAGGGGGAACAGAGCAAAGCAATTAGCAGTATTATCGAAGTCTTTTTCAAGTCAGCGATTTAGCCCTCCTTTTCTTTTTTAGGAATCAGTTGGAGGGAGATAAAGCATTTGCTAGCTTAAACCCATTGCAACCTTGGGACTTTACAGAAACTTTGTTACATGCCGAGTTTAAGCCGACGATAAGTTGTATAATCCACGTACTCTAAAAACGGGTTTTCTGCCTGGAACTTTACGTTCATTTTCTGCCGACTGCGTTTATCCAAAAGTTGACTCGTCGTCCTCAGCAGGTACGCGTCGCTTCCCGCGCCTGAACCGTAACTTGTAACTAAAATACGCTCTTCAGGCTTTGCAATGTCTAGCACTGCGGCTAAACCCACAGGCGAGCTACCAGAATAAGTGTTGCCGAACTTGTTAATTTGAAGCGAAGGCAAATACTGCTCATCTCTAAATCCAAGCTCCTTTGCGATTCTAACTGGGAACTGGGGGTTAGGCTGATGCGCCACAAAATAGTTCAAGTCACTTGCCTTCAGGTTTAACCGTTCCATAAGTTTACTAGCTGCCTTGCGAACATGCTTGAAATAAGCTGGGTCACCAGTGAATCGTCCACCATGCATCGGGAAAGGTTCACCGTCTCTGCGCCAAAAATCAGGCGTATCAGAAGTGCATGAGTACCATCCTTCAACTTCAGCGATAACGTCATGTTTTCCGAAAATGAACGCGGCGCCGCCATACCCGACAAACGTGTCCAGTTCACCGCCAGGGCATCCTCTGGGCGCTGCTTGAGCGTTATCTGCACCGATAACCATAGCGTACTTTATGCCTGACCGTGAGTAGCTGACAAGGGAAGCCGCGTCTTTAAACATGCTTGAAGCAGCTTTACAAGCAAACTCTGTGTCCACTGCATCAACGCCTTGAATATCGCCGTCTTCTTCGCCAAGCTTGAGAACCTGAGCTACCTTTGACGCGATAGGCTTAACCGCATACGGGTTAGATTCTGAGCCAACGTAAACTTTCCCAACTAATCTGCTGTCGACGCCTGACTGAATCAGCGCTAGTTTTCCAGCCTCTACTGCAGCTGTTACTGCGTCTTCGTCGATGAAGGGCACAGCGCGTTCGAGTCCGACTTCTTTTATTCGAAACCTGGAAGTGTAAACGCCATAACCTACAACGCCAGGGATATCGTATTCTTTGTTTGGCGCAACTACACTGTACTCCTGATGCGGATAATACTCGTCAGCTAAAGTGAAAGCCAAAGAGATTGTTGGAACCAAGTCGCTTTTACCCACTGAATAGCGCCTTCTAAAACGGGGAACCACTTCTCTTCCCTCAAGGCTTGAAAAATCAACATCGTCACCATCATTTATCAACTGGTCAGTTAGCCTTCCGGGAAGGCGGATTTTACCGTCATGAAAAGAAACAATTCCATAAACGAAGTTTGAGAGTTTCGTGAACTTGTTTGTGGGTTCATTGATGAAAGTGCATAATTCAAGTTTTCCTTTATCATAAAACAGGTCTATGCTATCCATTTTTCCGTAGCTTTTTCTGCCACAGTTGCTACAGTA
>JBEKHJ010000117.1:0-5135 GCA_050012335.1 Bathyarchaeia archaeon
TCGGCATATCAAAATATTTCACGCATGTTGTGACTGCTCTGGATACGTCTAAACCTAAGCCTTCGCCTGAAGCATTAATAAAATGTGTTAAAGCCCTAGATGTTGAAATATGCGACTGCATCATTGCAGGAGACTCGGTTAATGATGTGCGGGCTGGAAAGGCTGCGGGTGCAAGAACTGTAGCGGTTTTATCTGGGCTGTTTCGATGTGAAGAACTTGTCAAGGAATGCCCTGATTTGATTTTACATGATGTTACTGCACTCCCAGGGTTTATTGAATAATTCTCGGGGACGTATCGGAATTTGTAATATTGCTGGAAACCGACTTACGTAGTTATATGCCCGCGTGAAAATAAAGTTTAATTAAAACCTTTGTCTTAAGTCAATAATGGAGAGGGCTTCGGAGCGGGAATGAGAATGAACTTCGTAGAAATAATGATAGGGGAGAAATTGAAGGAGGCGGATCCTGCCCTTGATATTATGGGGTCAGACCGCAAAGTTTTGCAGGTTGCTTGCCAAGACTTCACTAATTACCTTAAATTTCACTGGAATCTTATTGGAAAAGAAGCAAGTCAATGCGAACTAGTTGAAAGACTAGAGAATCTTTTCAGGGAAGATCCATCGGAGCTGGACGGGTTTTTAACCGTTTGGATTGGCATTTGGTTCAAGAAATGGAAGGAACGGGTCAAACTCCTCATAGGCGACCAAAACGCTAGTAGATGGAGTAAAATTTCAAAAAATATCAGCAATGCTGAACCGGTATGGAAGAGAATAGAGAACAAGCAAGAACTCCTAGAGATTGTAGTGGCTACTCTGGTTAAGAACGGAGAAATATGCGGAACAGAAATCTTGTCTGAGAATCTTCTAAAAATGGAACTTGGAGAAAAACGCGTTCAAGATCCCAGCGACAAAGAAAGAGTTTTCACTGCAGTTAATGACGCATTGAGGAAAGCTCGTGAGATGGCTCAAAGTAAAGGTCCACTAATCTTTGTTAAGATAGATAAGGGCTATTACAATACACCAAGCTAATAAAAACGGACTAAGCCCTTTCTAATATTTCTGTTTTTAAAATATTTTTGTAACTACTAAATAAAATAACTAAAAAACTTAACGATTAAATTACTCTTTGTCTTTGCAGAGTCTTTGTTCGCCAATTGTACCGTCTTAGGGTCGTGGTTTCTCCGTAACCGCAAGCTGCACAACGCTTATCGCGCACGTGATACGCGCGTCTTCCGCAGCGCCGGCATTTTATATGTTCGACTTTGCCTTGGCGCTTGCCCATTGATGGTGTGCCTTTTCCCACGGCGGTCACCTAGGCGGTGGTGAGATTAATACTACGTTGTCTCCGCGGACGATTATTAGTCCCAGTTTCTTTTGGTTTTCAACTGATGTTGTGTCTTCTGTTTCTTCTAGAACTAGGTTTAGGTGTTGGTCGAAACCCTTCAGTTTTCCCCTGAGGCTTTTTCCGCCTTTCAATCGTACGAGTACGATTTTGCTAAGGTTTTGTTCAAGGATTTCGGTTGTCATTTCGCTCATTTTGGAATCCTCATGTATCTTTATCTCTTTTATACTTGAACTCTCCACATTTAAACCTATCTAAGCATGAATAAGAAAAGTGGCTTTGGTTAGATTCTTGATTTTTGAGTTGACACTATCCGTGTGGCAATAGTGCACACTATTGAGTTTACTGGTGTTCGTCTCTGAACATGATGAGAGGGCGAACCGTTGGTTAGGTTAACTTTAAGGTGCTATTTGATAATGTTTCCGCCTTCAGTTTGCTTGTGCTTATAAGTATGCTAATGAATAATTTTCTTGGGGAAAATGGGTAGAGTATATGGCGTTTATCATTGAGTTTATAATTACTTTCCTGGTTGCTTTTGGGTTAAACTTGATACCCTTCTTTGGCCCCTCAAACCTCTTAATAGCTTCCACAGCAGCAATCGGCATGGCAAACGCTGACGCAACTGCACTAGTCACGATAGGTTTTCTTATTGCCCTTGCCGCAGCATTAGCAAAAGGCATTCACTACATGATTACTTTCTTTGTGAGTGGACACCTTAGCGAAAAAAGTCGCCAGCGGCTTGATACTGAGGCGGTAAAGGTTAAACGTTGGGCTTTTCTGCTGCTCTATATAGCTGCTGCCACGCCTATTCCTGATGAACCTGTCGTTATACCGCTTGGGCTTATGAAGTATAGTCCAGCAAAGTTTTTCTTATCATATTTTCTAGGTAAAATTACGATCACAATTGCAGGCGCCTTTCTAGGCAGTTGGGTTGAAACTAATTTTGCACCTTGGTTGAGTCCAGAAGCAATGATTGCTATCTCTATAGCCTTGACAGTTATTATCACTGTTATACTGTTTAAAGTAGATGTAGGCAAGCAAATAGATAAAATCCTAAAAAGATTGAAGCCATACAAAAAAGCAACAAGTGATTAGAGAGCAAAGTTAAATTTCACGCTTACAAACATACGAGAGAGAAAAAACCATATGCCTACAAAACAAAGAAGATACACCCTGAAAACGAAAGAAGCAAAACAAATTCTAACCGAAGCATCGAAAAACCTGAAACTCGACATAGAAGCGCTCTTCGGTTCTAAAGTAAACGTTGAAGTTGTTGAATCTGACGTAGGCGCAGTTTACCTTATAGGCGGAAAACCACTGCTCTACAAAGCCGGCGACAAGGTTTTGCCCACGCTACACTTCAGCGAGTTCACGGCTCAAGCGCCAAAAATAGTGGTTGACATGGGCGCCGTCCCTTACGTTTGCAAAGGCGCAGACGTTATGGCGCCAGGCATCGTGCGCATTGAAGGAGAATTCAGCAAAGGCGACCTCGTCCTCGTAGTTGATATGAAGTTTGGCAAAGCGTTAGCGCTGGGCGAAAGCCTCTACGATGCAGAAAACGCAAAACAAACCAAAAAAGGACCAGTAGTAAAAACGCTGCATTATGTAAGCGACAAAATCTGGGACTACACCAAAACACTAACCGAATAATGACGCATCCATCGCCAGGTTTACCGCTGAAGTTGTTGGCGTATTGTTGTAGTACTTTTTATTTTGTTAGGAAGGTTTTTATAGGTAGTATTTTTTATGTTGCTTAAAGATGCCCAATGCAGAAAATAGTTAAGGTTACTAGAAAAGGACAGACAACCATTCCTGCTGAAATCAGAGAGAAACTAGGAATAAAAGAAGGAGACGACTTGGCAGTGGAAGCAGTTGGCCAAACAGTGGTTTTCAAGCCTGTACCTAAAATAGAGGATTGCGCAGGAATTTTCGCTGGACACGCAGACGTGGCGGAACTCAAAAAAGAACTTGACAAGCTCCGCGAGGAATACTAGCATTTGAAGCAAGTTTTAGACAGCAGATTTCTTGTAGAATACTATTATTCCCAAGACAGAGAAATACGGCAAAAAGCTAACCAGAAAATGAAGGAACTAACCCAAACCTCCAACGGAATAATCCCAACCATAGTTGTCCTCGAAACAATCCAGCTCATCTGCTCAAGAGAAGGCAAAGAGAAAGCCGAAATGATCTACCTCTCAATAACTGCAAGCGGAATAAAAATCGAGAGCCTAACACCCTCCATCGCCAAAGAAGCAGGCATACTCAAAAGCACATACAAACACGTACCAATAGGCGACTGCATCATAGCAGCCACAGCCATCAGAAACCAAGCAAAGATAATTTCAGACGACTCACACTTCGACTCTATAAAAGAAACCAAACGAACCTGGCTATAAACATCAGCCTAATACCCATTTTAAAGTTCATGTAAGCGGTTAAGGTTCAGTGACGGGTTTCTATGTTATTGCGTGACTAGTTACAATGTTGATGCGTGACAGTAAGCAAAGCCTGAAGCAAACCCTGTTAAACAAAATAACCTTAAAACACGTACAGAACGATACACAAATTTTTTTTAAGCACCAGCTTAGGTCGTTATCTTTCAATATGGTTTCTCCATAGCATGGTTACAAACGGGTCAGGATTACATAGTACAATGTGGTCTCTAACTATTTCCTTAATTAAAATATCGCCTGTTCGTAAGCCAATGTTAAAGTTTTCTGTTGAAACGTTTTTTATGTTTATTTTCTTACCATAAATAGTTTCAAACTTCTTGATATGCAACAACTGTTTTTCTGGGATTTTGCCGATGTAGAATAGGTCTATGTCGCTTTCCTCATTGGCGTAGTCTTTTACGTAACTTCCGAATAAGATAAGCGGGTTTATTACGTCTACGTTGTTTAGATGCTCAGTAAGTTTTCGTATTAGAAAATTTTTCTCTAAATAGTTTAACGTGACAAGTTGTTCTGCGGTTGTAAGATAGTATTTTGTTAGAATGTTTTCTTTGTTAAGTGTGTACTGTTTGTTTCTTCCCACCATTGTAGAGTGAAGAATTTTGAGTTCTTCAAGACGGGCTAGGTAAGGCAGCAAGGTCATGTGGCTGGTACTCAGGAGCTTTCCAATAGCCCTCGCATGAAGACTTATTGCATAATTACGTCTATAAAGAGTTAATATTTTATAATATATGGCAGGTTTTTCTTCCATATGGAAGTAAATACTTCCAAGTAGCTATTAAATCTTACTCCGACTCGTTAGCTTCCTTACACCTACGCAGCCAACAGCAACAAAAAAGCAACATAAGCAACCAGAAAATAACAAAACAAAAGAGATGAAACCCTTTTTGGCTATGATTGCTATGTTTATTGGGCTTTGACGTATCCTGTGTGTTCTAAATGTTCTCCTTGCTCCTCCAATCAAGCACTACTCATGCTTTTTTACTTAGGAGGTGATCCGGCCGCAGGTTCCCCTACGGCCACCTTGTTACGACTTTTCCCTCCTTACGAAACTTAGATTCGACGCCGCCATGAAAGACGGCGCCTCACCCAAAAGTCGCTCGGATGGAACGACGGGCGGTGTGTGCAAGGAGCAGGGACGTATTCACCGCGCGCTAATGACACGCGATTACTAGGGATTCCATGTTCACGAGGATGGGTTACAACCCTCGATCCCAACTACGGCAGGCTTTCGAGATTGCCTTTCCCTTACGAGGTCGGAACTCATTGTACCTGCCATTGCAGCTCGCGTGTGGCCCGGGAGATTCGGGGCATACTGACCTGCCGTGGCCCGCTCCTTCCTCC
>JBEKHJ010000118.1:0-5121 GCA_050012335.1 Bathyarchaeia archaeon
TTGCATGATGTTAGGTGCTGCTTGGTGACTGCCGCCATAACTGGTGCAAAAATAAGCCCGCTCAAGTGCATTGTAGACTTGGTTTTTGTTTTCTTCTGTAATGTGGAATATGAATGGCCCGAGGCGAGTGTACTTGTATGCGCGGTTTTGGCGCCATGTGATTGCTCCTCGAATGGCAATTATCATGCCGGTGCTTGTTTCGCCGATTTTTATGGTTGAGGTGTCTATGGCGGCGATTAGTGTTTCTTGGCGGTCTGGTTTTATGAGGATTGGTTGTGGTTTTAGCTGTAGGCTGGATGGGTATTGTTCGGTTGTGTTTAGTTGTTGAAAGTTTTGTGTGTTTAGCTGGAAGGGTTGATGTTGCACTTGCTTGAGGGAGTATAGGCTTTGTTCTAGAAAGCGCTGTGGGAGTGTTGTGTCTATGGTTGGTTGTGGAAAGTTATATTTCTCAGTAATTGTATATTGTTCAATCACCATGATTCACCAATATGCAATAGTGTTATTGGTGAAATATTTAAATATTGTGCATGTGCATCTTGCACAATACAATATACAACAGGTGAAGACTTGACAGAAAAACAGCAAAAACCACCAATACGCGTAAAAATGAAAATCGGCGACATAGAATTCGAAATAGAAGCCCAAGAAGACCAAATCCAAACCGCCGTAGACAGAATACTCGCCACCGTAACAGAACGCCTCAAAAACACAAACCTCGCCCAAGTAGCCGAACGCCCAGCCCCACCGCCCAGAGCAGAAACATGCAAAGGCGTAATCCAAAAACTATGGGAAGAAAACTGGTTCAGCGAGCCAAGATGCCTCGATGAAGTCCACACTGAACTTGCAAGACGCGGATTCCACTACGACCGCACAGCAGTAGCCCATGCACTAGTCGACCTAGTCAAAGACAACATACTCACACGCATAGGCAAACCACGCCGATACCAGTATGCACAAAAAAGACCGCCAACTTAAATCATATTTTACAGCTAAATAATCGTGTTATAAATTGCAGGCAAATTAAGAAAAATGTTTACAAGAGATTAAATAAAAAAAGGGAGGATGTTAGTCTTTCCTTAATCCTCGCTTTATTGCCAGCATAACAAAGAATTGAGCAGCGCCTGAAATTGTAGCTGAAACTAAAGTATTTACTATGTTGGTTCCTATGAGAGAAACTCCGCCTAAAGTCGTGAAAAATGTAAGGAAAGCAATAATCGCTCCGTCTATCGCCGCATTTTTCCAGTCAAACGAAGGTGTCGCGCCTGTTGGTGCAAGGCTCTCTGTAAATCGAACGGTTTCTTTGTTTCTGCCGAAAGGCGAAAGGGTGACTGATGCTCTTTTTTTGTTTTTTTCAACCAATTTCTTCACCGCTTGATTGTATGCAAAGTCTTAGCATAAGAATTTTAGTTAAAAATGCAATTCCTTGGTTCTAAAATTGAATTATCTCGAGTTGAAAACAAGTCTACTTTGAATTGGCTCCTAGGTATTCTGTTACCAAATTTTAAATAGCAATTGAGCGCAAGCAGGTTTTATGCAAGTGACTGATTTAGTTCGCTATGATCATGTTGTTCGTGGCTTGTACTTTGATGCTATGGCGAAGTTGCCTTGGGCGCAGGTTGTTGAGCCTCGAGGGTTGAGTTTTGATTCTATGCGTAACGTGTTTTTGCATTTAACCCTCGTTGAGGACAGATGGATAAACTATATTATTCCAGGCAGGTTCAAGGAGTGGGTTGACCTGGACTTTGACGCTTTCAAGGATATGGACGCCTTGAAGAAGTACATGGAGCATGTGAAAGATGCGACAGAAAGCTACCTTAGAGAGCTTTTAGCTGAAGAATTAAACAGGCAAATAGTAGTCCCCTGGGGCGATAAGCCGGACACAAAAATCAGCGTCGAGACAGCCTTAACTCACATGGTTATAGAAGACATGATTCACTACGGAGAATTATCCGCTGCGCTGTGGCAAATGAACCTTGAAGCGCCTTACATGGGCTTTTGGCGCTACAAAAGTACGCTTCAGTAGAAAGGTTTATAGTATATTTTGTCCATTGTATTCATGCGATTTTAAAGTTTAATTGTAAGTGGAGGTGAAATTTTGCCTGATATTGTAGACACTGCAATGGCTTCGGGCATGTTTAACACGCTTGTAGAGGCAGTTAAAGCAGCAGGGCTAGTTGACACACTGAAAGGTCCAGGTCCATTTACGGTTTTTGCGCCCACTGATGAAGCATTCGCAAAATTGCCCAAAGGCACCATCGACACGCTCCTTAAGGATATTCCGAAGTTAAAGTCAATCTTGACTTTCCATGTGGTTGAAGGAAAGCTTATGGCTTCAGATTTGGCTGAACATGAGTATTTACAGGCAGTTCAGGGAGGAAAATTAAGGATAGACTCGTCACGTTGGCACATGCATAAATACATGAAAGTTAACGGTGCAAACATCATCAAAGCGGACATAGCTGTAGATAATGGAGTTTGCCATGCCATAGACAAAGTGCTATTGCCCAATCTAGCAGTTGTAGGCGGACAAACTTAGTAAAAAGCAAAGCCATGCAATTATGAAAAAGCACTTGGTGCCATTGTAATTTAAACAGGAACCTAATTTTTTTTAACAAAAATAACTTTAACCTTAAATATTTCTTATAAATTTATTTTTTAACCATGACTCCTGATTATTCAAAAATTGCGGGAACCTTGCTTTTGGTTGGCGGTGTCCAATTTGTTATAGCGTTAATAATTGCAGAAGCAATCTACCCAAATTATAGCGTTTCAGCTAACTACATAAGCGACTTGGGCGTTTGGAGCAAGCCTTCTGCGGCAATCTTTAACCCATCAATTATCCTGTTTGGCTCAACAGTTCTGGCAAGCTCATACTTCATCAAAAAACAATTCAAGCTTGGAAAAATCGCTTACCTGCTTGCTTTGTCAGGCGCGGGCTCCTTAAGCGTCGGAATCTTTCCTGAAAACACCTTCCTCGTTAATGGTATTCCAGTTATCCATTCTATCTCAGCGCTTATAGCGTTCGTAATTGGGGGAGTATCAGCAGTTGCCGCATACAAATATACTAAGTCACCCTTCAAAATTATCTCAGTGATTTTGGGAGCGGCAACACTCACTGCAACGGTACTCTTTGTCACAACACGGGACTATGGTTACCTGGGACTTGGCGTCGGCGGCATGGAAAGAATGATGGCTTACCCAACACTTCTATGGATAATAAGTTTAGGCGGATATCTACTTAGCAACTAAATTGGCACCGTTTTAGAGTTGTTGCTTTATTTTCTTTGCCATCACTTCAAGTTTCGCTCTTTCAACCTCTTTAAGGTCGCTAAAACGCGGCAGTTTTTGCCCTTCGAATCCTGGTACCACATGCACATGCAAGTGGAATATGTCTTGGCCTGCAGCTTTGCCGTTTTGCTGAATAATGCTGATGCCATCAGCGTTAGTTGCTTTTTTAACTGCCACGGAAACTTGTTTGGCAACCTTGTGGACTTGGCTGAGTTGGTTTTCTGGAATGTCGAAGATGTCAACGTAATGCTTTTTTGGTATAACAAGCGTGTGTCCCTCGTTTAATGGTCGTTTATCAAGGAAAACTATTACGGTTTCATCTTCGTAAATGATGCTGGCAGGTGCTTGTTTTTTCACTATTTTGCAGAATATGCACGATGCATCAAAGCTCAAACCAAGTCACCACTAAATTACTACGTACATTAGGCTTTAATCAATCAGTTTATATGTTATGCCACTTCATATTTCTTTCATTAAGACCTGAGGTTAAAAAAATGACCGAGTTAGAAGATAAAGTACGCCAAGAAGTAGGCAAAGTGCAAGATCCAGAAACTGGCCAAACATTCGAAGAAATGCAAATGATACAAAGCGTAAAAGAAACAGAGCCAGGTGCAGTCACCGTGGAATTTATACCGACAAGCCCATTTTGCCCTATAGCGTTCAAACTTGCAGCAGACATTAAAGCCGCGGCAAAATCGGTTCCAGGCGTCAAAAAAGCAGTGGTTTTCTGTCGCGGACACGCGATGGAGCAGCAAATCAACGAGATGACAAATAAGCAATAAGGCTAATTTTTCTTTGTTTCTTTTCCAATTTTTGGGTTTAAATAAAAAAGAAAAAGGATTATATTATCTTATGTGAGCGCAGTTTCTATGGTGTGATTCTTCGCTGTCCATAGAACCGCTGTAGTCTCTAAAGCCTGTGTGAACCTTAGCCCTAATTTCAAAGCGTAGCCTAGAAACATTTTTCGCATAACGTTTTATCATTATAACAATCTTGTAGAAGTTCATTTGCCTAGCAATCGCCACAAACGCTAGCATGCTAACAGAAGCCAGCAACACGACGAGTGGATTAATTAAGAGTGTCAGTAAGCCTACAATTGCAAGCAGAGCAAGGTAAATGATGCTTCGTATTTTTCGCATATTTGTCACCAAAAACTGCATTATCGGAAGTTGCTTAAAGGTTTTTTGACCCAAAAAATTGACCGAAAAAATAATCCGACTGCATATTTACGCAAAAATTAGAAAACGGGTTTATTTTAAGCTTTTCTAAAAGTATTAAGCGTTTTAGCAGCCGATTTGCTATTTCATTCTGGTGAACGCCCAAGTGCCAATTATAATCATAATCAAATCAAACAAGCCAACAATTCCAAGGTCCATCCATAAAGGTTGAATCTGAAAAGGTGTCCATGCTCCACCCAAAATAACGTTCCTTAACGCGTCAACAGCGTAAGTTAATGGGTTTAATCTTGAGGCGATTTGCAGCCAGTTTGGAATACTTGCTCCTTTAAGGGGGAAAAGAGCGCCGCTGAGGAAGAACAAAGGAAGGTTAATGAAGCTCTGTATTGTGCCGAAGCCTTCCAAACTTCCCATGAAACTGGCTAGCGTTAAGCCTATGCTGACCAAGCCAAAGGTGACGAGCAGCATGATGGGCAAGAGTTCGAGGAACGTAAATATGTTAAGCTTTATTCCTAACAGTAGACCAAGAACGAAAACGATTATCCCTTGAATTACGGCATCGGTGCTGTCACCTATCATCTTACCTAAGAAGACCGATGTGCGCGAAATGGGTGCAACCAGTATTTCTTTCATAAAGCCAAATTCTCTGTCCCAGAGT
>JBEKHJ010000119.1:0-5116 GCA_050012335.1 Bathyarchaeia archaeon
TATTCTTAACTGTTGTTGGCTGAGACATACTTAGCGTCCAGAAGGCTTGTTTTAACTGTTCACCGCGTGTCCAACCGTAATAGAAACCAGCTATTCTACCGAAATACGGGATAACTATATGGTCCAAGGCCTTATACAGGATTGGATTAGGTACGCGGTTTTCAAGGAAAGTTGGCTTCCAAATTTTGATGTTGTATTCCCAGCATTTTATGAAAAAGTCCCAGCGTGCTTTTGATAGCGAATCGATTTCAGCGCCTTTCTTATTCATTAGCACACAATTCTCTAGTGGAACAAAGAAAAGCGGCACATAAAAAGCGTTATAATCCTTTAATTTATCCATCAATTCAAGCGTTTGCTGTACGTCTTCTTCTTTCTCATCCGGAAGACCAACAATCAACGTTGCCAGTGGATACCAATCATTATCGTTAAGTATGCCAAACGCGTTGGCGACAACTTCTTGCCATTGTTCAGGCTTAAAAGGCAACATTTTACCCGACATGTACTTCTTCATCAACCTTGTGCTACCAGTTTCAATTCCTGTTTCAGCGGTAATTATTGCTTTTTTGCCGAAAGAATACCAACTGCGCTCAATCAAAATTTCTGCAAGTTCCTTTATCATTTGCGGATTATGAACCACTGGCGCCAAGGACATATGAGATGCTTGAATACTTTTAACGCCCGGATACTCAGCAACACTTTTTACTAATTTCACGACTGCTTCCTTATTTGGAATGAATTTTTCGTCTTTAGCACCGTACAGGAATAGGTCTTCGGTGACTAAGGTTATGTGGTCGCTGCCTTCTGCGGTGGTTAATGCGACTTCCTTCATTATTTTTTCCAGTGGCACGTCAACTTTGTGTTGCATGGTAGGCGTGCAAAACTGGCAGTTTCTTCCACAGCCCTTTGAAATTTCCACAGAGCCATGAATAGCGGCATGTTTAGTTAAGGGCATTATGGCGTTATAGTCCCAGTTGCTTATTGATTCATCAGCTTTAACAATACGCGGAAGAGCTTCGCCATTTACTGCCTTCTTGAAAACATCAACAATTGGTTCTGGCCTTCCGTCAAGGAGCACGCAATCTAGACCGTAGCGGTCAGATACATGTTTGCGTTCTAGCTGCCAAGAACCAAATCCGCCAACAATAATTTTTGGCTTAAACTTTTTGATACTCGGTTGAGTTACGAGTTTTTGGAATTCGACAGCGTTCATGGGTTCTCCTCCGCCGATTATTGAGGAGTAAGTTTTGCTTACGTAACCCATGCCTGTTGGGTCCATTGAGGATATGCCTATAACCTTGGTTTCTGGTCCGACGAAGTCTTCCAGGTCTTCAGGGTGAACAACGGCTACTTCTTTTTCTGTGAAGCCACTCTCTAGTAGCATGGCTTCTACTTTTCTTAAGCCGTAAGGTGCGAATCTTGCTCTGCCATCAGGCTTGCGTTCCACTGGGGGATAGAGTGTTTTTCTGACGAATCCCAGTGGAAATGGGCCTTTGCCGAAGCCTGCCACGAAAGCGATAAAGGGATTATTGTAAAAGTCGCTCATTTCTGTGGCTGACGCTGTGAGAACTATTTTTGTGCCAGATCCTGAGGCCAAATCTCTCTCTTCCTCGCGAACAGAGTAAGAGAATGTTTCATGCCCTTTTAAAAATTACTATCGGTTGCACGCTATTGCCTACGGATTAGACGTGAATTCAGTTGCCGTCTGAGTAACTCTGAACTTTCATCCAATAGTGTCAATCTAATGCCTTTTCATCATCCGGCAAAAAATATTTAGTGTAAGCAAGATAAAAGCATATACATCAGATTTAAACTGATGACAGGGAACACTTTTATTTTCGGTTTGAAACCTTATAATTAGGAGCAAAAAAACCATGAATTTTATTGGTAGCCAAACAGAAAAGAACCTCTTAGCAGCGTTCGCGGGTGAATCACAAGCACGAAACAAATACACGTTCTTTGCCAGCGTAGCCAGAAAAGAAGGATACGAGCAAATAGCCGCTATTTTCGAGGAAACATTAGCTAACGAGAAAGAGCATGCGGAGCTATTCTTTAAGCACCTCAAAGGTGGAATAGTTGAAATTAAAGCTTCTTACCCTGCAGGCGTAATTGCATCAACCGCTGAGAATCTCAAGGCTGCAGCTGAAGGCGAAAAACTCGAGTGGGGCACACTTTACCCCAATTTTGCAGATGTAGCCGATAAGGAAGGTTTCAAAGATGTTGCCACAACGTTCCGAATGATTGCAAAAGTAGAATCCTACCATGAAAGAAGATACAATAAGCTGCTCGAAAGCGTGCAGCAAGACAAAGTCTTCAAGAAAGACCAGCCAGTCAAATGGAAATGCAGAAACTGCGGTTACGTTTTCGAAGGAACACAAGCGCCAGACAAATGTCCCGTATGCGCTCATCCAAAAGCCTACTTTGAAGTTTGGGTTGAAAACTACTAACAACCCTCAATTTTTCTCTAAGACAAAGAGCAACATGCAGAAATCTGATTGATATTTTAAACAATATATTTGCCTGTTTTTTCGAAATCTTTAACAATTTCTATTACACGCTTAGGCGCGTTGAATGGACCAAGCGGAATGTCTTTAAGCAGAACCCAAGGTGTTTCACGCGCAACCACTGTTGCAATGTGCTGTTCTCCAAAGCTTTTCTTTGCAACTTCAACAACCATGCGTCTAACTTCAACCTCGGAATATTCGCCGAGCGCATGCAAATACTCATGCAGCAAAAGATTGTAAACTAAAGCATTAACGGTTGGCTTGGAGCTTACGGATGCTTCAACAATTTCCACCAGCGACCTGTTTAAGACAATGTTATTGGTTCCAATCGGGTAATAGGCGCCTAACTGCAGCGGCAAATCATCCAAAAACAGCATCATGCTATCCCTTCTTTTGCCCAAAGAAAACTTCACTGTGTCCTTTACAATTTGCCAAACTTCAGCGTAATTTTCAGCTTTACCTAAATTGGCGCTAAACCTCTCTGTTACTTTGGAATTGTTGCTCAAAAAGCAAGCCGCCTTCTAAAAAAGAATGAAAGTAAACAAGCCTTTAAGTTTTGCACCATTGCGTTGTGAATAAACAGAAGCTGTCAAGTTCTCGGTTGAAGGCGATGTAGACTCTTCGGTTGATAGTTTACTACGTACATCCTAAGGCCTCTCTTATCAACAGTTTCAAGTTATACCACGTACATTCTGAGAGCCAGTTGTGTTGTACGTAGTAAGTTCCATCATGCTTTAGCCCATGTACGTAGTAAAAAAGTCATAAACAACAAAAACGCCAACCGCCAACTTGGCAGTTTCAATAAACAAAAAATTGATAAATGACAAGTGCTTTTGTCTTAGACGTTAAGGTGAAATTTGAATGGCAAGCAATGTTCTCGTAAGAGACATAATGTCAAAAGATGTTAAAACCGTGCGCAATGATACGTCAGTCAAAGAAGTAGTTGCATTAATGAACAAGTATGACAAAGATGCAATACTTGTCGAGCAAAGCGGAAAACCAACAGGAATCATAACAGTCAAAGATGTTCTCATAAGAGCAGTTGAACATGGTGTGCCTCTGAACGCAATCATAGCAAGAATGGTCTACACAAACCCGCTGGTAACAATAGATGAGTCAGCAACCGTTGAAGAAGCAGCTAAACTGATGAAACACTGGCAAATCAAGCACTTACCAATCGTTGACAAAAACGGCTGCCTCGTAGGCATGATAAACGACAGGGACATAGTCTACTCGGTTCCTTCATTAATGTCAACGATGGAAGAGTTCTGTCGAACAAAATAATCGGCGAACGCGATAACACTTTTTTTATCCAACACCAACAATTTTTAACGATTTAACAGATACAAACCTAACCTCATCTAATAATAATCCGTAAGAAAAAACTGGGTTAAGATAGTTAACCTTATGGTTTCTGTTGTTTAGCCCACTCTTCCCTAACAAGCTTAACAATGTTATCCATGCTTGTCTGCGCCGTAAGGTCGGCAATAGCGTTATTCAGTTCGTTCTTAGTTAACAAAGAGACTTCATTGGGTCTTAGCGGTTCTGGCCTTGTAGCTTGATAAACCCTTAATGCACGTAAACAAAACTTCACCATTAAATTTTGCAGTTGATTCTGTAAATCTAATAGTTCGTTTTTGCTATCTTTCATTAACTGGTCAAAACCTGTTGAATCCCATTTTCCTTCTGTCATTTTTAACCTATCCTTACCGTCTCATGCCAATCATGCATTATAGCCTTTTCTAGTAATTACGCTAACTTCTAAGAAATAATGGGTTTTGGTTTTCCAAGCTTCTTATTAACGCATGCTTGAATAAACCCAAAGTACTCAGGTGAAGGCCTTCCAGGTCGACTTTTGAATTCTCCATGGAACTGAGAGGCAAAGAAGAAGTAGTTGTTTGGCAACTCTAAGGTTTCCATTCTTCGGCCGTCAGCGCTTTTGCCAGTGAAACATAAACCATTCTTTTTGAGGATTTCCGAGTAGTCTAAGTTAACTTCAAAGCGGTGACGGTGGCGCTCGTAAATTTCTTCCTGCCCATACAAGCTGTAAGCAAGCGTGCCCTTTTGCAAAACCACTTTGTGAGCACCCAAACGCATAGTTGCACCCTTAATTTCTATTCCACGCTGCTCAGGCATAAGGTCAATGACTGGATAAGGAGTATCAGGATTAATCTCTGTGCTATTGGCATCCTTCAAGCCGCAAACGTTCCGAGCGAACTCGATAATTGCCAACTGGAAACCATAACAAATGCCCAAGAAAGGAATATCATTCTCTCTGGCAAACTGAGTGGCTGCAATTTTGCCTTCAGTTCCTCGTGGACCAAAACCGTAAGGAACAAAAACTCCGTCAAAATTCGTAAGGTCTTTTACGCATTGAGGTTCTTGCTCCAGTTTCTCAGCTTCCAAGTAAGAAATACAAACCTTAGTCTTGCATGCACCACCAGCGTGCCGAAGTGCCTCGGTCATGCTCACGTAACTATCAGTTAATCCAGCGTATTTGCCTACTAACGCTATCTTAACTTCATTTTCAGGATGAACTAAGGCGTCAACATACTGCTGCCAAGCACCGAAATCTTTAGTCTCATATTTGATACCTAATCTTTGGCAGATAAAAT
>JBEKHJ010000120.1:0-5114 GCA_050012335.1 Bathyarchaeia archaeon
TGATTAAGACTTCTGCTTTGCGTTCTTCGATTGTTTCTATTTTAGCGCTCAACCATAACCCCTCAACAATAGGAATACGCGAAACCATAACAAACATTTACCCTTAAACTTTTCCCTTAAAAATGACGTTGCCTTCAAACAAAATTGCGCACGCAAGTAAGAACTTAGGCTTTTACCAGTTTATAGCCTATTTTTGTTCCCACTCCATAATTATAATGTGCTAAAGCCTTTAAGCAGTCTATAACATAAAAGAACGGTGGATGGTGAGACAGTGGACAAGACAGATGTAATATTATGCCAGCTTTTACTTGCGAATTCTCGGCTTTCTTACCGTGAACTGGCGGAAAAACTGAACCTGTCTGTCACTGCCGTTCATAACCGCATTCAATCCTTAATCGAAATGGGCATAATACGCAAATTCAATGCTAAACTAAGCTTAATCGCTAAAAACGGTATCCACATATTAATCTTTGGAACGTCGAAAACTAATTCAATTCGTGACATAAACCCAAAACTGGAGAAACATGGCTCCATATACTGGTTGGCTCTCGGCGGCGGAAACGTCTTGTACATAGGCGCTTACTTGAAAAACATAGCCGAGTTGGAGCCGCTGGTTCGCTTCATTAGAGAGGCAGCTGAGATGCCTGAACCAACCGTTGGCATAACGGTTTCGCCGATACCGTCGTGGATTTTAAAAAGCGCTAATCCTGAAACTAAGCTCTGTGAGCTTGACTACAAAATTATTCGTTCCTTGAAAGATGATTCGCGTAAAGCCACTTCAGTTGTCGCTGAAGAATTAGGTGTCTCAGCCAAAACGATTCGCCGCAGACTCACAAGAATGATAAACAACTATTTGATACAATTTTCTATAGACTGGTATCCTGATGCTTCAAATGATATAATGAGCGTATTTCATGTTCAACTAAAACCTGACGCTGACCCTAACGCACCTAACATAATTTGGCAAAAACATTATCCGAACACACTCTTTTATTGGGGTTTTAGCAACATACCAAACTCCTACCTATTTTTAACTTGGACCCCAACAGCAAAAGAACTGCGAGAAACTCGAGAAAGCTTAGAAAAGGAACCAGCAGCACAAGCAGTAGCCCCAAACATCATCTACACAGGATATATATTCAACACATGGCTAGACAATATCCCCTAACCCGAAGTATGTCCTGTTTTTTAACCAATCATAGTTGAAAAGCGACTTTCCAGCACTTCTAAAATGCATTTTCTATCAGCAACAGGTAAACATGAAACTAAATTCTCAAAAAACCATTATAGTCATAAAAAAGGAGATAACAAAATGACTGAATCAGCAATAACAATACAAAATCTAACCAAAAAATTTGAAGACAAAACAGCAGTAGAAAACCTCAGCCTACAAGTCAACAAAGGAGAACTCTTCGGATTACTAGGACCAAACGGAGCAGGAAAAACAACCATAATAAACATTCTCTGCGGACTCGTAAAACCAACAAGCGGCACAGCCAAAGTCTACGGCTACGACACACAAAAAGAAACACCGAAAGTCAAAGAACTAATCGGTGTGTGCACTCAAGAAACAGCCATTTATCCGTACTTGACCGGCGCGGAGAACCTTGAACTCTTCGGAAACCTCTATGGCCTGAAAGGAAAAATGCTCAAAGAAAGAAGCGCCATGCTACTAACAAAAATGGGGCTGAAAGAAGACGCAAAAAGAATAGCCTCAAAATACAGCGGCGGAATGAAACGGCGACTAAGCCTAACTCTCGCATTAATCCATGACCCCCAAGTCGCTTTTCTAGATGAACCAACAGTTGCCATGGACCCGCAATCACGCCATGCTGTCTGGGACTTCATTAAAGAACAAAAAACACAAGGCAAAACCATCATCCTAACCACGCATTACATGGAAGAAGCCGAGGAATTATGCGACCGAGTAGGCATAATTGACCATGGAAAACTCATCGCGCTTGGCACGCCAAAAGAACTGATTGCTAAAAATCAAGTGAAGAATTTGGAGGAGCTTTTCATCAAACTCACAGGAAGAACCATCAGGGAGGAAGCATAAATGAAACTTCAACGAATAACCGCTTTAACTAAGAAGGAACTTAAGAAAACTATCCGCGAACCAGCAGTGCTTTTCATGATTTTCCTGTTTCCAGTGGTGTTCGTGTTCGCTTTCGGGGCTTCATTCGGCGGAATTGGAGGCAGCCAAACAGTAACGTATCAAGTCGGCGTGGTCAACTTGGACCGTGGAAACTCGGTAAATGCTTCGCAGATACTTCTCACATCGTTGTCGGACACAAAGATAATCAACATTCACGTTTATGTGGACAACCAGACCGCGCAAAACGACCTATCGCAAGGCACTGTTCAAGCAGTGATGATAATTCCAACGGATTTCAGCCAGAGCTATGCTTCGTACCAAGCAGCGCCCAGTGATCCGTCACAGTGGACAAATGCCACCATCTCGCTGTACTTAGACAAGGGCTCTTTAGTCGCCACCCAAGCCATACCGCCGATCATCCAACAAGCCTTGACAAGCATCGCGGGTCAGAGTCAGATAGCAGCGCAAAGTCCATTCCACGTGGAAACAGCGTCTCTAGTTGAGGTGAAGACTACGTCGGCACTTGACTTCATTGCCCCAGGCATGTTCACGTTCGCTTCCATATTCCTCATAATGATGGTTGCCCAATCATTCACCCAAGACCGAGAGAACGGCATGATGAAACGCATCCGCATCTCACCCACAACACCAACCGAGTTCATGACAAGCCAAGTAGTCTCATACATGGGCATAGCGCTGATCCAAGCGGCTCTGGTTTTCATCATGACATACGCCTTAGGTTTCAGACCAAACGTTGGCATACCCGCTTACGCATTCGCCTTCATACTGGTGCTCATATTCTCACTATCCAACGTGGGATTCGGCTTAATCACCGCAACCATCGCAAAATCCGCAGGCGCAGCAACAGGCTTAAGCTTCCTTTTCCTGCTTCCGCAACTGTTCCTTGGCACATTCGTCGGCGCATCGCTTTCTTCAGGCGCTCAAGTTGCAGGCAAATTCGTACCCAGCTACTACGTTACAAACGCTTTAACTTCGCTTTTCCTCAGAGGCGCAGCCCTCACAAGCCCAACCATACTCTTGGATTTGACGGTAGTATCTGTGTCTTGCATAGCCATCTTAGCAATAGGCATAGTGCTGTACGCAAAATACTACAAAATCTAAGCAAACTAAAGCAGCATAAAAAAAATCGCCTCAATCCCCATCCTTTTTTATTTATTTTCGCTAGGCTTGTAAAACCCTAAAATGTTCGGGACAATAGCTATCTGCAAAAGAACTCAATACGTTAATCAACTGTTTTTTATAGGGTAAGTAATTAGTGTCTGCCGTCAATTTGCAGTAATTCGTTCCTGAGTAAATCGTATACTACCAAAAACTTAGATCACTTTTTATGTCCCGGCAAAAATGCTTTTATTAACGTAGCCTGCCTATGAGGAAAGCGAGGAGGAGACGAGCGGTTTGCCTAATCCACTGTTAACCAAGAAAAGCAAAGCCGTCTTCTTTACCATACTGGCAGGGATCCTATGGGGCACTTCATTTCCAGTCATCAAAATCGGATTAATGTATACTGACCCGTTTGCATTTGTCTTCTGGCGATTTTTGGTGGCCTCAGTCACATTGCTATTTACCATGCTGCTTCTCAAAAAACTTGAGTTCAAAATAGCAGACAAAAAACTGCTCGCCTTTTTGGGTATCGCAAATGGCATAGGCTACTTGCTCCAATATGTCGGCATGAATTATACGACTGCAGCAAAGGCTGCGCTTTTCATAAACCTAAGCGCCATGTGGGTTGCCCTTTTAAGCCCCAAGCTTCTGGGTGAAAGTTTTTCTCGGAAGAAAATTGTGGGTGTTCTGTTTGGTTTGGTTGGTATTGTTTTTGTTAGCACTAACTTGGATTTTTCAACTTTCGGCGCGGGGCAGTTTGTTGGGGACTTTATGCTTATCTGTTCAGGCGTTGCTTGGGCGCTGTTCATGGTTTATAATAAGAAGTTGATTATGAATTCAACTTCGGCAACGTTCCAGTCTATGACTTGGGTGCTTGTATTAACACTATTTACAATTGTGCCTTTCACGGTTTTGTCCGGACCCAGGTTTTTTGCTTTGACAGAGTATGCATGGTTGGCGATTTTTTACACGGCAATTGTTTGTTGGGTTCTGCCATACTACCTCTGGCTGGAAGGGCTTAAGCATCTTTCTGCATCCACTTCTACAGTTCTTCTTTTATCTGAAATAGTGGTTGCCGTCATTCTATCCATCGTGGTGTTGAAAGAGCCTGTTACCGTGTTCTCCAGCATAGGAGCCTTCTTCATAGTAATCGCCATAGCGCTCGTCTCGGTGAATTTAAAATAGCTTCACTTTTGAAACCTGCTCAAAAATTTCATTTTTTGGAGCATGGCTTAAGCTTAAATATATAAAGCCTCGAAATATGAGGGCTAGGAGAAACAAAAACATGGCAAAAATGATTACCATAGGTCTAGTTGTAATAATGCTCATTGTAGGCTTCGCTGTCGGTCTCGTCTCTAGCCCGTTTATTGTAGCGCAAAACTCGTCAACGGCAGACACTGTATGGAGCAATATTGAAAAAACAGGAGTAATCACAGTCGGCACAGACCCAAGTTGGCCACCCTACGAACAACTTGACAATAGCACTAATAAGATCGTAGGATTCGAAGTTGACTTGACGAACGCCGTTGCAGCTCAACTTAATTTGACTGTTGATTGGCAAAGCGTAAGTTTCGATAACATCATAACGTCAGTCCAACAGAACAAACTTGACATGGGAGTTAGCGGTTTCTCAGTGACATCAGATAGACTTGCACAAGTTTCATTTACAATGCCTCATAGCACAACAAGAGCTCAAGTTATCATGCTCCAAAGTAAAATCGACTCGCTAGCAATAACCAACATAACCTCACTGCAAGACCTGAAAACTCTGGGCTTAACTGTTGGAACGCAAGATGGAACAACTGAGCAACAGGAACTCCAAGCTGCAGGAGTATCGATAAGGTCATGGAATGACTTCGCCTCAGCGATCCAAGACATGGCAAGCGCCAACCCA
>JBEKHJ010000121.1:0-5094 GCA_050012335.1 Bathyarchaeia archaeon
ACATTAGTGGAAACTCTACAATCCCATGACCAACCGCAATCAATGCACCTGCAATTTTGCTTTTCGCCGCCTTCTTAAGCGTAACCGCAAATAATGGTCCAGGCATTAAGACGCCTGAAAGTGAAATAACAACAACCGAAGCAAAAAACAGGTATGGATCAGTGATAAAAGCCATGGATTCTCACACTCACCTCTGCCACGTTACCGCTTTATTCCAAAAAAAGAGAGTCCTGTTTGCGGCGATTGAAGCCTTGAACATCCATCTTTTTGGTTTGACGCCATGAGATTTTTTCCTTCAACATCAAGAAGCCCTGCTTTGTTAATTTGTTTAAGCATAGTGGTTAATTAGCTATTTTTTGCCTTAAAGCAGTTTTGTATATTGATTTTAATCATTAACGCTATTTTGAGAGGGGTAGGACGCATGCATGATTCACATGTGACTAACGTGAATTTAGCCTTAATGATGTATAACGGCGTAAGGTCTTTCCAAAACGATTGAGTGGTTGATGTTAGCAATGCCTAAATATTATTTTGAACGTGTGTGTGTCAACGGTGACACATATCGCGTCCGTTCTTTAAAACAGGTGTCGCTTGATTTCCTTTCGCTGCCATTGAGTGGCGCTGAGATGATATTATAGAGAAGAGAAATTCTAGGAAACTGCAAGACGGGTAATCATATAGCGCGTGGAATTAGGCAGTCGATGTTCCTCGCACCTGAGAGAGGGTTGATCTTAGTTGATTCACTTGAAAGGAACGTTTTCAGAAGTGTGAGTAAGAATGGTTCTTGAAAAGCTTTGGACGGAAGATGAGGTTAAAGCTCTGAGGGAAATGTGCGCGCAGGGTAAAAGCCTCGAAGAGATGGCTGAACATTTAGACAGAAGCCTAGATGCCATCAGGCTCAAGCTGCACCGCCTAGGTCTTGTAATTTCTGAAAAGGAAAACAATTGTTCATCATCTTCATCATCAACAACTACAACGCTTGAACCCATCAAACCGGCTGAGCAATTGATCAGTGTGGAAGAAGCTGCAAAGATGACGCTGGGATGCATTCAACGATTAAATGAAAAGGGCTTAACCGGGCTAGACATTAAGCGAATACGCTTAATCATACCTGCATTGAAAAGCTACATCATACTGCAGACGGATTATATTGAGAAGCTTACGAAGGTCGAACGGCATGTTGAAGAGTTGAACAGGGTTGTGCTTGCTCAGTTGGAAGACAAGGTTGCAAAAGCGCAAACGGATGAGGAGCGCAAGATTTGGGAGGAGCAGCTTCTTAGTTTAAAAGAGAAGATGTAAGCGCATAAGGCTTATTCAGCGGCAAGGCAAAATTTGAAGGGAGAAATTTGAGGCGCAGATTAGGATATTTACCGTTGCTATGGCGGAGTTACAGGCAGCGAAGGGCGCTAAGAAGACTTCCGCAAATCGATAAAGCAATCAAGCAGTTGCAGCTTCAGGAAGCTCTTCAAGTCAAAGGGCCTGTTGATTTTGCTGAGAAAATCTTGGATGTGAAGCCTTTTCCATATCAGGCGGCGCTGTTGGAAGATCCAAGTAAGCGAATCGTCGCTTGCATGGGGCGTCAGACTGGTAAGACGACAATCATAGCGTTGAAAGCCATCTACTTTGCGCAAACAAACAAAGGTGTTACAGTTTTAATTACCAGTCCTTCGCTTAGGCAATCAATGATTATGTTTGACCGCATAATGTCATTTGTGTTCTATAGTGTATATCTCCGCAGTAGAATTGTTAGGGCAACGGGAACGCTTATTCAGTTTGACAACAGAAGCAAAATAATCGCGTTACCCTGCTCTGAACATATGTTGAGAGGCTACACTGCAAACATGATCATTCTGGATGAGGCCTCTTGGATCCCCGAAAAGGTTATCACACAAATCCTGTTTCCGATGCTAAGCACAACCGATGGCTACGCGATATTACTAAGTACGCCTTGGGATAAAAATCACTTTTTCTATCGGGCCTTCGTTAACCCTGCCTATAGCGTGCATAGAGTCAAGTCAAGTGAGTGCCCGCTGGTTACGAAGCATATTTTGGATGAAAACCGCGAAAACATGACCCGTGAAGAGTACCTGATGGAGTATGAAGCGGAGTTTGTTGAAGCGTTAAACAGTTATTTTCCGCAGGCATTGATTCGTTCATGTGTTGAGCTTGCCCAAAAGCTTGGCGTTGAGCTTTACAGTAGTCTTGAGGCTTCTTTTCCAAGCGGAGACTACTATGGCGGAGTTGATTTCGGGAAACTCCAAGACTTCAGCGTTGTAGTTGTTTTGCAACGTGATGGCGACAAGCTTAAGCTTGTTTATATGTATCAGTTTCCGCTTGAAACACCATACACGCAAGTTATTGGGCACCTTGTGAGAGCTAACCAGAAGTTTCAGTTCCGAGGCGTGCTTGTTGATCAGACTGGGGTGGGTGAGCCTGTGCTTGAGGAGATTCGCAACCAAGGTTTGAGAAGTGTTGAAGGCCTCACGTTTACTATACAATCAAAAGAGGAGCTGCTTACAGGACTGAAAATTGCTATGGAGCAAAACCGCTTAGCCATTCCTTACCATAGGCTACTATGCCAGCAGATCAATGAGCAGCAGTACGAGTACGGCAAAAGCGGGCACTTGCAGTTCAACCATCCACAACACTGCCATGATGACATGTTATGGGCTTTAGCTCTGGCAGCCGCCGTAACCATGCGGGCGTCTCCTCCCGGCAAAGGCGCCGTTATGCTTCCACATTAAAAGTAGCCCGAACTTATTTTTTCTCTATCTTCGATTCTGTTCGATTAAGGTACATGACTCTTGGTCTGATATAGTTTAGATATACAAACGCAGGAATAGAAAAGGCATGTACCTTAAATAAAAATCCATCATCAATATTCCAAATTCCGAAAGCTCATTTATTAAGCAAAGACTTAAATGTAAAATAACTGCAAACTAAGCATACAAGCGAGTGGAGGGTACAAATTGGATTTTATAGAGGCATATAAGTCGAAAATACCAACACTTAGAGCCCTTTTAGCTGAGTCTAATTTTAGTGCTTGCAGTAATTTTGGGTCAGATTTGTTAAGAGCGGCAGATTTGGTCAAGTATGAAGAGGGCGTATTTGTTGGCGAGTTTTTCGAGACTTTGTTCAACAACTTGAGTGCTCTTAATTATAGTTATGATCTAAAGAAAGATGACATTGAGAAGATACAGAAAGCGGTTAATCCCGTTTTTGATTTTCTGGAAAACAATATGCCTATAACCGATAAAGATAAAAAAGCCGAGTTTTACTCTCTACTAGTGAATGCTCGATACGTCGTAACAGAGAGCCAACTAATTTATTTCCGCGAGAAAAAAGCTAAGTCGCGTCCTCCGTTTCCAATGCCACCTTCAGTTTCTATAGAAACGTTCGAAGAGACTTAAGCATGGTGAAAGTGTAAATGGGCGAATTATACCCTCAAAGAGAAGAGCAAAAAAAGCCACGAATTTATTACAAACGCACTGAACTGCTCTCTGTTCCTCAAGACTACTTTGAGCAGATGAAACAAAGGTTGGGAACCGAGTTTCGGCAAACATATGTTGAAAAAAATACTTATTCTAAGTTTTGTGGAGCAATAATTTTTCAACTGGAGAGTTTGAAAATGCAAATGGTTGCATTTAATGAACGGTTAGAAAAGATTGAAAAGCCAGTGGTAGAAGCAATAGAAGTAGAAGAAGAGCCTCAAGAACTTCGAGTTATTCCAGAAGAAGAAGCAACTGAAAAAATTGTTGCCTTTGTAAACGGTCACCCAGGCGCTAAAACAAGCGACATTATTTGTGACTTAGGCATTGACCCAGCTTTAACTATCAAAGTTTTGCATAAATTACAAGCAGAACAAAAAATAATTGGGAAATAAAACTTGAGTGAATTTACTCCTCCAGTTGACACAAGAATCAATTTTGAATCAGCTACGGCTTTCGTTAGAAAATGCACTCCAAATAAAAAGCCGATTATGCTAACAGGTAGAGACAAGGGAATCCGTGTAGCTTTAGATGCTGGATGGATAATAATAGATCAACAATGGTTTCCAACCAAACGATAACTAAAGATTTTAGTTGGGTAACTTAACAGTATCCACTCTTCCTTTTGTTAATTGCTCTCTTTTTGCATTTTCTTTAATAACACTTTAAGTGCTGCGTTTTTTCCTTTTCAGGAGCCTTGTTTGCATTTCCACGATTTCAGCGCTGTCTTTTGCGGCTGCGTAATTGTCGAGCAGCATGGCGTTTAACTCAAGAAACGTGTGTCCCCACGTAAAAATCGACATAAGGTCTTCGGCTTCCTTCTTGAAACCCGCAATGTACAAGGCGGCAGCGATGGCTTCAGCGGTAGTTAGTTTTGTAAGTTTACCGTAATTGACGGGGTTTCCCGCAATAAGGATGGGCAAGCAGCGGCTGGTTCCCTTTACATGCCCTGATAAAACCTCTTGTGCATGTTCCCAACTGCAATCCAACGCTACTAAACCAAAATCTTGAACTCTTTGCCTGTCTGTGGGTGAGAATGCTATTTCAGAGAACGGGTTGAGAACTATTGCGCGTTTTGGCAGAAACCGTGTCTTAGTCACTATCCTTGCGAGCCCACGACGTTTTAGCCTAAGGCCTGAGCATTTTCGGGGATCACATTGGTTCGCATGGTAGATAGTAATGCGCACAGGTATGGTAAGTAGCTGCGGACGGTTATTTTCCACTTGGCTTGTGCACCTTCAAGTGACTCATCGGATCATCAAACACTCGTGGAATCCAATTAATAATGTCCGTAGCTACCATGTGAAAACCAATTTCACTCGCAACAAAATCGCCTGCAGCACCATTAACAAAGGCGCCAGCCACTGCAGCCTCAAACGGATCAACCTTCTGAGCCATTAATCCGCCAACGATACCGCTGAGAACGTCGCCTGTGCCTCCGACAGTCATGCCTGGATTGCCCGTGAAATTCAACTTTATCCTTTCAGCATCGCATACAATGTCAACTTTGCCCTTTACCAAAACAACCGCGTTAAGTTTCTTTGCGGTTTTCTGCACTGCCAAAACGCGTTCTTCTTGGTTTTCAGGCAAAATTTCGCCTGTAAGT
>JBEKHJ010000122.1:0-5094 GCA_050012335.1 Bathyarchaeia archaeon
CCCGAGCTGATTTAGTCTCCGCCATTATGGTTGGGACCCCGCAAGTTTTAGCTGGTTCTCTTGAAAAAATCGGTTTCCAGCGGTTGCTATATGAGCGGACGCCTTCATTCCGTGTTCAAGAATGGCTGGGTTTAGATCCTCATCCGCCCATATATTTTAGAGTGGACCGCTTAGAGAAGCTTTCACCTGAGAAAATAAGGCATCCGTTGCTTCAATCAATTAAAGATGTTATTAAAGGATTTATTGCCGCCTTGAAAAGTTAAATTCTTGCTTCTGCTCCCTTTTTGCATTTCTTCGCGAAAGGCTTATCCGTCTGTTTAAGTTCTAATTTACAAGTCAATTTCTGGAGATGTTTACATAGTGAGCTATTCCGTGCAGTTAATTGGTCCTGAAGAAAAAGACCGCCTCTTCGAAACTTACGTGCCCAGATTGCTTTATACAAGCAAAGCTGAAATTTACGGTTGCTGCATTAAACTGTTAACTGAGTCTGAACAGACTAGAACCAAGTGGGAAGATAATTTTTATACAGCAAATGAAAACACGCGGTCTCATGGTCGACTTATAGTAATTAATGAGCCGGGTCAACCTTTAAGCGTTAAATATGACCCATACACGAAGACCGCTTTTTTGGTTAACGTTGACTACTACGGGTGGATAAAAAGCATCGCTCTCGCGGTCGCCGGCGACGTTTTAGAGGATGAGCACAGGATCTACTCCGTTCATGGCGCCGCGATAGACGTTGGTTGTTTAGGAGTCTCAATAATTGCTCCTTCAGGCACGGGTAAAACAACGCATTCATGGGGCTTATTGCTTACCAAAAATGCTAGGTTAATTTCGGACGATTGGTACTTCGTTAGGCTTTCCAGCCAATTGCCATTAGCGTTTGGTTCTGAAAAAAACTGCTACATTGAAGCGGACATAGGCAAAATATGGAACACGTACGAACGATTAGTTGATAAAGCGCAGTTTGACCAAAGAGGCAGGGCAGTAGTGAATGTGCGGTGGATTGTAGGCAGCGGCGGCGTGATTCCAATGGCAACATTACAAAAAATAATCCTGTTGAAGAGAGACCCCCAAGACAAGAACATCGTGACCTCCTTGAATGTGAATGAAGCATCGCAGTTCATGTTAGAGCGCAACTTTTGCAATCCGCACCAACTAGTAAGAGATGATAGAAAAATCGAGCTTAGAAAAAACTTCTTTCGAAGGCTCTTCGAACAAACCGACGTTTACCTTGTGAACACAACAGGAACCCCGCAGGCTACGCAAGATGAGATTAGAAGGGTTCTTTCAGTGAAAAAGTAGCATTTCAATGCAAAAAATAATAAAGCTTCAGAACCGAGTTAGCTCTCACTTGAAGGAGGCAAAAACTGTTTGAAGTTAATTTACGTTGTAATAGACGGCATGGGTGATTTGCCAATCAAATCTTTAGGCAACAAAACACCCTTGGAGGCAGCTGATACTCCGAACATGGACGCTCTTGCCAAAATGGGCAAGACAGGATTAATGTACTCGGTAAAGAAGGGTGTTGCGCCAGAGAGCGACGTAGCTGTTATTTCGCTTTTAGGTTATGACCCTTTCAAGTACAGCACAGGCAGAGGCGTTATCGAAGCCGTGGGCGCAGGCTTAAAGATGAAGGATGGCGATTTAGCGTTAAGGTGCAACTTTGCCACGTTAGGTCAAGGGAAAACCATAATTGACCGCCGAGTTGCAAGAAGCTTAACCACCGAAGAAGCCACGGAGCTAAGCAAGGCTGCTAACGAGAAAGTTAAGCTTGAATCTTATCCTGCCACGTTTGAATTCAGGAACACACTGGGGCACAGGGCAGTTCTATTAATTAAGAGCAAGGGGAAGCCTCTTTCAAGCAACATAACAAACAGCGACCCAGCCTACACAATAGTTAACGGGATTGGAGTGGCGAAGGCTAAGGTTGAAATGGTGTTAAAAACCTGCGAGCCCACAGATAACACAGAGAAAGCAAAGATTTCCGCTGCACTAGTAAACGAGTTTATCGATAAAACCCATAAACTATGGGAAAATCATCCTATAAACGTAAAACGTGCGGCTGAGGGCAAGCTTAAGGCAAACGTTGTTTTAACTCGAGACGCAGGGCACCTTCTTCCAAAATTCTTCAATATTAACAAGCGGTACCATGTTAATTTTGCAGCTTTGTCGGATATGCAGGCTGAACGCGGCATAGCGCAACTTGCAGGCATGGAATCATCTCTCCTTCCGCCGCCTACAGAAAACCTCCAGAAAGATTGCGAAGTCAGAGTAAAAACGCTGCTTGATGCTTTGCCTAAACATGATTGTTTTTACATTCACCTTAAAGGTCCAGACGAACCGGGGCATGATGGCAACTGCATCTTAAAAACGCAGATTATCTCAGCCATCGACAAGTACTTCTTTGGACCATTGCTAAAGCAGATTTCTCTCGAAGACAACCTTATCTGCATAACCACCGATCATGCGACGCCTTGCTCACTAAAAGTGCACAGTGACACACCTGTTCCCGTGTTAATTTCAGGCGACAAAGTAGAAGTAGACGACGGCAAAGCTTGCAAGTTCTCTGAGAAAGAATGCGCGAAAGGAAGCTTGGGCATTTTAGAACGTGGATGCGAATTATTGCCAAAACTTATGGGGATGCTGAAAAACTAAATCTACAAAATTAATTTCCACCAAAAGATATTGCAGAAATTCAGAACGTATGTTAGTAAGTGGGTCAAAGAATAAGTCGACAGCATCAAATTAAAGTAAACCTTTAAGTATTTTAGCAAATAATCTTTAATTGGTGTAGTTTTGACGCAAGTTAATGCTAATTTACTCCGTTTTGGAAACATCGCCGCTTTCATTATAACGCTTGCAATTAATAGCTTAGCAAACACTACAGTGTTTAATGGCAGAACAACTGGGCAAGTTTCAGATTTGTACCCAACCTTGGTTACGCCTGCAGGCTACGTTTTCGCCATTTGGGGCATAATCTATGTTCTTCTGTTAGCGTTCGTTATTTACCAAGCCTTGCCAAGCCAAAAAGATAAGCCGTTTCAAAAGCAAATCGGATTGATTTTTATTTTAAGCAGCTTGTTGAACTGTGTCTGGCTTTTTCTCTGGCAGTACGACTTCATCACTGAGTCAGTAATTGTAATGTTCGCGCTTTTGGCATCATTAATTGCTATTTACTTGCGCTTGAATATTGGAAAAGCAAAGGTTTCATTGAAAGAGAAATTATTAGTGCATCTGCCGTTCAGCGTTTATCTTGGCTGGATAACCATTGCAGCCATCGCCAATGTTGCGTCAGCACTGGTCTCTGCAAATTGGGGTGGTTTTGGCTTAAGCCCTGAAATATGGGCAGTAACCGTGTTAACCGTTGCTTTGGTGATCACGTTGGCGGTTATAGTTAAGCGAAGAGACATAGCCTACAGCTTAGTGATTGTTTGGGCGCTCGGGGGCATCGCAGTAAAACAAAATACCAGCCAAAACGTCGTTACAACCGCTGAAATAGCCATCGGTGTTATCCTGTTTGTTTTAGCACTTGCAATAGCAATCTACAGATTAAGGTACAAAAAAACCGAACATGAGCAATTTCAGGATGATGCAAAATTCCCCAGTAATACCATGTGCCTTTAATAAAAAGTAAATATCTAAGGAATAGGGGAAAAACATGGCTTACTCGCGAGAAGAAAAAGAGAACCTTGAAGTCTCATACCCAATTAACGCGATTTGGGAAGCAATTCCAAAAGCAATCGCTAAGCTAGAATGGAAAATACAAGAAACAAACGAAGAGGCACATCACCTTAAAGTCAAAACTAAAGGCGCCTTCATGTCCTACCCCTCAACACTCAAAATTGACTTGGCAGCGGTGAATGAGAAGACAACGAGGATGATTATTGTGGCGGAGACTCCTGTGACTACAATTACTTCTGTCGCGGATTATGGCAGGACAAGAGAACGCACTGAACAGTTCGTGACAACACTAGCCAAGCTTATGAGCGGCTAAAGCATCGTTTTTTACTCCATTATCTCGGAACGTTTTAGCGCAATCCAGGCAATGAATAGGAAGACAAAGATATACGCGAACGCTACACCTAGCGCTCTTAGGGCAATTAGTGAAATTGGTTCAGTGTAGAGTACCCCAGTGGTTGGCAACGTTGTTTGCCCTGCCTGAATTGCCGATAAATCAATTTTGCTAAAGGTAACGTTTCCTGAAGGATAAAGTACATAATTCACAAGGTTGACGCCTAAATTGTCTGTGCCAGTATTTATTGTCATTGTTGTATTACCAACAAGCATTGATCCGCCTGCACCGCTTCCAGGCAGATAATTTAGAGATTGAGAAGGACCTGCAAACACTGAAACGATTGGTATAGCTATAAAGAGTGATAAAAACAAGCCCAAAGCTACTAGAACGGTAATGATGGTGTTTTTTGTTAGGGAACCCATTGCCAATAGTATTGAGACCCATATGAATGTGCTTATTAGGTTTCCAAGCAAGACTAGAGGTACAAGTTGAAGATTGTTTTGTGGTCCGTAGACAAAGATCGAACCGACTGTAGTGTAAGTAAATAATATCACATATGAAACAAGAATGATTACAAATGCTGCAAAGAGTTTACCTAAGAAAACCATCGTCCGCGAGACAGGTTTTGTTAACAATGGCACGATAGTGCCGCTTTCAAACTCGCTTGAGATGCTGTTCATGGCTGTAGCAAGGGCAAAGAGGAAAAATCCGAAGCTGGTGGCGCCATAAGTTATTGCAAAGTTTGGGTCAGCCGTTATTGCTGTTCCGGTTGTTGAACTGAGGATAGATGGCAATACTAGGCCTAATGTGGCGAAGACAAATGCTACTATAATGACGCCTATGAATTTCTTTTTTCTGATATTCCAGAGCATTTCATATCTTACTATTGCCCAGAAACGGGTGAACCAGCTTGGGCGTGTTCCAGTGGCTTGTTGCATTGCGGTCATTGTGGTTTTTCTCCTTTGTCTTTACTGACAAGTTGAATGAAGATGTCTTCTAAGTTTGATGTTTTTTGGCTCATGCCCACAATCACTCCGCCAGCCCCTGTTACTTCTTTGGAAACCTGCGCCCGCACA
>JBEKHJ010000123.1:0-5080 GCA_050012335.1 Bathyarchaeia archaeon
TGCGTTCGGGTTTCTCCATTACCCAACCCAGATACTTGCTAATGTTCTTACGGTAATCTTCGAGGATTTTGTTGGCTTCGTCAAGGGCTACTCCGCGGTCACCCATGCAGATGGCAATGCCGAGGCTCGGGCGGTCCATGCGTCCCGTCGAGTTCAATACTACCGCGAATTCCCTTGCATCCCTTAACGCTGTGTTTGGTTCTTCTTTGGTTAAAACGTAAATATACCCAATCAGGTTCTCAACTTCCAAATGCAACCCCTTAGACAATAGGTGGTCCGCTAAAGCAGAGCACAGCCGCCTCTTTTCGTCTTCGGTTAGGTCTCGGAGTGCCCTCCATTTTTCGCCTTGCTTGATTGGGATGTCTAAGCTTGCAAGGAAGGCTAATGCTTTGTCTTCTTCTCCGCTTAAGCCTGGAATAAACGGGTTAGTGGTGGTGGCTAAGGTCTTGTGGATTGGTCGGGTTTCTCTGCCGAAGAACGTTAAGTCCTTCTCAACTTTAAGCAAGCCAGTAGCCACTGCATCGTTAACTATTATCTCGTTTAGGCAGCATAGTTTTCTCTGTTCATACCTGTCCTGCATATCCCCGAGAGCGCCAACCAGAGCTACAGGCGCCAGATCCACATTCAACGCGTTTACTGCTTTAGCCACAAAATAAGCCACACCTGAACCGCTGACATCCGTTGCCCCGTCGATGCCAAACATGTGAGGGTTTACCTGAACAAAATTCTCATTAGCCAAGATGCCCGTTATCTGGTGATGGTCAAGGATTAAGACCTTAACGTTTGGGATTTTCTCGTTTAATAGGTCTAGGTAGCCGCTTCCGAAATCCGTCAAAATCACAAGTTGCGGCTTATCGGCAACGATTTCACCGATGATTTTCTCGTCAACCCACTGAGTAACCCTAATGCGAAACTTTGCATCAAGGCGATAGAGTGCTTTTCCAATCACGCCTGCAGCCGCAACCCCATCAGCATCCAAATGCGAAAAAACATGGATAAAACCGTCTTTCTGGACCGTTTCCAAAATTACCTTTGACGCTTCTGCGGCTGATGCCAAGAAACGTTCGATGGATGTTTGCTGTGCAGTCATAGCTTAATTCACTCTTTGGCTAAAAGGCTCTGATTGGATTTAAAGCTGGCGTATCAACCAACAAAAGTAAACCGTAAAATTAAAGGAAAGGGGCGTTTAGGTTACGGAGGCGATTTTTGTTTCGTACTTCCAGTTCTTTGGCAAAACGCCTTCACGCTTATAGTATCGCGAGAGCTTGTAGATTCTTGCCTCGATAATCTGCATGCTGCGCTTGTTATGCAGGTCCTTCTTGTTTTTGTCAAGATGCACTGCGAGGCTTTGTGCTTTCTTCATGAGGTTTGTAAGGTCCTCTGGCATTGTTGGGGCTAATCCTGCGCCTTGGAGAACGTCGCTTATGCTTTTGCCAACTATAGGCTTCACTAGAGGAATCGCGTATTGATCCCTAAGGATGGTGCCTATGCTGCTGAGTGAGTGGCCTTCCTTGGCTAATTTGATTATGAATGATTCTACTTCTTCAGGCTGATACTTGCACCAGCTTGGAGGACGCCTGCTGACAGGTCGTATTGAATGGGATTTTCCTTTTTCCTGCTTTGGCATTGTTACACCTTAAACTCTGCATAACCCATACTCAACGAATATTTAAAAGTAATCCCATTAATAAGGAAAAAACCGAAAATTCTTCAACGTTTCTTTACATTCTTTTCGTTTTGTACCATTCAGCAAATTTTCGTATAGCCATTGCCCTATGCGAAAAACCATTCTTCTCTTCAATAGTCATTTCCGCAAACGATTTACTGCTTCCAACCGGCTGAAAAATCGGGTCAAAACCAAAAGCTGATTTCCCCTTCTGCCTGCGTTCGATTAAGGTTATTTCGCCTATGGATTCGCCGTCAAAACATTCTGGTTCGCAAAGGGTCTCGTCGCAGTAAGCTATAACTGACTGGAATTTCGCTCGCCTATCTTTCACGTTTTCCATCAGCTTCAGAATGCCACTGTTATGAATCGTTTTATACACATAAGCCGCATAAGGACCGGGAAAACCACTCAAAGCATCAATAAATAAGCCTGCATCTTCCACAAAAATGGGCAGTCGGCTTCGCTTATACGCGTTTATGGCGCTTGTTTGGGCTATTTCTTTTAGGCTGTCGCTTTGTATCTCGTCTCCTTTTACGCGGAGCATACCGACCGCAATGCCGTAAGGGCTAAGAATGCTTCGTGCTTCGTTAAACTTGTTAACGTTGCCCGTGGCAAAAAAGACAACCTTGCCCTTGAGATTACAGCTTTGATTATTGTTTTCTTTCCTCGACATAGCGGCCACGCCTCTCTATCTCTTTGATTTTCTCATAAACCTTTTCCGTTGCCTCAGAGCCTAAAATTGACGAGTAACCGCACAGCACACCTTTGAAGCATTCTTCCCAGAACTGGTAATGCGTACTCTGCAGCGCCCGCTTCATCAAATGCAAATCCACACCCTGCGCCTCTAACTCGATATTTTTTTCGCCCAAGCCGAAGTCAACAAAGTAAATTTTGCCTTCTGGGCTAAGGATCATGTTTGAGGTTGTAAGGTCGCCGTGAATTAAGCCTTGCCTATGAAGTTTACCGATTGATTCACCGATTTTAACGCATAATTCTCGCCGCTTAGCCTTCGAAACTTTATTCAGCAACTGCTTAATCTGTTGTCCTTCCACAAACTCCATCGTAATCGAAGCTTCTGGAACATTAACCATGCAGATCAGCGGAGTGGGCACCCCAGCCGCTTTCGCTTCATGCATCAACTGCGGCTCATGCACTGTTCGGTAACTTCGAATCTGCTCATCCAACGCTGCAGGACGGTACTTTTTTGGGATTCGAACCTTAACGACCACTTTTCGCCCATGCCAATCGGCAAGGTAGAGGCTGGCTTCCGCGCCCTTCTTAAGCAGCGTTTGCTCGGCTACTGTATCCATGGCACATCCACTTTATCCACCCGCCACCGCGGCTTAACAAAACTCTCATCCAAAGGCGTAACCAAACCATGCCTGTAAGCTAAAACGCCAGTCCAAGCAATCATGGCGCCGTTGTCAGTTGCAAACTCAAGCGGAACCACACTAAACCGTGCATCATGCTCCTGTGCAATAACGCTAAGCATGGACTGCAACCGCTTATTAGCTGCAACACCGCCAGTTAACAAAACCTCCCTCTTCTCAGTATGCGCCAACGCCCGCTCAGTAACTTCAGTAACCATTGAAAAAGCGTTCTCCTGAAGACTATAACACAAATCCTCCAAGCGACAGTCGCCCCTGTGTAGCAGAGCTGTTGCCGCAGTCAATAAGCCGCTAAGGGATAAGTCCATGCCCTTCACAACATACGGCAAAGAAACTAAATTTTTGCCTTCGGTTGCCAACCGCTCCACGACAGCCCCAAGCGGCAAACCCTTCTTATGCTTAAGACCAGCTTCCCGAGCAAAAACATCCAAACAATTCCCAAGCGCAATATCCAATGTTTCACCGAAAACTCTGTAGCGCCCAGACTCAAAAGCCGTAACCATAGTGTTGCCTCCTGAAGCGTAAAGGGTCACAGGGTCAACAACGCCAGTTTTGAGTTTCCCGATTTCAATGTGCGCCACGGAATGGTTGACACCTACAAGCGGAATGTTAAGATACGAAGCTAAAGCTCGGGCAACAGTGGCTCCCGTGCGTAAGCATGGTCCTAAACCTGGACCCTGAGAAAACGCGATAACCGACAGGTCACGTGGTTTCACGCCAGCTGCACTTAAGGCATCGTTTAGCACTTTATCAGCCACTTCAGCATGATGCCTTGCTGCTTCTCTGGGGTGGATTCCGCCTTCCGCTGGTATGTAACTGTCGGATTTGTTGGCGAGTATTTCTCCCGTGAAGGAGGCTATTCCAACGCCGAAATCGTCCGCTGTAGATTCTATGCCTAAACAGTAAGTTTTATCTTTTCGCTGCTTTTTCGGCATGTTTTTCATGGATTCCACGTTTTTTAAGGGATACATATTTTTATGTGAATTCAACGCTTATATTCTAATTGCATTATTTGGATTGATATTAGATGCCTAAACGTAATGAGCTTGAACAGAAAGCACTCCATTATGTGGTAAACACAGGTTATCAAGGCGTGCTTCAATCAGATTTATGGCGTGAACTTGGCGCAAGCAGCCGAGAAGGCTCACGCGTCTCCATTAAACTAGAGGAAAAAGGGTTAATCCGCCGGGAAAAAGAACTTCAAGAAGGCAGATGGACATATCGGCTTTATCCAAAAAGGCTTCCAGCGTCAATTGAAACCATTGTTGATTGCCCATGCTTGCTTTGTCCAGACAACGAAAGGTGTGACCCAACAACCGCACTTTCCCCTAAAAGCTGCCCAAAACTTACCGATTGGATACTTTCCTTAGGAAAAGAAGCCACCGCTACTCCTGCAGCAGATCCAAGCGAGCCAAGTACACAAGAGGATGGTTCAGTTGCCGAAAGCTTGGATCCAAGATAGAAAACGAGAATACTACTATAAAAAAGCCAAAGAAGAAAACTACCGCTCCAGAGCCACATACAAGCTGGTTCAAGCCAACGAGAAATATGGTTTCATACAAAGAAACGACATAGTAGTCGATTTAGGTGCTGCGCCAGGCGGCTGGATTCAAGCAGCAAGGAAAATGACTGGAAAAAACGGTTTTGTTCTAGGTGTCGACTTGAAACCAATTGACCCTTTCACTCAGGAATACGTTAGGACTATAGTTGCAGACTTAACTGAGCCGGGAATAGTAGAGCAGATACGCTCTTTCTTACCTCGCGAAGCGGACGTGGTAATTTCTGATGCTGCACCAAACATTACTGGGGTATGGGATGTTGACCATGCAAGACAAATCGACTTAGCCACAAAATCATTAGAAATCGCCCAATGCCTACTGAGGTCCTCAGGGAACTTTTTTGTTAAGGTTTTTGAAGGTGACTTGCTCAACGATTTTATTCAAACAGTAAAGAATCTTTTTGAAACAGTTAAGATTGTGAAGCCTCAGGCCAGCCGAGCTAAAAGTTCTGAAATGTACCTTTTGGC
>JBEKHJ010000124.1:0-5045 GCA_050012335.1 Bathyarchaeia archaeon
GCATAATCCAGCCGATACTTTGGCTAGCGTTACTGGGTAAAGCAATGAACATCGGCGCTATGTTTTCCAGCACTTCAATTCCCCCGTTGCCTCAGCAATTGGCTGCAACTCTTACTTCACAACAGCTTCAAGGGTTAGGTACCTACTTTGCTGGTCTGCAGAGCACAATCATGACCTCTACTTTCAATACGGGAGACTACTTCTCTTTCATGGCTATGGGCATGGTCGCGTTCGTTACAGTCTTTACCACAGCTTTCGTCGGGATGTCAGTAGTTTGGGACAGACGCTTAGGTTTCATGAACAAAGTACTCAGCACACCAGTCGCGCGCTCAGTCATAATAACTTCAAAAGTGATCTCCGCAAGCGTTCGGTCAGTATTCCAAGCAGCCATCGTGACAGTCATTGCTTACTTGCTCGGTCTCAAATTAGGCGCAAATTTCAGCGTCTTCAGCATATTCGGAGTCTTCGCAATAGTGTTCCTCATAGGCTTTGGCTTATCGTCACTCTTTACGGCTATTACTTTAAGGACAACTAGAATGGAAACGCCACAAGCAATCTTCAACTTGGTAACCTTGCCTTTAATGTTCGCTAGCAGCGCTTACTTCCCTATCAATTTGATGCCTGATTGGCTGAAACCAATAGCATACGCAAATCCAATATCGTACACAATTGATGCGGTTAGAAGACTAATGGTATTCAGCGATGGATTCGGCCCCCTGCCACTTGACTTTGCATACGTTGGCGCCTTTGCAGTCGTTGTAACTGTCATATGCGTCGTTCTCTCCTGGAGATACCTAAACAAATAAATCGCACGACCAAATCAACAACACCGATATCGAGGAATCTGCATGGCACTCATCGTTGAAGCCGTAAACGTCACAAAAACATACATGCTAGGAAAAGTCCCAGTAGAAGCACTCCGAGGAGTAGACCTCAAAGTTGAAACTGGAGACTTCGTCTCCATCCTCGGACCATCCGGAAGCGGCAAATCAACAATGCTAAACCTAATCGGCGCCTTAGACAAGCCAACAGCAGGCACACTGCTAATTGACGGCGTCGACATCTCAAAATTAAACGACAACCAACTTGCAGATTTAAGACTCCGAATAGGCTTTGTTTTCCAATTTTTTAACCTAATTCCACGCTTAACCGCAAGAGACAACGTAGAATTATCAATGTCAATATCTAATATAGGAAGAGCGCAAAGAAGAAAACGCGCAGAAGAACTTCTTGAAACAGTCGGCTTGAAAGACCGAATAAACCATAAACCCGCCGAACTGAGCGGTGGACAACAACAACGCGTCGCAATCGCAAGAGCCTTAGCAAACAATCCCCGTTTTCTTTTGTTAGACGAGCCTACTGGAAATATTGATTCCAAAACGGCAAGTGAAGTTATCGGGTTAATTAAAAAGTTGAATGTTGAAAATAACGTTAGCATTATCATGGTTACTCATGACCAGCATTTAGCTAGAGAAGCAAAAAGAACTGTCCAAATGTTTGATGGCCAAATTAGTGCAGAAGTGGTGAATCAGGAATGAAAGCAATAGATATTTTTGGTTACTCTTTCAACGCAATTAAACTCCGCAAGCTTAGAGCAGCATTAACCACCTTAGGAGTGATAATAGGCATCGCTGCCATAGTGGCGCTACTTTCGATTACGCAGGGCTTGCAGGCAACCATAACTAATTCGCTTCAACAAGGATTATCAACCAACACGCTAATTGTTACACCAGGCAGTAGCGCTTTAGGAGCAGCCACTAGCGGAGGCGGCATAGGTGCACGCGGCGGTGGCGGCGGAGGAGGCTTAGGTTTAGGCGGTTCCAGTGGTTCTGGCTTCAATTTATACGTCAATTATACTGATCAAATTAACGCACTGTCACCAGACATAGAAGGCTCGTTTGCTGTGATACAAAGGACAGGATATGTTGACGCTGGAGGTGTTAACCGTTCAGTTAGCATTTATAGTGTTGATTTTAACCAGTACGCTCAGCAGTACAGCAAAACTTTCATAGCAGCAACTGGAACCATACCGTTGAGCCCCACTGACAATGAAATAGTTGTTGGAACACGAGTAAATGATCCTGGACAAAACGGAACATTACTCTTCAATGCAGGCGACAACGTCGGCGTCATATGGACCAATGCCACAACACTTCCAGTAGTAAACGAAACTTACACAGCCCAAGTTTCAGGCGTACTTCAAAAAATCGGAGGCTTCGGCATTGGTGGACCTTCAGATGACGGCGTTTACATCCCAATAACTAAAGCAGAGAGCTTTTTTGGAACAGACCAATGTGACATGATAATCGTTCAACTGAAAAGCAGTGATAACGCTACGATCACAAATGTTTCTAAGGCTATTACTGATCATTTTGGCGGTCAAGTTTCCGTCATATCTTCGACGGCGGTTCTAAGTTTGCTTTCAACAGTTTTTAGCACAATACAGTTGTTCCTCGGCGGCATCGCAGCTATTTCGCTGTTAGTCGCAGGCATTGGAATAATGAACATAATGATAGTCTCGTTGATTGAACGCACACGTGAAATCGGCATACTTAAAGCGTTAGGCATGAAAAGCCGAACCGTGCTGACCATTTTCCTTGGCGAATCAGTCATAATCGGCTTAATCGGCGCCGTAATCGGCATAGTTCTAGGCTGGATCTTAGCAAGCGTAACTGCGAGAGTTTTAGCTTCAGGAGCGTTCGGCGGAGGCGGATTCACAATAACGCCACTGTTAACTCCAGAGGTACTGGTGGGCGCTTTAGCTTTCGGTGTGGGAGTCAGCGTGATCTTCGCGTTGTATCCAGCATGGCGCGCGTCTAAGCTTAAGCCCGTAGAAGCTTTAAGATACGAGTAACATAGAACCAATAGAGGCGTTCCCCGCATGAAACGGTTATACCCAGACCAGCCAATCGTAGGCATCGGCGCAGTAATAGTCCACGAAGGCAAGATTCTTCTCGAAAAACGGGGAAACGAGCCAAGCAAAGGAAAATGGAGTATTCCAGGCGGTTTAGTTGAGCTTGGCGAAAGCCCCGAGCAAGCAGTTATCCGTGAAGTTAAAGAGGAAACTTGCCTTGACGTTGAGAACCCAAGCTTGATTGATGTGGTCAGCAATGTTGACTTGGATGAGAAGGGCAAGGTAAAGTATCATTACGTTATCATTGATTACCTTGTGCATGTAAAGAGCGGAAAGCTTAATGCAGCAAGCGATGCTGCGGAGTTGCGGTGGGTTTCTTTTGAAGAAGTGGATGGGTATGATTTGACGAGGTCTTTTCGGGTTTTCTTTAGGGATAACAGGGAAAGATTGGAAAAGGCTGATTCGTATTGACTTCTCTTTTTGTTAGTTATTTTTATCTGTAAATAGTAGCCCTCTCCCTTCTCTGGAAGGTTTGTTTTGGGCTGGTTTTTTGGTTTAGGGTTTGAATTGGTTGTAGGTTGAGGCTAGAAAAGGTGTAAAAAGGTTAAAAAAGGTGTAAAAAGGCTAGAAGCAGAAGTATGAACAAAGTTCAAGTATAAAAGGCAAGAAGGATTGCGGCTGCATAAGCGCTGTTTTTAGCCACTAAAGAATAGGCGAGTTTCTCCCATTGTTTTGATGTCTAAGGCTCGTACACGCGCAACTATGGGAAAGTCCCTCACGACTTTGCCTAAAGTCAGGCAATGATGCGGCGGCAGATCTCGGGCGATTGAGCGCACGGTTTCAGCGTCCACGCGGGCTGCTCGTGAAACAACATCTAAGTCATGCTCGTTGGTGAAGTTGAAGAGGAAAATGTTGTCGGCTTGGCGGTAAATGTTTTCCTGTATGGTGTCAGGCTGGTTGGTTATGAACGTTGTGAATATGCCGAAGTGGCGCATGCGAGTTACGATGTCGTCCCAATAAGTTTCTCTCAAATAAAGGTGAGCTTCTTCTGCGAAGAGAAAGACTGCTTTCAGTTTCCAGCTTGAGAGGGAATCAACCAGTTTTCCAAGAACGTATTCCACTACTATTTGGCGGTCGAGGTTTGAAGTGTTGCGTAGGTTTATGACGATGGCGCCGCCCTGTTCCTTAGCCCTCAGAAAGCTCTCATCTAAAAGCGTTGCTTCACCCAAGCAATCAGTGAAGAAACCAGAATTAACGAAAGAGTGGAAGCGTGAAGCTAACGCGTCGCGCACATGCTGGTTGCAGTTTAAATCGCGTATTGCTTCGCCGAGTTCATGCATGTTTAGTTTGCCTTTTTCCTTGAGCATTTTCCATAATTGCCTGAACTCGCGGGCTGATGTTCCTGGCAGGTGCAGTGCATGGACTAGTATGCCCATTACGGTGTTTAGGTGGAGTTGTTCGAGGGCTACTTTGAAGTTCTGTGATGGCGTTAAGGTGTGGATTTTGTCGTAGTACATGTTTCTTTTGCCGTCGTTTGTCATGCCTAGGCTGGAGTATTCGCCGTTTAAGTCGAAGATGACGACGGTTGCTTTGTACCCGATGAGGTTTACCATCAAGAGCTTGGATAAGTGGGATTTGCCGCATCCTTTCTTGCCTGTGATGATGTTTAAGGTGCCATCTATTGATGAAGCGTCAATAGTTAAGAGCGAGGAGTCTTTGGTGCCGCCCAGAATTATGGGGAGTTTACCATCGATTTTTGCCAGTTTCATTAGCATGGGAATGGATAATTTCTTGATGGTTGATTGTGAACGGCTGGGAAGCCAGCTGCTGCTTGGGCTTAGCATTTCGTTTTCCAAGGTTGCTCTTATCTTGCAGATCAGCAAGCTGGCGTCTTGAATATAAGTGATATGCGGGGCGATTTCCATAGGGTCGATGTCTTCACCTTGGAGGGGTTCGCCTCCGTCTGGAAGCGTTCGCAAAAGCTCCTCAAGTACTCCAGGGACAGCCGCGAATTGTACGTCGATGACTTGGGCGATTAAGGCTTTTCCTGCGTCTTGGTCTTCGACGAGTAGGTAGTCGCCTTTTTCGGCGCTTTCTGTTGGGAAACTGATGATTTGGAGGATGTTGCCTTCTTTTTTGTAGAGTTTCATGCGTAGATTTCCCCTTTGCCGAATGGCCCGAAAAGCAGTTT
>JBEKHJ010000125.1:0-5010 GCA_050012335.1 Bathyarchaeia archaeon
CGTAGAAGGAATATCTGCAGAGGGCGAAACACCTATAGCCATCGCAAGAAACCGCGAAGCCATCGGAATAATCAGACTGAAAGACGTCCTTAAAGAGGGCATAAAAGAAAAAATTCAGTCTCTTAAAGTCATGGGAATACGCCCAGTCATGATTACTGGAGACCAACCACTCACTGCAAAAAGTATTTCATCTGAGGTTGGAATCGAAGAATATGCAGCGCAGGCCAAGCCCGAGGACAAGTTCAACATCGCAAAGAGGGAGCAGGCTGAAAGCAGAATTGTCGCAATGATTGGCGATGGAACTAATGATGCCCCAGCACTTTCTGTTGCTGATGTTGGTCTGGCGATGAATTCTGGCACTGAGGCTGCTAAGGAAGCTGCTAACATGGTCGACCTAGAATCAAATCCGGCAAAAATAATAGAAGTCGTTATGCTCGGGAAACAGTTGTTAATGACTCGCGGCGCTGTTACTGCTTTTAGCATTGCCAATGATATAGCTAAATACTTCGCAATAATGCCTGTCCTGTTCGGCGCAGCAATACCGGAACTGCAAGCCTTAAACGTGCTACAACTCGGGTTAAAAAGCGCAGTTTTGTCGGCGCTCATTTTCAATGCAATTATTATTCCACTCTTGATTCCTCTTGCTATGCGGGGCATAGCGTTCAAGCCAACAAGTACGATGACTCTTTTCCTGAAGAACACCCTTATTTATGGTGTGGGCGGCGTAGTCGTGCCATTCATAGGAATCAAACTCATAGACCTCCTCCTCGTTGGAGTGTTCCACATATAGGATGGAAAAAACAATGACAGAAAACAAAGAAAAATGGAATTTCAAACCGATCATAGGACTGACAGTAATCTCGCTTTTAATCTGCGGATTGTTCTTCCCCCTTTTGGTCATTGGCATGGCTCAAGTTTTCTTTGCCTACCAGGCAAACGGCGAAATCGTCCAATTAAACGGAAAAGCCGTCGGGTCAAACCTCATAGCGCAAAACTTCACACTGCCCATCTTCTTCCATTCAAGAAACGACTCAGCCTCAGGAGTAGACCCAGACATTACGCTTCAAGATGCATATTCGCAGATACCCGGAATAAGTAATGCTTCAGGCATTACCTCGACGGCGTTGACAAATATCGTGAATCAAAATCAGGAAGGAACGCTCTGGATTTTCGGAAGCCCATACGTGAACGTTCTGCGAGTTAACCTTGAACTTATAAAACTGTATCCGTCAGTCTACAGCGAATTCTCCGGCTAACTGGAACTCAGAGTTCTGAAAGCCCAGACTGCGCAAGCAATGCCTTTCAAACGAATTGGTGAAACTGGTTGCACTTTTTAGCGCAAGTCGTTTTTGTGGTGCATCTGGCGCACAAAACTTGGAACCGCTGTCTAAATGGGAAACTATAAATACGCCTAACGGCCGTCCGATTAGACAAGACGACCAATATGCCAAAACTATTAGCCTTCGTAGACATCTTCGTTGAAGCGCCTGAAATGGATGGCGTAATAGAAGCTCTTGCCAAACTTGAACACCTCGAAGAGCTTTACGAGGTTACAGGAGAATTTGACATAGTCACTTTAGTCTCAGCCGCGGACATCGAGGAATTCAGAGATATCCTCAAGAATAAAATAATGAAGATCAAAGGTGTCAAAAGCACCATAACCTCAGTCGTTCTTAAAGCTCACAAACGACCCAGTGTGATTTGAACGATACCCATAAGCGTAAAGACTAAAATCTTCAAGTTTAATCAAGGGACCCAGACCCTTTCGGGGGTAAGCCCGGTCCAGCTCACTTAATCTAAAGAAAGATGTGTTCTCTAATTGTTTGAGGATTCGCTTAATAGTTTAAGCGCATCCCACCGAGCCCGCCAATTTCTTCACAATGGTTAAGAAGCGCTATCGAGGTTTTTTGAACCCTGGTTTTTTGCCTGATGCCACGATGCCATACCTAAACGGGTACAGAGTGGGGGTTTTGATCGCCTTAAAATTTAAATCAAGCAAGCAAGCATTAACTTAGTAGGTGAGAGATGCCTGCTCAACGATCGGAACATTTTCCCCTCTCTTCCTGAATCAGGGGTTTTATTTTCCAGTCGCCGAGTAGGCAACTCACCTAATTTTTTCTTTTAAAAGTTCAAATATATTTAGAGTTTTCTTATGTGAACGACGTTTTTCAAGTGTCGTTCCGACACTATTTGGGTTCAAATCCCACCAGCCCGCTTTTGAAATTTGTTTTTCAATTTATTTATTGATTAATATGAAAAATAATTTAAGATACAGAAAAAATTGAGTTGAAATATTTTTAAAAACATTTTTCGGCTTGGTTTTATAGTCCATCTACTAAATGGGCTGTTCCGTCTGGACAGTAGACACAGTTGCCTTTTTCAACGACGAAGTAACGTCTACTGCACGGTTTCATTTGGGAGCATCCGTCACAATCTCTTGATAACATTCCTTTTCCTCCTGTTGTTATTATGATTTTTTGAGGGGCAAGCGAGCGCATGTTTGCCGAACTGGCACCCTACCGGTTCGCACATGAGCTTTATGCCTCTTAGAAGCCACACTGAGATGGAAAAGTCTCTTTTAAGCGTTATCCTTTCTTTAAGGGGTTTCTATTAGCTCTGACTAGTACTTTTGTCTGAACAGAAATTACAGGAATTGTCGAGACTATGTATTTTAAGATTAATCTAAAATTTCGTCCTGAAATAATGGTGCGTTTGGCGGAAAGGTTGAGGGTTATGGCGATTTAAAGTCAGAAGGCTTCTTTATGCACTATTTCGCTTAGAGGTCTTCTGCGTCTGGCTGGCGGTGCCTCGTTTGGGTATCCTATTGGAACCAAAGCTACTGGCCGCATTTCTTTAGGAGCCTTAATGACTTTTCTAACCTCATCCTCGTTGAATGCTCCAATCCAGCATGAACCTAAACCAAGCGAGTAAGCGGTTAACAAGATGTTTTGAACTGCCGCTGCAGTATCCTGCAGGCAATACAATGTTTTACCACGTACATCATAGCTTTCTGCGGCACGTTTTTCGTCAGCGCAAACCACAATGACGACTGATGCTTCTTCCAGGTCTTTTTGGCTGAATGCTGCCTTGAAAAGTTCCTGCTTAGTTTTTTGAGTGGTTGCAACTACGAATTCCCATGGTTGAACGTTTCCAGCCGACGGCGCCCACCTTGCGGCTTCAAGAAGTTTTTCAATGGCGCCTTGTGGTAGATCTTGTTTTTTGTAGGCTCTTATGCTTCTTCTTTTCTTAATGACTTCTAAGAGGTCCATGCTCCAATGACTCCGCTAGGAATCATTTGTTTGAGGTATAATAACCGTTTCTTTCAGGTAGCATGCGGTTTTTAGCGTAAGAGTCTTAAGTTTTGTTGACGATTAATGTTTTGGATGATGAGCACTAGAGTCACAGAGCCAAGCGCAGTGATAATGACTCGACGGGCGAACTGACACGTTCAAGCGGAAAACTTATCAATAGAGCAGTTATGAAAAACTAAGCTAAATGTAAGTTAATAGGCGCGACAGGAATCGAGGTGAACATAAAAATGGTTGAAATGAAAGTCAATGCTTCAGAGCTTAAAGGTGATGAAACTAAATTAATCGAGAAACTAGCGGATTTCCTTAAGGAAAAAACAGGCGGAGAAGTAGCCACAGAAGCAAAAACTATAACGGTGAAAGGCGAAGGCGAAGCGCTAAGCAAAAAATACGTTCGTGTGACTTTGAAAAAGTTCCTGCACAAGCATGAGCTCTCAGAGTCTTTCAGAGTTATAAGCAACGAAGAGAACACGCTGAAAATTAAAAAGAGAAAACTCCAAGAAGAAGATTAACAACTTTTTCCCCTCAAAAATTAGTTAATTTCTATTTTTCCTTCTAGTTACACAGCGCTAGCTTGCTGTCCATTCCCTGAACAGCCTGTTCCAAAGCTTAGCATTAAATCAAAAAACCGCTAACTTTAACATAAACACGCATAAACAGGTTGAGGCTTAAATTGAACAACAAAAACGTCGCCATAGGCACAGTGATAATCTTAGTTTCAGTCATAACTTGCTTAGCCTTCTTTACCGAAACTTACACGACACTTCTAAGCATCAACCCAGCAGCCGCCATAGTAGCCATAACCGTAGCCGTAATAGGCATAGTATGGTTCAAAAAAACAGCCAAATCGTAGGGATTAGGGGGCATAGAAGAAGGTAGAGGAGCTCAGTCATAGGGTCCTGCACTCTTTGCATGGCTCTACATCCATCTTAAGCAGAGCTGATTTTTTTTCAGTTTTCCATTCAGTTAACACGAAGAAATAAAAGAAACTTTCCAAGTAAGTCTGAGATTGAATGGGGACAAAATGACTAGCAACCGCCTTAATGACAGCAACGAATTTGTTGTTCTTCGTAACGTGACGAAAAGCTTCGGTAGTTTCCGCGCGTTAAACAGCATATCCTTCGGAATAAAAGAAGGAGAAATCTTTGGTTACATAGGTCCCAACGGCGCTGGAAAAACCACTACTATGAAAATCCTTGTTGGCTTAATCAGCGATTTCCAAGGCGAAGTGTCTATAGGCGGTTACCAAGTGCCCAAGAGGAAGGACGAAATTCATAAACTGTTGGGTTATCTTCCCCAAACCGTTGCCTTCCAAGAGTGGCGCACCGTGAACCACGCGCTTAAGACGCTTGGGAAACTTTCAGGTCTAAGCGATGCGGAAGTTGAAGGACGCATTCCTGAGATTTTGGATTTGCTCGGTTTAGCCGATGTGCGGCACAAGAAGATTTCTCAGTTGTCTGGCGGCATGACCCAGAAGGTTGGGTTGGCGCAGGCGCTTCTTCATGAGCCGAAGCTTCTGGTTTTGGATGAGCCGCTGGGCGGGTTGGACCCGCTGAGCCGCCACCAGTTTAAGGATATTGTTTTGAAACTTGGACAGAAAGGCACTACCATCCTGTTTTCCTCGCATATTCTCAGTGACGTCCAAGATGTTGCTGACCGAATCGGCATTATAAATCGCGGAAGAATCAAGCAGGTTGGCACG
>JBEKHJ010000126.1:0-4934 GCA_050012335.1 Bathyarchaeia archaeon
TCCCTGACTTCGCTGTGCAAAGGCATGCTCTCAAAGCCCAAGCGGAGATTTGAAAAACCAATATGCATGTACGCTTTTGCTTCAATGTACGTGGGATTGGCTTTTTCGACAAGTTTAGCATATTCATATACGTGGTTCATATTGTGCTCTTTAACCAGCGTCATGCGGATCACTGTGGGACAACGGAAACTCTGCAATAAACCAAGTGTGTCGTTTAATTTTGCCCAAGCGCTGGGAAATTGAGGACGGCAAACCCGCTTGTATACCTGCTCGTTTGGTGCACATACTGAAATATAGAGTTGAGTGGGTTCTTGGCTTAGTTTTGAAAGTTTAGCTGGCAAAGTGCCATTGGATACGAGAAAAGTGGTGAAGCCTTTTTGGTGAAATGTTTGAATTAACTCTCCGAGCGGCTCATAAAGCGTTGGTTCACCAGTCAAACTTATCGCAACATGCTTAGGCGTTAGGGCTTCTTGAAATTTGTGCCAGTTTGTTTTTGGGTTTCCTTTGTATCCGGTTAAAATTTTCTCTTGTGCCCTAAGGCTTCCCTGAATAATTTCCTCTGGTGAGTCTACTCTTGGAATTTTCATCTCGTCCCAAGTAACCTGCAAGTCTCCGCTTTGGGCTCTCCAACAAAACAAGCATTGCTGTGTGCAATAGTAAAGTGAAGGCGACATTTGAATGCACCTATGCGATTTTATGCCGTAAAACTTCTGTTTATAACATGGTCTATCATTAACTATAGATTCGTAAAGCCACTTACACCTTTTAACCGCTGAATGATTTCCTACCAAATGGTATTTTTGCTTCTTTAAAGCCCCTAAAAGTGTGGCCGCAGTATTTCCTTCCAAGTTTCCACCGAAATTGATTAAACTTAGAAACCTCCGTCTTTTAAAAATCCTGCGCTAAAATGAATCTTTAGCATGAAATCAATTTTGTTTCAAGTTGTTTTAGCCTCTTCAGGTCTTCTATCCAATGGTTAAATGGCAAAGTTTAAAATCATCTCTTAGTTAAATCATCAGTCATTACAGATGTGGATAGCTATCTATCGGGAGAGCAGAGTGGTTTGAATAAAAAAATTGTTGCAGTTCCTCTCTTAGTCTTAATGTCCTTTGCTGTTGCGCTTACACCTTCCGACCATGTCTTTGGGCAAAACCAAAACCTAGGCGTAACCATTTATCAGGTTTCTCCAGCAGGCTCAAATGTAAGCAACGGAACAAGCACATTAACTGGACCTGTAGGTTACGCGTTAAATCTTCAAGGAACCATTTACACGTCCAATGGTGCCTACCAAGTGATATTTGCTAACCAAGTTGTTGCCAGCGGCACTTCTAATGGATATTACGTTAATGCGAACTTTAGTGTGCCTGAGATTCCAAGCGGCACTTATGCATTAAGGCTTAGAGACGTCCCAGTCAATGTAAACTCGACTGAAGACGATTTCCAGGTTACAACTGTCTACTCCATAAACGCGGTACCTTCACAAGTGCAGGAAGGAAGCAGTGTAGTGTTTAATGTTGCTGTCACTGGAGGAAACCCAACCGTTGCCTACAATGCGAACGTTTCTGTTGTGCTTCCAAGCCCGCTTAACACAGAATATTCAAAAATAGTATCACTAGGGACCCCTAACCAAAAGGGAACTGTAAATGCGCAAGTCACTTACCCAGACAGTAGCTTTCAACCGAATGGTTCCCTCACCGACTACGCAGGCTTATACACTATCTACTTTAACCAATCTGTCTCTTTGGCCCAAAACCAATTCTCCGTAGGCTTCCTTGATTCAACCACATATCACAGAGGCCAAACAGTAACAATACGAGCAACAGGTTACCAACCGAATCAGGCTGCAACACTGAGCATCACCAGCGTTGCAAACGGTGCAACCCTCGACTCTGAATCACTAACAGCATCGGATGCTGGCGTAATAAGTACAACATGGGTAGTTTCCTCCAATGCTGCAATTGGCGATAACACTGTAAAAATAAGCCCTCAAGGCACCCAGAAATCGATACAAGACTCACAGACCTTTTCGATTATCGGATACGCTATCAAAATTAAAACGGTAAACCTGGCCAATGAAATTGTTCCTCAGATACGAGTTCAAGCCCTAGATGAATCAACCAACACAGCTTATAATAGTACAAGTGGAGCTGATGGCATAGCCAACTTGAATCTTGAGACAGGTACTCAATTTTTGACTGCGTTTTGGAACGGCGTTGACGTTGGAGAAACCAACATAACTGTCACTGGCGATGGCACTTTTAGCCTGCAATGCCAATTAACTGACCTTAAAATCATTGTTCAAAATGAAAATGGAATCTTAGTGCCGTTTGTGAATTTAACCGTTACATACCGTTATCAACCGTCAAGTGGTGGATCTTCTCAAATTGGAAACGTTTCAGGTCAAACAGATCCTTCAGGATCCTTCACCTTAGATTCCGCCCTAACGGGAATAAGCTACACTATAAACGCTGCGTTGTACAATCGAGTTTTCAACTCTGCTAACAATACAGTCAACAATCTTCCAGCCCAGGCAGTCTCAGAAGTAGTGATAATATGCCCAACCGAAGCGTTAACAATTAATGTAGTTGGTTATGATCAAGCTGCAATCCCTGGTGCACGCATAGAACTTGTTGAATTAACAAGTGGCTTGTTCTATACTGCTTCAACTGACAGCTCCGGCTCAGTCACCAGCCAAGTTACCTTTGGAATGTACAGGGTCCGAATCTACAAAGACAACATTCTAATTAACGAAACAAACATCGAGGCCTTCAGCGAAAGCCAAAAACAGATACGCTGCACTCTCTACGGCATTCAAGTATCAGTATCAGTCGTGGACTTTTTCGGCCGGCCAATTCCAAACGCTAATGTCACATTAAACGGGCCAGAAACGGAGCGCTTCTCGGCTGTAACTCAAGGCGACGGAACTGTAACTTTCAGTAATGTTATTGGTGGCGATATGCAAATTGTAGCGTTTGCTCCAGGAGCACAGAATGGTTATCAAGCCGTAACCCTCACCGTTAATCAGCCAACTTCAGTTCAGATAAAAATTGATAGGTATATTGCTCTCGGGTCACTCTTGATACAAGCAAGTTCCCTAATCACCATAGCCGTAATATTGGCAGCCGTAATCCTGTTCGCTGCCGTGGAAATTTACAGGCGAAAAAGAGTTAAACATACCATTGAAAGCTAAATATGCAATTTCACCCTTGACAAGAATAAAGTTTATATTGCTTCCAATAAACATAAAGAAAATACAAGGATAAAACATCAACAATTAGATTTTGATTTGAGGTGTATCTATTGGCTCAATCAAAAGCTTGTTCTCCAACATGCCCATCTTTTAAGTGCGCCAAAGACTCTGCCTTCAACCGACAAGACTCCGTTTGGTGTAGATGGACCGAAGAAATGTGCAACGTCGCAAACTGCACCTACTCTATGTGCATAAAAAGGCGACTGCTACCAAGAGGAATATGCGGCGAAACCGTCAAACGCAAAACCGTTGAAAAAGACCTTGACGATGATTTCTTTGGTGAATCAATAAAACTTAAAGGAAAAGCATTGCGCAAACTCGGAGACAAAGAAATCTTTTAAATATGAACTCTAAAATTGAGAACTCGTGCTAAAAGTACGAGTTTCCCCTTCTTATTTTGATTGAACACGTTTAACTACTGGCGGTTTAACTTTCTTTAGAATCCTATAACCACAGATGATACATTTAGTTTCTCCACCACGTAGCTCTAATTCTTCAGATGGCACTTTTGCCCCACATCTCATGCATTCGTAAACAATTCCTGACTTTTCCATAAGAAACGCCTCTTCCTACAAAGAAAAGTATTTTGCTTTTAAACATTTCCAATACTTTGACACTAATGAGGATGCGCAGTTGAGAAAACGACTTCGAAAAAAACTCTCCACCGCTCTCTCTTCGGAAGAGTTAAACCAAATTTACAATTCCTTCGATATAATAGGCGACATCGCAATCATCAAAATGCCAAACGCCAATCCAGTTAACGCTGAAACAGTAGCAAACCACATAATGGCTGTACATAGAAACGTGAAAACAGTTTTTGCCCAAACTAGTCCCATCTTGGGCGATTTTAGAGTTAGAGCGTTAAGGTTGTTGGCGGGCGAGGACAAAACAAGCACCAAATATAGAGAATCAGGTTGCGTGTTCGCTGTTGATGTTGAGAAATGTTATTTTTCACCCAGGCTTTCGCACGAGAGATTACGGGTCGCAGGCATGGTTAAGGCTGGCGAGACAGTTGTTAACATGTTTGCAGGCGTCGGCTGCTTTAGCATAATAATCGCCAAAACCGTAGGTCAAACCAAAGTGTTCTCAATCGACGTTAACCCGACCGCAGTCAAATACATGGAGGACAACGTTAGAATCAACAGAGTTTACGGTAAAGTAATCCCCTTACTTGGCGATTCAAAAGAAATAATCAACGCTCAATTGCAAGGCAAGGTTGATCGCGTCTTGATTCCTTTGCCTGAAAAAGCCCTTGAATACCTGCCCTATGCAGTTTCAGCGCTCAAGAAACGTGGCGGGTGGATTCACTACTACGATTTTCAGCATGCAACAAGAAACGAAAATCCAGCCGAAAAAACCAAGTTGAAGGTAGCTGAAAAACTTGACAGCCTAGGCATAGGTTACATTTTTGCTTTTTCTCGTGTGGTGCGAAGTACAGGTCCTAACTGGTACCAAACCGCTCTGGACATGCAGGTCATTTCATAGCCGAGCAAGTTTTAATAACTCAGCCGTTAACTATCTATTTCGTGAAGAAAAATGAAGCGAAAACTAATGGAAATCTTGGCTTGCCCCATAGACAAGTATCATCCACTTGAACTTCATGTTTTCGAAGAAAAAGACGAAATAGTGGAAGGATTAATCGTCTGCCCCAAATGTTTACGCTGGTACCCGATAAGAGACGAAA
>JBEKHJ010000127.1:0-4904 GCA_050012335.1 Bathyarchaeia archaeon
GTTTGTTTAGCAACGAGGCGTATGATCCAGCAGGCAATTCTAATTCGCCATACCATGAGCCATCTCCACGCCATTCTTCTCGTTTTATAGTGCCCAAAGTTTTGACAGATCCGTAGGCTCTTGCTGAGTATTGGGCAGGTATTTTCACTGCGACTGTTATTTGCTCTATCTTTAACGGCAAAATTGGTCGCAACAGTTTTACTATTTCTTTGGCTTGTTCTTCCACTGGCTTGTACGGGTCAATTGGGTAACGGATTTGTTCCATCGCATTCTCGATGCGCATTGGAGGATGTGGCAGATTTGTTTTCGGGTCAACTGCTTGCCTTGTGATAAAATCGATTATTTGTCTTCTTTTGTCTTCAATCATTTTGCGTCTTTGTTCAGTTGTAAGTTGAAGCGTTCCTTTCTTCAGTATCGTGTCAGCAATTTTTAAGGGGTCTGTGGTTCCGAAGGCTTTGCGCATTGCTTCCTCGGAAACTTTGGTGCCTTTGTTTGCGTCAGAAAAAATTATTTCAGCGGCTAAAACATCGGTTATTCCTGAGATTTTGTCGTTGCGGTAATCCAATGCTTTTTGGGGTTTTACTAGGATTTCAAAATGCTCGTTTTCTTTTGTTAAGCGTGCAACGGTGAACTTTTCACTCATCGAGTTTTCACTTGCTTGAACCCAGCTCTTTGATGTAGCCTTCTACAGTGTCTTCGTTTAACATTTCCATTTTCTTGGTTGCTGTTGGTATGATTGCAATCTTTATTCTTGGCGGCAACTGCCTTGCTTCTAGGGCTTTTACTAAGCATTTTACTGCGAGTTTAATGCTTTTTTCCAAAGTCATGCCTTCGACGTATTCTTCCTTTAGAACTGGTAGGACGGTTTCTCTTCCTGCGCCTAAAGCTGTTGCTTTGTATCCTCTGTAGGTTCCGCTTGGATGTGTCCCGAAAACTCTTGTTCCTGTTTTGTCGACTCCTCCGAAAATTATTGAAACTCCGAAGGGTCTTACACCTGCATGTTGCGTATACATTTGTTGGATGTCACATATGCGCTTGGTTACGACTTCAACGTCGATGGGTTCATCGTAGGTTAATTTGTTACTTTGAGCGTATATCCTGGCTTGGTCGATGAGTATTCTGGCGTCTGAGCTTAAACCAACTATTGCTGCGCCAATGTGGTCGTCTACCCTGAAGATTTTCCATGAGTATCCTGCTTCTTCAAGGATTTCGATGTTTTCTTCTGAACCAAGAACAAGTCCTTCTGGACTTTGGATTCCTAAAATCGTGGCTCCACGGTTCACTAACTCCATTGCGTATTCGACTTGGAAGAGTCGTCCGTCAGGTGAGAAAACGGTTATCGCACGGTCATATGCACCTGGTGCTGCAAACACTGACATAATGTTAACCTCACTTTACACTATACACTTTTTCACAGTCTCATATAATAACTACACTAAAAACCTTTCCTATTAAAGCAAATTCCATTTTACAACGCTCCAATGATTTGAGGATGATTCTAACGTTTTAAAGCGTGAAAATCTGCATTTCCATAAGCCTTGTTTTAATGATGCCATAACGTGACCATTAGGGGGTGAACCGTTTATCATTCAGCCTTTTCGCACAGATGGTATTTAATAGCTTGACCAATCAATATTTTGGCAAGATTTTCAAAGAGGGATGAAGGCAAAAAGATGATGACTGAAACTCGCGCCGCAACAATCTTGCAAATATTACTAGGCACTACAGCCGTGCCTAAATTGGTTAAATCAAAAAAGGACCCATTCGAAACCTTAGTTGTAACGATTATTTCACAAAACACCGCTGACCGCAATACGGCAAGAGCCTTCGAAAACCTCTCGAAGCAGTTCGAAATAACGCCTGAAGTGCTGGCAAATGCTGAAATAAGCAGGATTGAAGCTTGCCTTCGAGTTGGCGGTCTTTACAAGAGCAAAGCTAAAACAATACAGACTGCCTCAAAAATTATTCTGGAAAAATTTCACGGTTCACTTGCGCCTGTTTTATCTTTGCCGTTGGATGAGGCTAGAAAAATGCTCACTGAACTGCCCGGAGTCGGGCCGAAAACGGCGGATGTTGTCTTGCTCTTCTCAGCAAACCAACCCACCATACCTGTGGATACGCATGTGAATCGTGTTGCTAAGCGGCTTGGTTTAGCGCCAGCAAACGGCAATTACGAAGCTGTACGCTTGAGTCTTCAGTCGCTTTTTCAGCCGAAAGATTACTTGGCAGTTCATTTGCTGTTGATTGCGCATGGCAGAAAATATTGTAAAGCAAGACGGCCCCATTGCATTGAATGCCCAGTGAACAATTACTGTCCATCGAATGATTTAGGTGGTAAGCATGATTAAGCTGCCAAGCGAAGTCACAGAGTACTTCCCATACAATAGCGTGCGGCCACACCAAGATGAGTTTGTAAACACGGTTTTCAACGCCGTACATGAGAGGCGTTCTGTTCTCATCGAAGGCAGTAACGGTCTGGGAAAAACCATTTCAGCTCTTTCCGCTTGCTTACCAGTAGCCGTCGAGAAAAACTTGAAAATACTTTATGTGGCACGGACTCATCGGCAGCATGACCGCGTTATAGAAGAGTTAAGAGCAATTTACAATAAGCATCATGTTGCAGGTGTTTCCATTCGCGGGCGCAATGAAATGTGCCTTAACGTTTTCGCCGCCCGAGGCGCTTTTGACTCAAAGTCATTGATGGAAGTTTGTGAGTTATTGAAGGCAAAAAGCAGATGCCCTTACTACATTAACGTGGACGAGCGAACCTACGATTACCTTCAACTTCAACAGCAAGTTGCCGCTCGTCCTTACATGGCGTCTGAAATCCTTAGAATCTGCAAGAAAAAAGAAATCTGCCCATACGAACTAGTGAAATCAGCCTTATCAGATGCCAAAGTAGTTGCCTTAAGTTACCTGTATGTTTTTGACCCCGTGATTCGAACGGCGTTTCTGAAAAATCTTGAGTCTGAGTTGCAAAAAATAATTTTAATCGTTGACGAAGCGCATAATTTGCCTGAGACAGCTATTGACATCTCAAGCAGCACCCTATCGCTTTTTGTGATGAAGCAAGCAGAATTAGAAGCCAACAGGTTCGGATACAAAGACATTGAGAATTTTGCCCAATTTTTTAGAGCTGAAGTGGAAAAATTAACCGACCAGGTTTACAGAGAAGAAATAATCTCGCCAGATAGAATTATTGAAATCATTCAAAAGCAGGGCAATGTCTCTAATCCCAGAGAATTCTTTGAACACTTGCATGAAGTAGGCAGTGCAATTAAGAAGAGGTTGTTGGCAGAGGGAAAAAACCCACGCTCCTATGTCCATGCAATGGGCGATTTCCTGCTAAAATGGCTTGAAACCTTAGGCGATAACTCATACATAAACGTCGCAAGCCGCTATCTCAACAAAGAAAAAAATAAAACAGCAAAACTAGAAATCGTTGCACTCGACCCCTCGAAAATCACGGAACCCGTTTTCTCATCCACCTATGCCAACGTGATAATGTCTGGTACTCTTCAGCCGCTGGAAGCTTACGCACGAATAACAAAACTGCCACAAAGCACTGTGAAATGCATTGTGCCATCGCCGTTTCCAAAAGAACACGTGTTCTCAGCCGTTTCCCTCGGCGTCACCACATCTATGGAGAAAAGAACCCCAGCAATGTACCAAACAATCATACAACGAATAAATGAGGTTGTAAAGAATACTCCGACCAACACTGGAGTTTTCGCTGCATCATTTGAAGTACTAAACGCTCTGGTCTCCGAAGGTTTGGAGAATGTTTTAGAAAAACCGCTATTTCATGAGCGAAGAGGTATGACTTCTAAAGCAAACGAGAAAATGGTCTCAGACTTCAAAGCATGCGGCGACAGAAACGGCGCCGTGTTCCTCGGCGTTCAAGGAGGAAGAACCTCGGAAGGCGTGGACTTTCCAGGCAACCAAATGAACTCTGTAATAGTCGTAGGCGTACCCTATGCAGAGCCGACGCCGAGGGTGAAAGCGCAAATTGATTATTATGAGAAATGTTTTCCAGGGCTTGGACGCGAATACGGTTATGTTTTGCCCGCTATGAAGCGGGCTTCTCAAGCCGCAGGCAGACCCATACGAACGCTGGATGACCAAGGCGCCATTGTCTTTTTAGACTACCGTTTTGCCACAAATTACTGCCGCAGTTTTTTGCCCTCATGGATTAGCAATGGTATGAAGATTTTACCTGACAGCAAGGGCGTTTTAGCTGGGGAAATAAGCAATTTCTTCGAAATTCAGTCTTGAATTTCGCGAAGCTTATCATCTAACAAAACTTTTCCTATAACAATCCTTGATGGCTTAGCGGAAACTGCAGTTTGAACTTTTAACGCTTTTCTTACCTGATTAATTTCGCGCAAGACACCGATTCCTAAAAATTTGCTCCGATATAACCCGACAAGTAATCCTTTTTTCGCATCTTCATTTTTTGGTAAAGCCGATTTTTCTTCAATTACCAATTGGCTAATGGGATAACACTGCAACTTTGCATCTTTTAAATACCTTGCGTAACTCATTTCTCGCAGGCTTTTGCGTTTTTCTGCGCTCCGCTGCTTAAGAGAAGCAGAGGGTTCTACTACAATAATAGGGGTTTTTTCTAGGTTAGCAATCAGAGGCGAAAGTTCATCCTCTACTTGAACGCCAACTGTAACGTCAGGGTTAAGCTCTTTGACTAATTGAGTTTTATATCTTACAGCAACATCGTCTGTAACCCAACCATCAGTATTAACCACCACAAAATCGACCGGTCTCTCCAAAATCTCAGCCTTCATAGCAGCTAAGCCTTCAATTGTTTTAGCTATTGCTAGTATCGGCGAGGTAACACCCACAAAAAAAGCGTTCTCCAATTTTAAATCGTACAATTCCCTCACCGGCTT
>JBEKHJ010000128.1:0-4850 GCA_050012335.1 Bathyarchaeia archaeon
GACAGTAATAATCGGCGATACGGGGCAAATGAGTTACCCTGGACAAGTCAGCGGCTGCAATTACAGCAACGTAAAATCAATCGCTGACGAAGTAGAAGCTTTCCTTTTTGTTGGCGGCGGAAGGTTCCACGCTTTAGGCATAGCTTTAAGCACCTCTAAACCAACCTTCATAGCCGATCCGTACGATAATAGGGCTTTCTCAATTAATGATGAAGCCCAAAAAATCCTCAAGCAGCGTTGGACCTGCATTGAAGAAGCGCAACACGCCAAAGCTTTCGGGGTTCTTATTGGTTTGAAACCAGGGCAAAAACGGTTTGACGAAGCATTGAAGATTAAGGAGTTAGCAGAGAAAAATGGAAAAGTTGCTTATCTGTTGGCTGTTAGGGAAATCATTCCTGAAGCACTCTTGGAATTTCCATCCATTGATGCATACGTCAACACGGCATGTCCTCGGATTTCTCTTGATGCTCCGGAAAAGTTTTTGAAGCCAGTGTTAACTATTAACGAGTTTATGGTGATTTCTGGCGGATCTTCATGGGAGAATATGCTCAAAAAAGGATTATTCGAAAATTAGATTTAGCGCTTTTTCTCTCGAAAATTGCTCCTCAGCTTTCTCCTCAGGCGCATCTTGAACAGTACACTATTTCCGAGGCAATTGCATCAACCATGCTGTACATTGCTGCCTATGCAAATAACGATATTATTGGCAAAACCGTGCTGGATTTAGGGTGTGGAACAGGGAGGCTTGCTTTAGGCGCCTCTTATCTTGGAGCTAAGAACGTTGTAGGAGTTGATGTTGCTAGGTTAGCCATTAAAACTGCCGTTGAAAATTCATTGAAAAATAGTTTAGCTGAAAATGTTCAATGGATTATTGGCGACGTCAGCGCTATCGTGGGCAGATTTGACACTGTTTTGCAAAATCCGCCTTTTGGGGTGCAAACACGTGAAGCTGACAGAGCGTTTTTAGCAAAGGCTTTAGAAGTGGGCAATTCAGTTTATTCTCTTCATAATCATCCGCAAACCGATAAGCAATTAATCAAGCAGCTTAAAGCAAGCAGCGGGTTTTTGCAGATTTCTCCTTCTCCCTTTTTAGAAAGGTTTGTCGCACAACATAATGGCGTTGTTAAAGCAGTTTATGCTATGCTCATGACTATTCCCCGAATGTTTGATTTTCACACAAAAATTAAGCATGAATTTGTGGTTGACTTATATGTTATCGAAAAAGTAAGCGTTGAATAAATTTTTAGGCCCTTTGGGTCTGGAATTAATTTTGTTTATTACAGTAGATCCGCAAGTGTTTTTTGTTTGGACGCAACATTTAACTTCGTGCGGCAGCCTAGAAAATTACTGGATTAACGTTATACCGCCTAGGCCTTACATTTTCTGAAAAGAAGAAAAATAGTTCATCATCAACAACAACGCAACGTTAACGCCCGGCTAGGTCTTGCCGTCTCTGAAAACGCTAGTATCATCAACAACATCAACAACCTTAACGGCACCCTTGCATTTTTCCAGAAAAACCCAACAATCAACTCAAAAAAGATTTACAATATTTTTTCAAGCACGAAAGACACTTACGGATCTACTAATCTAATCAAAGTCTGCGGTTTTCTTATGCAACCAAAAGTTTTATTTGATTTGGAAAAAGAGGATAGATTCTCATTTGCAAACCACAAAGTCTATCGATCTACCACATTTTGTACTATCCAGCACATTATCTAAAGTATCCCATTTTGACCTCTCTCGATTGGGCTCGTGGTATCTTCCAGCGCCTGCATATTGTTCTACTGAAGGAAGCTTTTTTATCAGAAAATTCCAAGAGGTGAGCCATGTTTTTCTTATTACGGTTGTATGAGGATGATGCAACACGCAAACTGGTTCCTTAGTAGTCGCCAATTGTTTGAAGTCCCTGTTGGTTTGCTCACGCCAATACTTTGCATTCTTAGATCGTGGATTAAATATAGCTAAATCATGACAACCAAGTATCATAACATTTCCAATATCCAAGTCAAAAAAGTGTTTTTCTAACTTTGTGATTCGCACTAGTCCATTTTGCTGACCAGATGTTGGATATGATTTGCCTGTCCAGTAAAACTCGTTATTTCTCAAATCAATCAGAAACACCAGCTCCACATGAAGTTTACCTATATAATTCTGGGTGGTAGATATCTTCTCTTTAGAAGAATCTATACCCAACGTTACATAGTCTGTAAATTGCCTTAGTTTATCACTCAATCCTTCACCAAGAACAAGCTTCGCACAATTCTCAGCTTCCGCGACCAAGGCATTTACAGCTTCCTCATTTGGGTTTTTATTATCGCCAACATCCATTCGCGACATTGACTTTGGCCAGTCAAACTGAACGAACCCGCCGCATGTTACGAGAAATTTGACTTTCTGTCCTTTTGGCCACTTCTCACAGACATCTTCAAGAAGAGCCTTAGCTTTACTGGGATTTCCATCCCACTCATCAGCTATGATTATCCTTGAGAAAAACGGATTAGGCTCTTCTTTTCCTTTTACTTCTATTTTCCAGTGGTCAGAAGCGTTTTTTATAAACTCCTTAAACCTTTCAACATCTGATGCGTATTCAGGGTTAAGATTGCACCACACAAAATCTCTAGCCAACAACCTAACAGTCGGCTTTAAACCTTTTACTGCTGGAAGAAAATCTCTTAAGGTGTCATACCATGCCCGTTGTTCGTCTCTGTAAGGCGGATTGTTATCTTGGGCATTGATTCTGTCACACGATGCTATCCATTTCGCACGGTTAAACCCAAGTCTAAGGTCATTCGGATACCTTTCCAAAGCAATTTTTCTGGGTAAGGTAAAATGCTGTGATTCATCAAATTCAACCATAAACCCTGGATTTGGAATAAAGAAATCGCAATTTGGAAGTGTTGCGGCTTTGACAAACTCTCCAAAGCCTCTGCAGTTCTTAAGGGCATCGTAAATCTCCTTTAATTTGTCGTAACCTGCGGAGTTTAAGTAATCGTCTGGATGCGTTCCAACTTCAAATTTATAGTTTCGCTCGACTTTTCCATAGATTTTCTCTAAGAGTTTTTCGATGGTTTGCTTACATTTTGGGCATCTTTCATTATGATGCACTTTCGAAGAAGTAGTTTTCCGGAGTTCATAACGAGGCGCAGTGCAGTTCTCTTTAGAGAACTTCTTTTCCAAAATCTCAAAACCTAACGCTCTTAAGAAATCATTTGATTCCGAGCCGCCGCTAAACCCTTCAGGGTTCAACTCTTCGCCATTTGCATATTTATTAGCTAAAGAGATTACGTACTTTGGCGGAAAATAGCTGTCTTCAAATTTCATGAGAAACTTTTTTGATTTTCTTCTTTTGGGAATACCCGTTCTTTTGACTTCTTCTATCGCCTTTATAACCTGTTTTCTGTCTATATTTTCAGGAATCATGGCAATTCCTTTCTAACCTAAATTGTCTTTGGCAACAAAAAAAGGTTCCCGAATCGCTTGCCAAGTTTGCCTGCTTAACCCAGGTCTTTAGCTTTTTAATTCTTGCTTCTGCTGGGCTGAAGCATTTCTGCGTTGTTTCTTCGAAAAGTAATTTCATAGAAGCTTGGTAGCTTGCTACTAGTATTTCTTTTTTTTCTTTTAGGAAAAGATACTTAACAATATTAATCAAAAGGTTTATTGATAAGAATGGAAACTTAGCATATGCATTTATCAAACGTGACTGTTTAGCTTATTTAAAGATAAAGGGAACTATCATGAGTCTAAAACCTCCTGAACAAAAAAGTGGTCATTTAGTGTTGCCTGGAGAACGCTTAGGTGTTATTGAAGAGTTTATTCCAGATTCTGGAACATACGTTAAAGATGGCGTTATCTACTCCAAGATTGTTGGTCGTGCATTACTAGATTTACTTAACAAGCGTGTTTCTGTTTACCCATTAATTAACGGTGCAGTCATCCCGAAAGTTTCAACTACGATTGTGGGGCAAGTTGGTAACGCGCAGTCTGATAATGTTTTTGTGAGAATCTTTAAGATAGGGAACAAAAAGCTCTCAGGCACCTTTGGCGGTATCTTGCATATTTCTGATGTTTCTGACAGATACATTAATTCAATGAATGAAGTATGCAAGCCTGGCGACATAATCAGAGCTAAAGTAATTAGTGAAAAAAACCGCATTTACCATTTATCAACTAACGAAAAGGACTTAGGTGTTTTGTATGCCTTCTGCTCTCGATGCGCCAATTTGCTGGAACCCCAACGGTATGAATTGCACTGTCCAAAATGCGGTAATATTGAAGAACGTAAAATCGCTTCCGATTATGGAAAAGAAGAGATATAGCAAAAAAGAGGAGAATTGGCATGAAAATTAACGTGTTAAAAAAATCGGGGAACGAGCTTAAAATAGAAATTGAAGGCACCACTCATGGCCTTTGCAACTTGTTGCAGACGAGGCTTTTAGAAGATAAAAATGTGGATTTTGCAGGCTACGATATACCGCATCCTTTAGCGTCAAACCCCATTATTTACGTTAGAATGAAAGGAAATGCAAAGCCTGAAGCCGCCTTAATTAAGGCTGTTGAGAAAATTCGAGAAGCGAATGAAGCTTTCAGCAAAGAGTTAGAGCGTGTTATAAAAGCTTAATTCTCTTTTCCGTTGATGTTTAGCTTTTTCAATTTTAATATCAAATTAGATTCAAGAAGTTGGCTTGAGATTTAATTTAAAAGCTGAAACCTGCCTTATAACTTTCAGGGAAAGATTTTGGAAGTTAAAGACTTTCGAGTGATAAAATCTGAAATCCGCGTGCTCGGCGTAGATGACGGCAAATTTGTTCCGCATACGGAAGGTATTGTGATAGTTGTTGGCGTTGTTT
>JBEKHJ010000129.1:0-4833 GCA_050012335.1 Bathyarchaeia archaeon
CACAACAATAGCCGTCGGTCAAGTGGTGGAAGTCGTGGGCATGGAAGGCATGTTCCTTGTAGTAAAACCAGCCGAGCAAAAAGCTTAACTCTCCGGAATGCAGAATAGCTTATTGAGGGTGTGAAAGTTGGTTGACGTTCTAATTCCTATCATCGGTTTCATAGCTTTTGTAGTTGCAATTTTCCTGTTAAGCGGCATCCGCGTGCTAAGAGAATGGGAAAGGATGCCAGTTTTAAGGCTTGGACGATATGTAGGCTTGAAAGGTCCAGGAATAATCTATCTTATTCCGATAATTGACAGGGCACCTATGAAAATCTCCACGAGGATAGACACTATACAATTCCGCACAGAATCAACCTTAACCAAGGACAACGTTCCAGTAAACGTTGATTCAGTGTTATACATGAAGCCCGTGGATTTGGAGAAAGCTGTTCTGGCCGTTGAGAACTATTTTCAAGCCACACAGCTAGCTTCACAAACTACCCTCAGGGAAGTAATAGGCAAGGTTACACTTAACGAGTTACTCGCGGAACGGGAAAAAATTGGGGCCCACCTGCGCGAGATCATTGACGAAAAAACTGAGGCTTGGGGAATAAAAGCCACAGCTGTTGAAGTCCGAGATGTCATAATACCCAGCAACCTGCAGGACGCCATGTCCAGACAGGCGCAGGCTGAAAGGGAAAGGATGGCACGGGTTACGTTGGCTACAGCTGAGTTTGAAGCGTCACAAAAAATGATTGAAGCAGCAAAAGCGTACGAGGCAAGCCCAGAAGGCCTAAGACTTAGATGGATGAACATACTCTACGAGCTAGGTCAGCAATCACAAACAAACACCATAATGCTGATCCCGGCAGTCATGCCGGAAGCAGGCTGGCCACCAGTTGGAACCTACGGCTTCAAAGACCTAACTAAGGCGCAACAGGACATGGCGGCAAAGAAGAAACCAATGGCAAACCAAGAACTGCCACAACAACCTGAACAATCAGAGTAAGAACCTTTTTTTTCTTTTCCTTTTTTGTCGGTAGCTCCAGAAGCGTTAAAACTTATTTGTAACTGAAAAAGAAGCGCTTTTTGCTTATCGGGAGCAAAACAAGAAAAATAGTTATGTTAGCTTGTCGGAGTTGCCTTTACTGCTTTCACCGTGCGCTCCAGCAAAAGTTGAGCAGCTTCTTGGCTAGGCCAGCCGCCTAAACCGCAGTCAGGACCCGTAAACGTCATCCTATCGCCATATTTTTCTTTGGCAAATTTGTATCTTTTCCTTATGGTGTCCTCTGACTCAACCAATTGCTCCGCTGATGGCTTGGCGACGCCTTTCTCGTAGAGTTCAGCCAAAATACTGCCAATGTCTGTTCTGGAAACGCCTACTCTGATTTGCTTATCCGCTTTTTCAAGCATGCTTTTAGGAACTGCTTCAATGTTGCTTGGTGAAGCCGCGTACTCAAACGATAACACATCAAGTTTTTTTATACAGAGTAAATCGTGCACTCCCGAAGCCGAGTGCAAGTGAATCTGCCTTACGGCACCTTGGAAATCAAAGGCTTTCTCAAGCACTCCGCAAATCACGTCAGGTGCGGCTTGGATGTTGTTGAAGCCGAAGCTTGGCTCGTCAATCGAAACTACCTTGGTTTCGATGTATTTGTTGTTTAAGATTGAGTTTTTTGCAAAACGCCTAATTGTCTCAGCAAACGCGTCCAATACGTCTTGATAGGAGGTTTTTCCAACCTCATGCAAATACTGCTCCAGAGGACCAAAAATTGACACACGTAACTGGATCTTTTTGCCAAATTCCTCGCTAAGCGATTTGGCTTGTTGATTGATTAGATATACTTCTGGTAGAACAGCGTTTTTCTCTTCCACGAGGAATGAGCCTTTCTCCATCGCCACATGCACCATGTCACCGACCTGTTTTATGCCATCGTACTGCTGGGGAAAATTGACCACATCTAAACCAGAAGCGATTTTTTTCTTAAAAGCATCAAGCACTATATTGCAAAAATTGCTTTGTAGGAAGTCATCCTTCGTTATATCCTTTCCTTGAAGTATCGCTTCCCTTGCAAGCTGATACGCCCTGCTAAAGCTTTCTCTTCCAACCCCTAACGGCAACGGAAAACTGCCTATATCATCAACTAAAGTATCCATAAAGCACTATTGACTGTAGAAATTCTATTAAAGCTATACCTACTTTTAAACCGCTTGAAGGTATGACTCTGATGTCCGAATGCGTATTCTGCCAGATAATCCGTAAGGAAGCGCCTGCAAGCATAGTTTACGAGGATGAGCAAGTGGTTGCTTTTTTGAGTAATCGTCCAGTGAACGTGGGGCATACGCTTGTGGCGCCCAAAAAGCATTACGTTAACATTTATGAGATTCCAGAGGAAGAAGCAGCTTACCTGTTTCGGATAGTCAAGAGGATAGCGCATGCGGTTAACGATGCAACGGGTGTTGAAGGCATCAGGATTGTGCAGAATAACGGGGAAGCTGCTGGGCAGGTGGTTTTTCACTTGCATGTGCATGTTATTCCAATGAAACCTTACAGTCAGTTTCGCCATGAAAGCGGTTTCCGATCTGCTGAATTGTTGGATAAGGACGCTGAAAAAATAAGGCAACACATTAAACGATGATTGATTTTTGCGTAGAAAAAGCGTAAAGCGAACCAAGTTCTACCCACCAATTGAACCTATTTGTGAGGGAGAGAGGAAGTTCACAGAGCACTAGATGCTTATTGGCTCCTTTATTATAACGGGAGCTATAATTTCTTTCCAAGCATTAGAAGCACAAGCCTTTTTTGGAAAAATCTATTTTGAAAGGCAAACATCTATAAAAGAGGGAAAAACAATCATTGCTCACATCGAAAGCTGGATAAACATGACTGAACAACCAAACGAACCAACCAAAAATGAATCAGTACCCCAAATAGAGAAACTTTTAATCGACGACCTCAACCACTTCCAGTTCCATGCTGCTTACCTCGTTTACTCAGAAACATTTGACAAGGTAACTGAGGTTGAAGCGAAAAAGGAACTGAACCAGAATCTTGAAGATTTAAAAGCAAACAAAATTGACTACGAAACATTCTATGTAAACATTTCACACCACAGAAAACTAACCATGCCACGCCAAGAAAGGTTTTCCTTAACAACCCAGAGAAAGAAAGATTGGCGCAAGAAAACCCAAAGGCAAGAAAGAATCAAAAGACATAAAAAATAAATTCTCATTTAATGGCTGAAGCATTTGTTCAAAGAAACTAAGCTCAAGCAAAGCGATTTTTGGACTTTTTAGTTTAATCATGTTTAAACGTTATAAACGGAACACTTAATTGCAACATGAGTTTTCAGTGTTAAGCTTAATACGTAGTGAGCTATCTTGAAAACCCTCAATGTAGCAGCTTTCGCGTTAAATGCAGCATTATACGTTGCTGCTGGCGTCTTCTTTTACTCAGTTCTTCCTGTCAGCTTTGGCCCAGTCAGGTTTTGGCCTCAAGCTATAATTCCAGCCATTTTCGCAGTGGTCTTCGGTCCATGGGTCGGTGGCTTAGGCGGGGCAGTTGGAATTTTCATGAACGATTTAATCCTTAGCGGTAATCCAGTCTTAAGTTTACTGGCAGGAGTAACAAGCAATTTTGCAGCCTTTTTCATCATCGGCTACATCGCAAACAAGAAAACACATTGGTCAATTCCAGTGGTAGGTTACGGAGTGGTAACAGCCATACTAACAGGTCTAGCACTCATTTATACTAACATAACTTTTGTAATAGTAGCAGCTTTAAGCTACGCGTTTTTCATAGTAATACTCATTCTTTTTAGAAACTCAAAGTGGCGAAGTCTAGAACTAGGTTCCGTAGTCGGCATGCTAGTTGGAGCCGCCATAATCGGAATCATGGTACCTGTTTACTCTCAATTCTTTGCTCCACAGGCGACGCCCTTTACTGCACCAGTTGCAATAGCAACCTTCCTGTTTACCTTTTTCACCGAAATCCCATTCCTAATAGTTCTTGGACCACCAATAGTTTGGGCGATTGAAAGAGCATTCCCATTTATTAAACAAAGCCAAGAAACCAAAGAAAAGGCGAAGCAATGAAGAAGACAAAAACTGCCAAAGCCTTTGCACCAGCTGGAATCTCAAGTTTCTTTGAAATCTGCGACACCGACAAAAAAGGAAAACCATTTACCGATTTAGAGCTTGTTGGCGCTAGAGGCGGCGGTTTTGGGCTTCAGAAGGGCGTTTGGACACAGGTCACTGTTCAAGAATCAAAAAGCTCAGGCATCACCGTTTTCATTAATGGCAAACGTGCGCCGGAAGCTGAAACAACCAGAACCGTCGTAGAAGCTTTGCTAAGTAAACTGAATAAATCTTACGTTGTTATTGTTGACCATAAAGTTGAGGTTCCCATCGGCGCAGGCTTCGGCACAAGCGCTGGAGGAGCATTAACCGCTGCTTTAGCCCTCAAAGAAGCACTAGATTTACCATTAACCTACAACCAAATCGGCAAAATAGCGCATGTTGCCGAAGTCCAATGCAAAACGGGCTTAGGCACAGTTGGTCCCTTAATGCTCGGCGGCTGTGTCTTAACCCTTGAACCTGGCGCACCTGGAATAAGCGTCATAGACCGTTTACCCTTAAGTTCAGACTACGTTATTGTCGCAGGAGTTTTCGGGTCTACACCAACCAAACAAGTACTCTCATCGGCTGAGAAACGGCTTGAAGTTAACCGGTATGGTAGAAAAACGTTAGAGTCAATTTTGGATGAGCCTTCCGTTGAGAATTTTTTAGCACGTTGCCTTGAGTTCGCTGAAAAAACAGGCTTCATGACACCAAGCTTAAGGCAGTTAGTAA
>JBEKHJ010000130.1:0-4819 GCA_050012335.1 Bathyarchaeia archaeon
GGGTTTGAAGTGAGATGGTTGTTAAAGAGTTAAAGAACCTTCTTTCTTTCCTCACGATTTTTCCAGTAACCATGGATAAAGACATGCTGACTGACTGCGCCAAGAGCATGTGGGCTTTTCCCTTAATAGGCGCATTTATTGGTTTGTTGGCTGGATTGTTCGGCTGGATTAGTTATCTGTTTTTGCCTGGCATAGTGGTTGGCGGTTTAGTGTTGGCTTTGTTATTATTGATTACTGGGCTTCACCACACAGACGGTTTATTGGATTTTGGTGATGGCGTTATGGCTCATGGTTCTTTTGAGCATAAGATTGAGGTTATGCATGACCAGTTAACTGGCGCTGGCGGCTTATCCTTGGGTATCATGACCATGTTAATTACAGCTTTAGCCATTGGCCAGTTGAATAGTAGCATAATAGTTGGGGGCATCATCATTGTTGAGGTTTCAGCTAAGCTTTCTATGGTTGTTGCGGCTTGGGCTGGAAAATCTGTTCATGAAGGTATGAATACTCCGTTTCTAGAAGCTATGCAAAAAGGTAAAGGTAATCTGCGTTTGATTGCTGCGCTGCTAATTTCTTTCGCTGTAGCTTTGCCTCTGTTGCATTGGGCAGGCGCTTTTACTGTTCTAGCAGGCGTAATTACTGGTTTAGTTATGGTCGCCATTGCGCATAGACATTTCAACGGGGTTACAGGCGATGTGTTCGGCGCCACTAACGAGTTGACTAGGATGGTTTGCGTGATTGTTTTGTTGGCGGTGGCTGCATGGGCGTGACAGCGCTTGTTATGGCTGGCGGAAAAGGAACCCGCATGCGAACGGCAGAAGAGAAACCATTGATAAAAGTCTGCGGCAAACCAGTCATCGAATACGTGCTTGCAGCCCTAAAGAAAGCCAAAAAAATAGATTCCATTGTTGTGGCAGTGAGTAGTTGCACGCCTAATACTGCCAAGTTAATGAGCCAGTTCCCAGTTAAAGTAGTTGAAACTCCCGGGAAGGATTATGTTTCTGACATGGGTTATGCTGCCCAAAATCTCAAGTTAGGAGTTTTTTTAGCCATCGCGGCTGATTTGCCGTTAATCACAGGCGAGGTGTTGGATGCTATTGTTGAACGTTATGAGCGTTGCGGAAAGCCAGCGTTGACTGTTGCTGTTCCGCTTGAAACCAAAACCAAGCTTGGCATGAGCAGCGAGTACTCTTTCAAAATGGACGACAAAGACGTGGTTCCCGTGGGCATCAACGTTATAGATGGGCATAAACGGTACGGCGACGAATGGCTCGACCAAGACATTTACTTGCTAGACAAGGATGAATTGGCGGTAAACATCAATACGGTCGAGGAATTGAGTTTAGCTGAACGTTTGCTAGCTAAGCATGCTGATTAACGGTGTGATGGTGACGCAAAATAATATGTGTTAAAAGACTTAGTCAAGAAATCTGGACTAAAAAATAATCGCTTAGTCAAGAAACCTATACAAAAACCGTTTAATACTAAAAAACAACAGGTGATTAATTGGTTTAGATGTCAAATAAAAAATTAACAGTGTTAGTTCTTATTTTGGCACTTTTAGTTTCAACAGTAGCTGAATCACTGATTGTTAACTTTGGGGTGGCTGATCCCTATGAAGCATATACATACACTGCGCCTCCGATTATTTCAATACATTCACCAGTGGATAATGAAACATTCTGTTCCAACAATGTTCCATTAAACTTTACAATAACAAAGCCAGAAGGGTGGCTAATTTCTTGGAGCACAGTGGGTGACCCAAAAGTGTTTAAAAACAAACTTTCCCAAGTTAACATTACATTAGATGGAAAAGATTATCGGTCAATTGACGTTAATAGTTACTTGTCTTCTCCTTTTAGCTATTCTGAGGATTTGACCAACTTGGCAGATGGAGTACACAACTTGGCAATTCATACTTATTGTGACGGATGGGATTTGGAGGGTCATGGATTTTGGGAGCGATATTTGCCATATGAGACTTCATCCGATTTGATAAACTTCACGATTGACACCACTCCCCCGAGAATCTCAATAGAAAACATAACATATGAAACCCCCAGTATTCCATTGAATTTCACAATAAGCGGACCAGTTTCACAAATTATCTATAGCTTGGATGGAGAGGGCAATGTGACGGTTTCTAGAAATATCACGCTGAGTGGATTATCTAATGGAGCGCATAACGTAACAGTTTACGCAATTGATGAGGCTGGAAACATTGGGGCTTCAGAAATAATCTATTTCAGCGTAGATGTGCATTTCCCAACAACATTTATCGCAGCTATTTCAGCGTCTATAGCTATTGTTGGCGTGGGTCTACTGGTCTACTTCAAGAAACGCAAGGGAAGTCGGAACCCATGAAGAGAACAGCGTTGGCACTAACACTCATCTCGGCGCTGCTGATCTCAGTGTTAGCTGGAACGCTGTTAATCCAAAATGGAGCAAGGACATTCATCGTTCAGGGGGAGACAACCTCTAATAATAACACAATCATTGACGGGAACACAAACGCAAACGTTACCATACAGTCGCCAGAAAATAAGACCTATAACGTAAACAATGTTACATTAGCTTTTACAATAGAATCCGATGTTGTACCAATGGAAGATTTTAGTGGGGGTCTTTTTGACCTTTTTTTTAAGGCATGGCTGTGCTTTGGATTATGACACATCTAAACTTGTTGACCTAATCGTAAACACTAACCTCCTTGATGAATTCCCCGAAAACGTTTCCATAGCTCTCTCGGGTTCAGGAAATCGTTATGTTGGCAACGGGACCCTAACTGATTTATCCCAAGGACCCCACAACCTAACGGTCTGGGTAAGAGTTGACCAATTTATGTTGTCTTATAGTGGTTATGTGTGGGCTATTTTCGCAACAGTTTCGTTCAACATTGACTCCATCCCCCCAAACATCTCAATCCTATCTCCAGAAACCAAAGCTTACAACACATCTGACGTACCGCTGGATTTCACGGTTAACGAGACGTTTTCGCAAATCTCGTATAGCCTAGACGGACACGAGAACATTACTGCTACTGGGAATATGACGTTGACTCAGTTATCTGGTGGAGCACATAACGTCACGGTTTACGCAACTGATGAGGCTGGGAATATTGGCGCTTCAGATAATGTCACTTTCACCATAGCTTTACCGCCTTTAGAGCGTTCAGAGCCTTTTCCAATCGCAACTGTCGCCGCTGCTTCTACGGCAACAGTAGCCGTTGCCTGCGTAGGCATATTGTACTATCTTAAAAAGCTTAAGCATTAAGCACAAGAAGAGCCTTCGATTTACGGTTAAACTTTCGGTTTCTTGCTCTCTAGAACTTCCTTTAGGGTTTCCTGCATTTTTCTAGCATCAATATCCAAGATTGGTGATTCGCATATCATTGTCGGGTGCATTTGGAAGTCGGCAATTACTTCGGCTAGCATGTGGAAGTCTGGTCCATACCTTTCCTCGTCTAGGGTGTGGTGGCGTTTTTCGCCTTGGCTTGTGAATTCGATTTTTGAGAAGTGGCAGTGCATGCTTTTTAGGGCTTCTGTTCCAAGTCTCTGCTCCACTTTTTCAGCCACTGCGCGTAAGTCTTCAGTTTTCTTGAAGGTTCCTTGGTGTAGTGCATGCAGGTGTCCCCAGTCTATGACGAGTTGTGTGCCTTCCACTTCTTGGCAGATGGTTAGGATTTCGTCTATGGTGCCTACTTGGAATTTTCTTCCCATAGTTTCTGGTCCAAGCTTCACTTTTAAGCCAAGGCTTCTCATCGACGTGCTAACTTCTTTTAACGCGTCAAGGCAGGTTTTGAAAGCAAAGCTTTTTTCGAGGCGTCCATAAAATCCGGTGTGAAAAACCATAACGTACGCTCCCATCCAATCGGCAGCGGTTGCACACGCGATCAAACGTCGTTTGCTTGCTTCCACAACATCCTTTTTACCCGACAAGTTAACATAGTACGAGCCGTGAAGACTGAGCCTTACATCGTTTTTTCTTGCTTCAGCGCCGAGTTTTTCAGCATCTCCCTGTTTCATCTGAGGCTTTTGACCCCACCGGACAGCTTGGTACTCGAAAGCGTCAAGTCCTTCCTCACGCAGAAGCCTTGGAACATCAGGCAACTTTGCTCCGAAGAGTCTGAACATCGGTGGAACTCCTGCTGGACCAAAACGGGTATGCTCAGTCATCTAATCCCTTTCTATCTTTTACGTTAGTTGTCATTATTGCTTTCTATTTTAAAAACATGCACTCCAACAGTTGATTATGGAAGTCGGTTGTGTGAGCCTTCAGTAACCGGCATAACCGACATTTTTGCGTAAAAACGCCAGTTAAGTCAATGCTATCTGTTTAAAATTCCGACAGTATTAGCAAGCTCTCGTGCCTTTATAGTAGCTGGGTTATTGTTGGAATCGGCACAAACAAGCGAACATAAATAGCCACCACAAGAATTCCGACAGTGATTGCTAGCAAAGCATAATCTCCCCTGCGAAGTTTGAGCAAGTACAGGTTAGTGCGTTTCTTGGTGGCTCCCCATGCTCGAGACTCCATTGCCTCTGCCAATTCAAGGCTTCTGCGGATAGCACTAACAATCAACGGGATAAGAACAGGCACATAATTCCTGATCCTCTTCAGCAAGCTGCCCTTCTCCAATTCCAATCCTCTGGCTTTTTGCGCATCCATTATAGTTTGGGCTTCTTCCGCCAAAACAGGAACAAAACGCACTGCAGTGGTAAAGGCGAAAGCAAACTCATAAGGCACACGCGATTCCTCCAGCGCTAAACCTAAATGGTCAGGCGAAGTGGTTAAGAAGAAAACTGAGAAAGACTCAACA
>JBEKHJ010000131.1:0-4800 GCA_050012335.1 Bathyarchaeia archaeon
CGATCCAGGTAACATCCGCTGGTATCCGAAAGGTCGCATGATAAAATCGTTGCTTGAAGAGTACGTTACAAGTCGGATGAATGCGTACGGCGCCATGGAAGTTGAAACCCCAATCATGTATGACTTTAATCATCCAAGCTTGAAAAGTTACTTAAACCGATTTCCAGCCCGTCAATACGTTTTGAAATCCGAAGACAAGGAGCTTTTCCTGCGGTTCGCCGCATGCTTCGGTCAGTTCCTTATGGCTCATGACGCCCAGTTCAGCTACAAGCAAATGCCCATCAAACTATACGAGTTAACACGATACAGCTTCCGACGAGAAAAAAGCGGCGAAGTCGTCGGCTTAAAACGCCTACGCGCCTTCACCATGCCTGACTGCCACGCTTTCTGCACAGACTTAGAGCAGGCGAAAAAAGAGTTATTAACACGCTTTAACATCTGCATGGAAGTCTTAAGCAACATAGGCTTCACAAAAGACGATTACGAAATAGCCGTGCGCTTCACGAAGGGCTTTTATGATGAACATAAAGATTTCATTGCCGAATTGGCGAAAACTTTCGGCAAACCCATGCTGGCTGAAGTGTGGAACGAGCGGTTCTTCTATTTCATCCTCAAATGGGATATCAACTTCGTTGACAACCAAGACAAAGCCGCAGCCCTCAGCACAGACCAAATCGACGTTGAAAACGCTAAACGCTATGAAATAACCTACGTTGACGAAAAAGGCGAGAAACAGTACCCGCTAATTCTGCACTGTTCCCCAAGCGGCGCTATCGAGCGAGACATCTACGCGCTATTAGAGAAGGCTTACCGTGAGCAGATGGCTGGTAAAGCGCCTATGCTTCCGCTTTGGCTTTCGCCAACTCAAGTGCGGCTTATTCCAATATCTGATAAGTTTATGGACAAGGCGGAAGAGCTTGCTAAGCAAATCGCTTCGCATTGCATCCGCGTAGACATTGACGATAATGCATCAACTCTGCCGAAAAAAATTCGGGAAGCCGAGCAGGAATGGGTACCCTACATCATCGTTATCGGCGAAAAGGAAATTGAATCAGGAACCCTGTCTGTAAGAGACCGCGAGCTTAAAGGTCAACAGCAAAACATGACAGCTGACCAACTAATCGCCAAAGTGTCTGAGAAAATCGCTGGCAAACCCTTCAAGCCCCTGCCGTTGCCGCTCTACATTTCCAAGAGGCCTCAGTTCCACGGTTGATAAACGAATCATACGTATCATTGACATAAACTATATCAAATAATCGAATAATATGAAACAACAATCAAAGAAGTGAAACACAAATGAACAATGAACTGGTAGTCTATATTGACGGCGCATATTATCCTAAATCACAGGCTAAAATATCCGTTTTCGACCATGGGCTCCTGTACGGTGACGGCGTTTTCGAGGGAATCCGCGAGTACAACGGTATTGTCTTCAAACTCAAAGAGCACATTGACCGCCTGTACCGTTCAGCACACGTAATAACGCTGAAAATTCCCTTAACCAAAGAGGAAATGACTCAAGCCGTCGTTGAAACCCTGCGGAAAAACAAGTTGAAAGACTCATACATTCGCTTGGTAGTTACCAGAGGCGTAGGCGACCTTGGATTAGACCCACGCAAATGCCCAAAGCCCTCAGTTATAATCATCACGGACACGATTTCGTTGCATGCGAGCGGAGCAAAAGAAAACGGAATCACCACAATGCTCTCGTGGGTGAGACGAAACCCAGTGGACGCAACATCGCATGAAATAAAATCACTCAACTACCTGAACAGTGTCCTTGCAAAAATCGAAGCAAACGCCAGCGGTGTTGACGAAGCCATATGCCTAGAAAGTAACGGTTACGTAGCTGAAGGCGTCGGCGAAAACGTTTTCATAGTTAAAAATGGCGAATTATTGACTCCGCCTACTTCTACAGGTGCACTTGCTGGTATCACCGCTGAAGTCGTAGAGAAACTTGCCGTTAAACTTGGTCTAAAACTAACAGTTACCAATCTTACGCCGTTTATGTTGTTTACCGCTGAAGAGGCTTTCTTTACTGGAACTGCTATGGAAATGGTGCCGATACGTGAGGTCAACAAACGCCAAATCGGCACAGGCAAACCTGGACCGGTAACAAAGAAGTTAATGGCTGAATTCCATAAGGTAATCAAAGACCCAACGCAGGGCATAAAAATTTAATTTTTTTTAATATGCCTTAACCAGTATACAAACTTAACAAAGCCTATGAAGCCGTAAGAAAACAGCTTAACATAGATTTTTTAGTTGCGACTAATCAAAAATCAATAGTTGAGACTATCGAGCTTGTTTGATTTTTTGTTTAAATAATTCTTCACGGTTTATTTTTTTCTAACGATAACTAATGGTTTATGCCTGATTTTAGCCAGCATATCCCAGCTTACACCGTTAACTTCCACTTGAAACCTCGCTGCCATATCCCAAACTGTAGCGCCTGAACCTGGACCTCTGGCTTTGTCAGCTATGTTTGTGATTGTTAATGCTTCGCTAGCTTGAAGATTGCAGCCTGCAACCGTTAGCGGGGTTGAACTTTTTTTGAGTTTAAGCATTCTGCCTATGATGTACGTGGTAAATCCGCCGAACGAATGTATGCCTTTGAGGGGTTTAGGTCTTGGAGTAAAAAAGAAATTCCTAAACTTGTAAGTTTTATCAGTGTCAGCAATTATTACGCAAACATCTTTCCGCAATTTCAGCCGAATTTGATTTTGAATTTCCCGCGCTATTTCAGCCGCATTGCCCAATGGCAGGCTTACATAAGAATAGGGTAGGTTGGAGCCGTCAATTCCTCCTTCAGAACCAAACATGAGCGCTTGCATAAGCCCTGCATGTTGTAGGGCTACTTGTTTGTGGCGGCTTCCAGATTCAAGCGGGTACTCCCTTAACCTGTGCAGCAGTCGTTGTCCAAATCGGCATAATATTCCCAGAGGGTATCCCCAGGCAATTCGCATCCAGAAACGCGCTATAACTTTTGCGTTTAAGCTTGTTTTTATGGTGCTTTCGTCTATTATGTTGCCTGTTGCTGTTGAAATTGCCTTTTCTGATATGACAACGAAATCTCCGTTTTCAATTTTGCCCTCTAAAGCGTCAATTATCTTGTCGGTGTAGTTGTCGCTGGGTTTCCAGTAACCAGTTGCAACTGCCAACGCGTAGTACTTCGTCATTTAGGCTCTTTCACAATGCACAGTTTCGCTTTATCTTAATAAGAGTTAATTTTCTTCTTTTTATCGTGTCTTGGTAGCACATTTGAGGCTTTCATAGGTAGGTTTAACTTTTGATTTACAAACTTGTAAATGATGGCTTTAAGTTAGGTTATAGGTTCTTTAATCCTGCTTGCTCAGCTAACCGCAAAGCCTTCTCCATCTCCGCTCTATTGAGTCTTCGGCGCAACTCTGGAACCTCAAAAGCTCGCCATTCAGGCCTGTACTGAAACATGACATTAACTCTTGTTTCAACACCTAAATTCTCAGCTATCCATTGCAGTATCGGCTTAGTGCAGCAATCTAAATGGCTTGGCAAAACTAGCACTCGCACTATTAGTTCACCGTATTTCTTGGCTTCAAGATGATTATGCGTGCACACCTCCCAATAATCAGGGGCATCCGAAATCCTCTCCGCACAATCGCCTCGTCCATACTTGAAATCCAACAGGTAAACGTCGGCAAAACCCGCTAGCAACTGTGCTGTTTCTTGGCTATAATAAGAATTAGAGTTCCAAACAACAGGCACGTTTACGCCGATGTGCTTGAAGGTTTCCAGCCAATGCTTAAGCCATGGCGTAGGTTCTCCACCGACCAGATTCACGTTTCTGCAGCCTTCTAAACGCAAATTTTCAACTTCCCTTGCCAACTCTTCAGGCGTGTACTCCATCGAGGCTTCTTTCCATTGCGATATAGTCCAGTTTTGGCAGTGGCGACACCGCATGGTACATCCCATAGTGAATACGGTTCCCGAAGGCACAAGTTCCGGTTCCTCACCCATATGCGCAAAAATGCTTGAAACATTCATGATTTTGCCGCAACCGCAAAAGCCTAACCTATCGGCTAATCTGTTTACGCTGCATCTGCGACTGCAGAAATTGCAGCACTCAAATATCTTGTTTACAATTTTAATCTTCAAATCTAAATACGATTTCTCAGGTAAAGGCACAGCATTAAAGTCTATGCCCATATCAATTTCGCGTTCGAGGCTTAGGAACTCTTCCGTACAGTGCGTGTGCTGTTTCCAAAGCGCTTCTAAAGAATCGTTGCTGCCAAATTCAGTCGCGACTTTTTTAGCTATGAGGAATTTCGCCATTTTCTTGTTATGAACGATGGCAAAGTACCTAGCTAAACTCTTCTTTGCTAATTCGTCATAAGGGAACTGCATTCCCTGTAATTCTCCGCATGATTATTCGCTTATTTCGCTACGTTGCCTAAAACAATGCGTATGGAAAGCGCAAGTTAGACTGGTGTAATTTGCCTTTTATCGGTATCTGTTGTCCGCACACAGGACACCGCATATCACTCGTTAAGTTCCATTCGGTTATGTCGAAGCTGTACCTTTTGATTACTGCTTCGTTACAGTTTGGGCAATAAGTGTTTTCTGCCGGGTGACCGGGCACGTTTCCAAGGTAAACGTAGTTTAATCCCTCGTTTTTAGCGGTCATGTACACTCTCTCCATATCTTCAACTTTTGTGGCTGGGAGCGTTGTCATTTTGTAATCAGGGTGAAAACGCAGCAGGTGAAACGGCGTATCTTTCCCCAAATAGTCTCTAATCCAGTCAGCCATTTGCTTTATTTTCT
>JBEKHJ010000132.1:0-4771 GCA_050012335.1 Bathyarchaeia archaeon
AATGCGGTATAAAAGAAGTAACCATTGAGTCACCCATTAACGGTTTAAACCTGCAATACAAACTAAAAATAACCAAAGAACAAGCATTACAAAGAATAGTTGAAAGCATAGACTACGCAAAAAAGCATGGAGCAACCGTAAGCTTCATGCTCATGGACGGCACAAGAACGCCTCTGGAAGATATCCTGCAAGTTTTTGTGGCCGCAGCCAACGCTGGAGCAGTAAGGTTAGCGCTAGCTGACAGTGTTGGATTCATAAGGCCGCTTTCTATGCGTTATTTAATTTCCCATGTTCGAGATGGTTTGCCTGACTCTGTGAAAAAGAAAGCAGTGCTTTCAATTCACTGCCATAACGATTTCGGCTTGGCATCAGCAAACACCTTAGCAGCTATGGAAGAAGGTGTTTCATACCTGCATACATGCATTGCTGGCTTTGGCGAACGCGCTGGAATAGCTCCATTTGAAGAGGTTGTGACAGCAGTAGAACTGCTTTATAATATCAATACTGGAATAGATATGGGAAAAATTTACCGCCTTGCTCAATCAGCTGAAAAAGCATTTGCCTTACCAATCCAATTCCACAAACCAATAATAGGCGAAAACATTTTCACACATGAAGTAGAAGAAGAAGCGGAGGAAATGATGGCTCACCCCCTGGTTTTCGAGCCCTTCCCACCTGAAATCGTGGGCAGAGAAACAATTATTTTCATAGGCAGAAACACTGGGCAAACCCTCATTCAGAAGCTTTTGGAGAAAGCAGGAATTAGGGCTTCACCACGGCAAATGGATGAGCTTTTCAGGCGCATTAAGGGTCCGCAGGAAAGCTTGGACAAAGGCGAAGCACAAATGACATATTACCAAGTCAAAAGACTCATGAAAGACCTGCTAAAAGGCTACACCATGGACGAGTTCTGGCGTTTAGTTGAACAAGTAACAAGACAAAAGCCTAAATTGCTAAAGGATAACAAAAAACAACCCCAAGAAACAGCTGATAAATTGCTAACTTAACAGTAGTTAAAGTACTGGTTAATAGCCATTTTAGAGAGAATTTACTATTTAGTTTAATAAATTACTTCATGCTAGGCTTTCCCCCGCACTTCTAAAGTTTCTTTACTGAGTACATACTAAGACCTTTAATGTACTCTGTAAATATCGCTAAGTTTCTAACCCCTGAATGGTCGTAGTAATTGCCTAATGGTCGTAGTAACTTAATATACTCTGGAAACTTAGCTATTTAAAGAAACATTTAGACTAATTGTTTCCAGACTTTTCGGATGAGATACAAAGCAAGTTTATGCGAACCATAATTTTCAAAATTATATCGGATTTGTTTTTCGATGGCACATGTAATTATAGCTGTGTTAGGAGCTTTACAGTAATAACTTTTTTTGATGTTGTTGTATTTGTTGAAATAATCAAGTGCAGTATCAAATGGGATAAGTATGGCAGTATTTACATAAATTGTCCAATAGTACATCCTTACCGTTATGAGTATTGAAGGTACTATGATTACAATTATTAAAATGCTAAAAACAATAGTTCCGCCTATAATTTTGATAAAAGATTCAAAAGTGGTAATGATTGCAAAAAACCCTATCATTAGGGCTATAATGTAACCTGCATGAGCTTGAACATTAGCATTATATGAATTTAATAGGCATCTTCTTGTTTCTTCAAAATCATTATCAACATTTTCTTTCGTTGCCTTCCAAATATTCTTTTCTTCAGCCTTAGTATCATTACCTGCCATGTTTAGTCTATTTCTACGCTATCCAGATTTAAGATTTTTCTCTATAACCTTTCAGCAATTACCGAGACCATGCTTAAAGCATAATTGTTCTTTTCGGTACATATTCGGGAATAATGCTAAGTTTTCAGTTTACCTAGAACAGCCTTTAATCGTTGCTAGTTTCCATAGTTCTATTTTTAGTAGAAATGTTAAGGATAGAAATGTTATTCAAAAAGTAAAAAGGAATTTGTATATTCTGCTAAGTTTCTAAGTGCTTAAAACATTTAGTAAAATTTCGTTGGTAGGTATTCCCATCAAGTTTCTAGTAAAAAAAGACGATGATTTAGCTTTGTTTTTTCTAGTGCAAACGCTTAAAACTGTTCTTGCTATAAGTGAAAGGTAAAGAAGAATAATTGCCTGAGAAAGGGCAAGCCGAGAGGTAAAATCGGTATAGCTGGCTTCCTTTGAAGCCACCTGAGCCTTTTATCTCTCCCACACACCTTGCCCCTTAAGAGGCAATTATCTTACTTATCCTATTTATCACTCATAGTATATTAATTTGTTTTCTTGACAAAAAGCTGAAAAGTCCACTTATTCAATATGACGAAAAAAAATTATTTAGTTTGGGTCATTGAAATCTGCAAGTGTAGTTTTCTTCTTAACCTTGTTGGTTAACTCTTTTGGCGGATTTTCAATTCTATAAAGTTGGTTTAAACAAGAAATGCACATTCTTTCTCGATTAGGTGTCTCATTTCTCTTTAACGGATAAATTTGGTCTGTTTTCTTACAGAGGGCATAACCGTATTTAATATTGTGCAATACTAATCTTCCCATACTCCAACCCCATTCAGGCGTATATGGTTCTAGATTTTTTTCTACATTTTGAGGTTGTTTTTTATTTTCGAATTTCATGTCAATGTCGTAAAGTTTATCGATGTACGTATCCCATTTATTCATAAGCGATTTCATGTCATCGCTAGTCGTATCATGAAATTTAGTAATTCCATATGCTTCCAAATCGTCTCTTTTAAAATCATATTTCTTTCTAAGTTCTTCTCTTCGAACTTTTCTTAATTTATCGTTTGGAAAAACTTTTTCTTCTGTACCGTTTATGTTAATTTTTAGGTCATTGAAAATTCCATTATCTCTTATTGTACTGTAGACAAGTTGGCGTGTGTAAGGAAAGACAAAATCATTATCTTTAGTTTCCTTAAAATGCTTATACAATTGGTAACCCCAAGGGTCACCATCTTTAGGCAAAGCTATTATGCGAAACGGTGGGTCACCTTGTTTTGCTCTTTCATTTTTAATGGTGAATAAAAGAATTGGAATCTCAAGTTTTTCATAAAAGTCTTCTGAAGCATCACTTGATTTTGGACCTAGTGGTTCCTTATGCTTATCGCTTGGGTGTACTTTTCCTGTTAATTCGGTCACCCTTGCTCCCAACAAATATTGAGCCTTAAAGAACATCTGAAGCTCATAATTCTCAATGTGTTCGAGAACGTTTCTAACTTTATTATAAAAAGGAAGAATCATTTCAAACACCAACCGCTTTCTTTATCCACTCAACGATAAACGGTTCTATTATTGGAAATACCTCACGTGCATCCTTTGCTTTTTTCTTAAACCAATCAAAGCATTTCGAAATTCTAGGAACATTCTCTTTTTTTGGGGCATTCTCTAATTCTGCTTTTAGCATTTCTAATATTAAGTTAATTTCATCTTCTTGTTCTTCAGGCAATTCTTTTCGTTTAATAATGTCAGAAGCTCTTGAAAATGCTTGTTCAACTTCTTTATTAAAAGCTAAATTGACAACACTAAGTGGAGCATTTGTAACTGTTTGATAATTATATTGATTAATTGATTGTGGACTACTCATATTCGAGGCTTTCAAATGTTCTTGAAATATGTGAAGTCTTGGGCATTTTATTATTTGTTCTTCATTTAAACAATATTTATTTAATATTTGTGTGCTAACTTTTTCAGACGTTCCTTTTGTTGTCGAAGCTATGCAAACTTTATCACTATCAAGGTAATTACATCTCAAGTGAATCGTTGCCATCCCGAAAATACGATAAGCAAATTAGTGACCGCTATCATATTCTCTCATTGTCTATTGCTCATAACTCGTTATTAAATTATTTGAAAAAGCGATTCTATAAAATAATCGGTTAATAGGAAACTTAGCTAATTATTTAATTCAAAAATGTTTAAGGGGAAGGGAGAAAGAAAATATGAGTAGTAAGCCCTTTCCCTGTCATGGCTAGGGAAGCCTGACTAGCCTATGACTATGAAGGAACTACTTTTTTCTTACTGCTTTGCAATATTCGCATGTGGTTCTCTGATCGTCTGTATTTGTCCTACCGCAAAAGTCACATTCCCAACTGAACTTTAGTCTAGATTGTGGATTAGCTTTAACTGGAAAAGGAGTTTCGGGTTCTAATAGTTGGATATTTCTTATTGTTGGTATTGCGAGACCGTTAAAGTACTGTTTAATTTTTTCTGATTCTTCGTGGCTTAGTTTTCGCGGGTAATTGTAGATGGGTCCGCTTGGTTTTTCATTGTAAAAGGGGCGATTGCAGTCTGGACAGCCTGAAGTAAGAAAGGGCGCGTCGCCTTCAATTATTGAATTTAACTTTTGATTTGCCAGTCCGAAACTTGTTATTTTGCCCCCATTATCAAAAGACATATCCTCAAATCTCGAAGAACCTTTAACCATTAAATACCTAGCAAGCTGCACACGCCTGTATGATTCAAGCGGCGGCGGAGAATTATTTTCCAATGCCGTGCCGCGAATCGGTGTTAAAGCAAAAAGAGCTGGCAGAACACTCATATCAACGCATTTTTGAATTATTTGGGCTGCTTCTTTCTCTGTCTCACCTAATCCAACAATTACATGCGTGCTTACATTTCCTCTCCCAAAAACCGCTATTGCTTCACTTAACATGCAGAACTGGTTTTCCCAACTGTAAGAGCCGCCTGCACCTTTACCCTTAACTTTATTGAACAAGGCTTCGGTTGCTGCATCCAATGCTATACCTAA
>JBEKHJ010000133.1:0-4747 GCA_050012335.1 Bathyarchaeia archaeon
CTATCTGTAAGGTGCATCACTTGGCGTTCAACGTTGTCTTCACCCATGAGGGCATGGTCTTCAGGAGTAAAGTCAGTGCACCACAGGTATGCCTTACGAGCGGAAACAGCAAAACTCTGACTAAAATGATAACGAATTGTATATGGCATAAGTTTCTCCAGTTTCTGACTGGATAGCACGTTGTATATTATAATTGCGCCCCTTGTTGAAAAAGCTGCTATTTAGGGCGAAAAGAAGTCGGTTATTTTTTTCTGGAAAAGCGCTTTCTTTAAAAGTTCACTTTGCAGAATCCACCGTTGAATTGGGATCTCAAATCTGCCACCGATAAATTGTAGCGATTCAGCGAGACTTTTGAAAAGGTACGGCTTTTGGCGCATGGCGTTCCTCACGTTTTCGCGTACTTGCCAGACGCCGATGGGCATGATGTAGCCTGGTCTTGCTTCTCTGAGTACAATGGCGGTGGCTTGGCGCCTCTCCTTGACTAATTGCTCACAAACTGCTAGGCGTGCGGAGTAGTAGCAGCCGCCTATCTGAGCGTATGTGGTTCGTCCACTGTTGCCTTCCCAGTCAGAGAAAATCGCGATGCTGTTTCCATTCGGGTTCCAAACGGTGCCTGGGTACCAGGCTTCCATGGACTCGTAACTCCACTGGGCAGGAATCATTAAAATCTCAAAAACATTATCCAAGTAGATTGATTCGTAAACTCTGTATTCGTTGATTTCAGGGAAATTTTTTACGTTTTCCATGAGATTTTTGGATATGATGTCGTCGACGGCTGTTATGCTCCATCGTGTAGGAACCAGGCGCCTGTTCTTTTCCACTCCAAAAGCGCCGACGCTGAATGCTTTCTGAATCTTTGAGACCATGACGCCTCGACTGTAAAGTTCACGCACCGCCTGCGTAGCCCGCAAATCCGTATCATAATACGCTTTCTCAATCTTATCATCGTACCGTGCGTTGCCGACGTGCAGGTCTCGGATGGGCGCTGAAGGACCAAACGGTTGAACATTGTCATCGAGAAATATTGAGCCCCGCGGCTTTTTTGTAAGGTTCAATTCGGTGTCTACGCAGCTGTCCGCAAGAGCTAACTCGCGTGTTTGATCCAGTATTTTGCCTGCGTCCATGAATTTTTGCACGTTAACTCTGTGTTTACCACGTACAAGCAAACTGCGGAAACCAACAATTTCATCCATGGATTTACCAAACCAACGTTCAGGCAAATCGTAAATACTTGTGTCTTCATGCACAGGCGGCACGAGTGGTCCAGCGTAAACGTTGGGGTAGCCGATTCTTCCGATGAAAACGCTTGGCGGAGACATGCCATTGATGTCTTCGCTTGCCATGAGCGGCACGCTTTTGAGGAAATAGTTAACTTTAACCATTATTGGGCAACGGGTTTTGCCGCAGAGAAACCTTGCGCCCTTGCACAGTACGCATAAGCTGTCCTGTCTGGCTCGGGCAACAATTTGGCTATCTTCGGCGGAGCTGCTGCTGTTTTTTAGAAGGTCTTTTAACCAATTATCTGAAGCGTGAACGCTTTGCGGTGGTTTTGATGTAACTGTCATACCCATTTGCATGATGATTGCATCGGCTTGATATGTTTTCCGCACAATAAAATGTAAAAAGATTCTTTAGTAACTTTTTATTTCTTTGTTCGATTCTATCCAACCGTATGAATCTACAAGTATCAAAAACGGTCCTCTTCATCTCTAAGTTGGCTTACATAAAGAACTCATTTGAAATCAGAACTTCTTTCTTCCTAGTCCTTTCTTTTCAGCTTGGAGTGTCAATTTTGGTTTCTAGACTATGTATTGGATTGCGATTTCTGGAAGCTGCACTTGCATTTGCGCTGTTTCTGCGCTAAGTTGGGGTGCGTATTGAAGAAGCCACGCGGAGAGTTCCTTGCAGTCTTTGGGCTTGCAGGAGAATTTTTTCTCTTTTGCACTCCATAAACGGCAGTCAGCGCAGGGAATTTGCTCTTCGTGTTCCATGACAATCACGGACTCGTTTAGGCTAGGCTTGATTTATCGCTTATGAAAAGAAAATCTTGAGTAGCCCTTTGTATTCGAAATCCTGAGCAACACAGCTCTTTATGGTTCGCTACAAATTGTATATCCCCTTATAAGGGTGGCAGATAGAAAGGAAAGGAAAAGTATGGATGTTAGGTTGAGTTTTCGGATGGTAACTGCAACTCTAAGCCCTGCAAACTGCTTACTGCAGCCATTGTGATGCTTGCGACAGCAAACAAAACCATGTGACGACCCAAAACTTTGAGGAAAGATAAAATGGCGCCCAGGCCGGGATTCGGACCCGGATCAGGCCACGTTTTTTTTCGTGATGTCCTGCGGGCGACAGCCGCATATACTAGACCGGACTATACTACCTGGGCTTTCTGTCAAATGGCCTAAGCGCCGCATCAATACATGATAATTTAATTAATTAATCTTTCTCGGAATTGGCGTTGAACGGTTTGTTAGAAAACCGGTCTCTTACTGCTTGCTGGTTAAAAACGTGATTAAGCGACAATTTTAATACTTTATCGAAATATTACAGACAATTAATCCTTTAGGCGGGCGAAAAATCATTATGAACACTGCGTACTCAGCGGTTCTGCAAAAATACTGGCTCTCCATCTTGCTATTGCTGCTGGCTTTAGCGTCGTTCGCTTCAGGTTACATTGCTCTCTTTACCGCTTTGGTCTTCACGTTTTTGGTTCCTGGCTTGATTTTCTACCGGTTTTTCTCGTTAAAATCTCATGAAATATGGGCTTTTGTGCCTGTTTTCAGCGTTTTATTCTCTGTCCAATTAATCTATTACCTATCGTTGGCGTTTGGCTACTCGCGGGAAACGATACTTTTCAGTTTTCTCGCTTTAGTGGCAGTCTACACGCTGGTAGTTTTTAAGAAGGGCGAACCATTAAAGCCTCCGAAGTTTCTCAGGCTTGGGCAGGTTAAGAAGACAAGCGTTTTGGTTTTTGCTGTAATTTTTCTGGTTTCGCTTGTTGTTTTGTGCAGGAGTGTGTGGTTTGGGAACCAGTTTGGGATAGTTTTGACGGGTTCAAACTGGCAAGATACGCCTCTGCATTATGAGATAATTGAAAGCATAAACAACGGCAATTTTCCGCCGCAAATGCCCAATTACGCGGGGGTGCCGTTGACTTATCATTATTTTGTTGATTTTCACACAGCCATAATCGAGAAAGTTTACGGTTATTTGCCGACGCTTTTGCCTGTTTTAAACGCGGTTTTCATCCTTGTCTTTGCACTCGCAATTTATGCTTTGGCAAGGCCGAATGGAAGGCGCGCCGCAATCATTGCAACGGTCATAGCTACGTTCGGTTGGGGTTTGAGCTACTTTGGGCTTTTTTCAGCATTGTTCAACGGATCGTTTAGTGCGTCGCAAAATTACATTTACCAGTATGGCCAAACGTTTGGTTTGCCATCGATTTTTGATAATTTGCTGCAGCAGAGACCGCTGTTGATTGGTTTGCCCGCTTTCGCGTTGGTTTTGGCTTTGCTACGTGACATGGATGACAAAAAAAGAATAATCTTAGCTGGCGTTATTACGGGTTTAGTTTTTCAATTTCATAATGTGGCATTCTTCTGTTGCTATGTCGCCTTCGTTGTCGCCGTTCTGTTTAACGTTAAACGCTTCAATATTAGTTACATCCTGTACTTTTTGGTGCCAAGCGTTTTAGCGTTGCCGTTTATTTTTTCAGGCGGGCATTCATTTACATTTGCAGTTAGCGTTGTTTGGATAGCTACTTTTGCGCAGAACCCGTTTGTTTATTACTTTTTGAACCTTGGAATCCCCTTCATAATAGCCATAATTTCTTTTTTGAAAGTTGGAAATGAACTTCTGAAAGGAACCTTCCTCTTACTATTCCTAATTCCAAACATTTTTCTATTAACACCTTGGCCATGGGACATGTACAAGTTCTTCATTTTCGCTTGGATTCCAATAGCAGTGCTGGCTGGCGTTGTTTTGGCTAAAACAAGAAAAATCGTCATTGTAACGTTGGTTTTGCTTTCGATTTTGACTTCAGCAAGCGTCATCATCTACAATGTTGGAACAAACTATACAGCAGCAAACTGGAACGAATATCAACTTGGACTTTGGGTGCGGAACAATACGCCCGAGCGTTCTGTCTTTTTAACCTACTATTCTATTCAGTGCCCGCCAGCATTTATCGGCGGAAGGCTGACCGTCTCATCCTACATAAATTGGCCCTATGGATGGGGAGTACCACTCAATGACATTTACCAGAGGCAAAGCGACATTGACAGAGCATACACTGGCAATGCAACTGACTTAAAACAGGTTGTTACTACGTACAACGTCTCATACGTGTACGTGGGCTATGACGAACTAAGCCATTACCCAAATTGCACAGCGCATTTTGATAGCATAGGCTGGTTGAAGCCAGTTTACACCGACCAAAACTTAAGAATATACCAGGTTGATTTGGCTCAGAGCGGCACTTAAGAGCTTAACCGACAAATGCCCCTTGTTTTCACTTCTAGCAACTGCATTGAAAAACTATAATATGTTATAGTAATTATATTTGTCAGTGTTTATGACAACTATATCAGTTACCGAAGACGTGAAACAAAAGTTGCGGAAGATAGCTTCTGAACTTCAACTTAAACTAGGCCGTCGAGTGGACCTTAACGAAGCTTTAAGCTTCTTAATTGATCAGCGAGAAAAAAACGTTCAGTTGCTTGAAGAAGCGTGTAAACCAATAACT
>JBEKHJ010000134.1:0-4734 GCA_050012335.1 Bathyarchaeia archaeon
TTACATTGGATAACCAAATTATCACCATAAAGTTAAGCACACTTGATAGTGAAAACACACGGTTAACTGCTAGAGATATGAGGGCTAAAACGGTGAACATTAAAAACGAGGCTACCCAGGCGCTGGTAATGTTTTTAGTATGATTTTTTATTGAGGAGAAAGAGGGCGTAAGTAAACCTAAAGCAAGTTTAGTGTTGGCGGTGGAGCCTACAACTGAGCCTACATTGCTTACCATGTTAATTAAGGCTGGATAAATTGTGTAAATTTCTTTTCGGTTTTCTGCGAAGTTACTTATTCCTTTGAAAATGGTTCCGGTTAGGGTTACCATTATGGATACAAACAGCAGCATAATCAGAGATTCGCTTATAGTTTTTAGGAATTCAGGTTCTTGCTTGTCTCGCGATATCAAGTATAGAACGAGAAACACGTGCGTAAAGCCGATGGCGAGAATTGCTAATCTGCCGAGATAGGGCAAAAAGAAAAACAGATTTAGCACTCCAATGTAACAGAGTGTTATGAAAATGCTGACTGCTGTAGATATTATTGGATATACTACGATGTCAGGGTCTAATCCTCGTTTGAAAGAAACAAAGGCAACTTTAATTGTTACTAAAGAAAAAAGCAAACCTATTGCTAATGTTGCAACCATTACTGATACTATTGCTGAGAAATCAGCCAGGGTTATGCCCCAAAGCAAGTAACCGAAAAATAAGGAAATTAAGCTAACCGTTAAGCTTGTTACTAAAGTTAACACAATTATGGCATCGATTAATTTATAGAAGCTTTTTGTGTTTCCAGAAAATCGAGGATAAATAGTGCCAAGATGCAAGGCAGTGCTTAAGCGGCCACTAAGTAAACCGCTAATTACTCTTGTACTTATAAGTGTTGGATAAAGAGCCAAGGCCCAGGGTGAGAGCCTGAAAACACCAAGTTGGTAAGCGATTAGGAAACCAGCAAGTAGTCCAGCTATGTCAAATGAGTAAGCTAACGATGTTTCCTTGAACATTCCCCAGAAACTTTTAGAAAGGCCAGCATGTGAGATTCTGATTGCCTCCTAGTGTTCAGTAATGGTTGGGGTTGGATTAGAATTAGAGTGACTGTTTGTAAGCTTTAATGAAGCTGTTGCTATACGAGCACCTTTCGAATTTGTTGATTTGTGGACTCCTATCATGTTTTCATCGCCATCAAATTTTTTGTTTGGCGGTCCGCAGTCACCGAGTACACGTTTTCGCGGGCTGCCAAAGCCGTTTCAACTGCCGATTAAAGTTTTTGAAAGACAACCATGTCTTAAATAGTTTCTGTCGCAAGCAATTTTTGGCTAAAGCGGTTTTCTTTTACCGAACTCGGTAAGGATTTTTATGGCTTTTGCGAGGCGTTTTTTGGTTGATAGACACACCATGGGTCTTCAGTTAGGTAGTCGCTTTTTAGCTCTGCAGGTTCGTGGAGGTCTCCGCAGTAATCTATGAAATCGTTTGAGAGACCGTAAGCGCGGGCTCGGCAGCCACCGCATAAAGAGCGGTATTCGCAGATCCCACATTTGCCCTTCAATGAATTTGGATCCCTCAGCGCGTTGAAGACTTTTGAGTTGAACCATATTTCTTTGAAGCTTTTTTCCCGTATGTTTCCCAGTTTAATTGGTAAGTATGGGCAGGGTGTTACGTCTCCGTTGGGGTAAATGCGGCAATAGTATAATCCTGCGATGCAACCGCGAATCCACTGTCTCATATCTAAGCCCATATCTTTGGCGATTCGCATAAACTGTGGTGCACAAGAGGGTCTCACGTTTAGTTTGTGATTAGCGGTTTTTGCGAAAGTTTTTGTAATCATTTCTTCGTACTTTTCTGGGGAAATATCGGTTAATTTGGTTCCGCGACCTGTTGGAACAAGGAAAAACAAGTGGAAGTTTTCAACGCCTATGCTCTCAGCCAACGACATTATATCATCAATTTGATTATAATTTTGCTGAGTTAAAGTTGTGTTGACTTGAACAAGCACATTGTTTTTTCTCAAAGCCTTGCAGGCTTGAACCGCTTTTTCCCATGCACCAGCCACTCCTCGAAATTCATCATGCTGCGCTGGAATATGGGAATCCAAACTAATGGAAACAGTGGCTACACCAGCGTCCTTGAGTTTCCTCGCTACATCATCATCAATGAGGCTTCCGTTACTTCCCAGCCCCATCTTCAAACCTTTCTTTGAGCCGTAGCTGATTAGTTCAAAAACGTCAGGACGCAAGAGCGGTTCACCGCCACTTAGTATTAGCAGTGGTCTGCTAACTTGAAAGATTTGATCCATGAGCTTTTTGGCTTCTTGAGTGTTTAATTCGTTATCAAGTTTTTTCTCTGTAGCGTTAATGTAGCAATGGGAGCATTTCATGTTGCATTCACGAGTGATGTTCCAGGACATAACAAGCGGAATAAACCGTTCAAACGCCTTTGCCACTGGTGAGTATGAAAGTTTTAGGTAAAACTCGCAGTTGCCATGGGTCGCTATTAGTTTAGGCTGCCAAAGTGTAAATGGGAACGGAAGAACCGTATCCAGCATCGCTTTGGCATGAGCAAAACAGAAATGAGTGCAAAAAAGAGCAGGCGCTTGGGGGTTTACTCCGTATTTTTCCTCGGCGTATTTGTGGCTTCCAAAAATCGGACAATTCAAAAACTCCATGTGCCCATCAAGCTTCTCTACATCCATGGTGTAATTTACGAAGTGGTCACTTAACATGATTGATTGCAGTTTTTCCCTCCGCATGCCGACTTTAAGCGTCACGTCAAGAGCTATGTTAACGGTTTCTTGACCGAACCTGTCCTGCACCCTCTCCATTGCATTCTCAAGCGCTGGCACGCCGATAGTTTTTACCAGTTCAGCTGTAACTAGTAAACCCTTGATTGTTTCGTACTCTTGGATTAAGCGCATTCGCATAATCTGCTCTGCCCAAGCACGGAACAATTTTTCTACTGCTTCGCCTGATTTGGAGCTCTTGTTGTTTAGCATGCTTTCTACTGTTTTGTTTTCTTTAGTTAAATTTGCGAAAAGATTAATTTTTTCAACTGTTCCCAAGCGTGGGGTTGCGGCTAATTCCTGAAAATCTATGTTAAAAGGCGTAATTTCTTTGGTTAGTTCCTTCGCGTCGGATTCAAAGTCGCTATAAATTTTGCTTAATTTTAGGGATATGTCAGGTAAGCTTACATGCAACTCGTCAATGAGCATGCGTGTTTCTGATTCCATTTTGGTAACCATAGCCATGTGGTACAAGAGTGAACCAGCCATGCCTGGGTCAGCGTGTTTGCCGCCGTTTACTCCGGTGAAAATTTGAGAAAACAAACGCTTTGCTAAATCAAAGTCTTCTTCTGTTATGGCAGTTAAGGCTTGATTGAGTTTTTGTTGTCTCATTAGCAAAAGTTGAGCCCATTTATGGCAGTGTCGTGTGTCGAATTTTGTTAATGCATCCACATCCTTGAGTAGTAAAGATTCTAAATCGAAAGTAAAAAAAGTTAACGGTATGTACTTTGCTAAACCAATAATGCATCTTTAACGGAGGCTTGTATTAGATAAACTAATTAAGCCCTAAATGAACATAGCCAGCCTAACAGGTGAAAAAGTTTGAGTTACGATTGGATTTACGCTCTAGTAGGCTTTTTAGTCATGCTTGGCTTGTTAGGTGGCATTGGCATAAACAAGCCTAGAGGAATGAGCGTTAAAATGTGGTGCGTTGGCTACTTGGCAGTAGCGTTGGTTTTCGATGTGCTGGTAGTTTTGGGGTTGGTTGGGCAGTATGCGCCTCTTAACAATTTGCTTTTGGGGCTTTCTGCAGGAGCCGCCACAGGGTTAGCCATTCATGTTATGCATCACATTTCTGAAGAGGATGAGCACGCAAGCATTATGGGTTAAAAGCGCGGGGTCATTTGGCTGCTTGTTTGCCGTTTGTTCTCTTGGGTAAGCGAACGATAAACTTTGTTCCTTTCTCCGCTTGGCTTTCGAAGGTCACCGTGCCGCCTAACGCTTCTGTCATGCGTTTGACCACAGCTAAACCGAAGCCTTGACCTTTCGATTTAGTTGTGAATAACGGTGTGAACAGTTTGCTTTTGGCTTCTTCAGGTATGCCCACACCAGTGTCCGCAACAGTTATAACATTGTCTTTTCCTTCGCGATACGCGTGTACTGTTAGTTTTCCGCCGTTTGGCATGGCTTGAACAGCGTGAAGATTTTTTGATAATGTTTGCTTAAACTACTACGATACTCTGTAACGTAGCCTGCTCAAACTCTGATCAACATATTCTAGTTTCAGTTTAGCCAGAGTTGCCGATGCAGGTACGCCGTTTTGGTCCCAGCCTGCTTGCTCGTAGTACTGCCGCACCTTCTGTTTAACGCTTGCCCTGTCAGCGGCTTGTCCCTTGCAGGGTCCCGTTGGCAACGGCTCATAGAACCTCGCTGGGTTGTCATCATCAACTTTCGGGTTCCACTTCAAATCTGGTCCGCCGAGAAGCAGAAGAGCCCGCTGTATCTGAAGTGTTTTCAATCCGCCGCCGTTCAGCCATCCCTTGCGACTTAGGTTTTGGCCTGTGATTGCACTGTAGAATTCGTATCTGAAGTTTGGAGTTAAACTGAACGAAGTGAAAATGCACAATACTGCTGAATCATTGAATATTTGCCAAATCTCGCTGCCCCACCCGTCAATGGGCAAGTCAGTCATGGATGAGTGGTCGCCACCCTGCACGCTGCAGGCGAAGCCTATTT
>JBEKHJ010000135.1:0-4719 GCA_050012335.1 Bathyarchaeia archaeon
CAGAAATCGCAGGGTTACCCTATGTCGGCTCATTAGCCACTGCAACAAACAAAGGCGTACTAGCCCACCCATTACTAAAGGACGAAGAAAGAAAAATCCTTGAAAACGTTTTCAAAGTTCCAGTTGACGTGGGCACAGTTAACTGTGGGGTTCCCTATGTTGGAACTGGCTTACTAGCTAATTCGCATGCTGCTGTGGCTGGCTCTATGACAACTGGACCCGAGATGTTTATTATTGGGAGTGCGCTGGATGTTGTGCGGGAAGAAGAAAAATGAAGGTTTTCAAAGTAACTGGCGAGATCAATAAGCCAAAGCTAAAAACTCCTTTTGTAAGAGAATTATTAGCTTACAAGAGTGAGCATGCAGTGGAGAAGGTTTATGCTGAAATAGGTAGCAAACACCGCGTAAAAAGATGCCACATTAAAATAGCCAATGTTGAAGAAATTTCTGCGGAAGAAATTGAGAATCCCATTTTAAAGAAAATTGTGACTGGAGAATAAGCACTTGGCGGAAAGAGGTAAAACAGAGGAAGAACTTCGTAGACTTAGCTTGGAAATGCGTTATCTAGAGCAAACTGCGGAAACCTTGCAACAAAGAATCAGCATGGTGAACGCAGCTATTACAGACTTAGCTTATGCTAACATGACGTTGGATGGAATTGAAAAGGAAAAAGAAAACGCTGAGCTTTTAGTTCCAATTGGCGGTAGTGCTTACGTGAAAGTTAAACTTGCCGACTCAAACAAGGTAATTGTTGGAATGGGTGCAGGAGTATCTGTTGAAAAGACCTTGCAGGAAGCAAAAACCACCCTTAAAGAACGGTTGGATGAACTGGAAAAAACCATGAACTCAGCTCAGCAACAGTTTACTCAAGTGGTTGAAAGAATAAACACGGGCAGAAACAGACTTGAAACCCTGCTTGCCACAGCAAGAGAAGGGAAACCTTGAAGCAATGTTTGAGAAGCTCAAGTCAGGTTTTAAAGGCTTAGTAAACAAAGTTACAATAACAGAGCTTAAAGCAGAAAATTTAAACCCTATTTTATCAGATTTCAAAATGAGCCTTGCAGAAAACGATGTGGCTTTTCCCGTAGCAGACAAAATCTGTGATGAGCTTGAAAAGCGCCTAGTTGGCGTTCAGGTTAAGCGCTTGGAAGACAGAAAAAAAATGGTTGAGGAAAACCTCCGACAAGTTCTCTTGGAAGTTATGGTTACTAACAAAAGAATTGATTTGCTCAAGTTGGCGGATGAGAAACGCAAGAAGAAGGAGCCATTTGTTTTAATGTTTGTCGGCATTAACGGCACAGGAAAAACCACTACAATCGCTAAGGTTGCGCAGTTTCTCCGAGATAAAAGCTATTCTGTGGTGCTTGCTGGCGCTGACACTTACCGTGCGGGCTCGATTGAGCAGTTAGATGAGCATGGAAAGCGTTTAGGCATACGCGTGATTAAGAGCAATTATGGCGGTGACCCTGCGGCTGTAGCTTTTGACGCTGTTAGCCATGCTAAATCGCATGGAATCAATGTTGTTTTGATTGATACTGCCGGTAGGATGCAGACGAATCAGAACTTGATGAATGAGCTTGTTAAAATTAAGCGTGTTGTCGGTCCTGACTTGACAATTTTAACCGTTGATTCGCTGATTGGCAATGACGCGGTTATGCAAGCGGAGGAATTCAATAAGGCTGTTGGCATTGATGCTACGATTTTGACGAAGGTGGATGCTGACGTGAAGGGTGGTTCCGCGTTAAGCGTAACATACGTGACTCAGAAGCCGATTTTGTTCATTGGAGTTGGGCAAACGTATAAGGATTTGGAATTGTTTGATCCTGAAAAATTCGTCACCATGGTATTAAGATAAGCTATGGCTCTTCTACGTCCACTAGTTCGAAGCGTATTTTGCTTGGGTAAATCCAATACGCCTTGATGAAGTCTTCAATGCTTTGGTCCACATCTAAGGCTTCGAAAAAATTGATGAAGTCCTTGTCTACGCTTTTTAGGTTTTTTGATGTGTAAACTTTCAAGTTAGCCAAATATTCTTTCTCAGCAATTAGCTCCTGCATTGAAATCGTGTCTGGCACTTCAAGTGCAAATGTCAAGTTGGTTAAAACGTCTAATACAGCAACCTTGTGCACGCTTTCATTTTTAGTTTTAACAACAATCAACCGTTTGTCAAGAATCCTAAAATTCCAGTCGCTTTCCATATCTAAAGGAGCCGACATAAACTTTTCACGATACAAACTAAACATTTTCAGCTTTAAAAACTTGGAGGGTATAACCGCAATTTAGACGGTAGTTCTCTTAGTTAGAATGCGCCTACCCGTCAGGCGAAGGGCTACCCTCTTTTTGCTGCTTAAACGACCAAGCAAATAGTGCCTAATCGGTTTTTGTTTTGTCTTTTTTCCATTTTGAGGGGTCACGTAAGTTCTGTATTGGTGAATCATCCGTGTAACCCAAGGATGCTTGGGCTTTTTGTTTGTATTTTTTCTCTGATTCCTTTGCGTGGCTTTCTTTGGTGCTGAGTTCTACGCTTCCTTCTAGTTTCCTTATTGTTTTGCCTAGTCTGCGTTGACCTTTCGTGACCATACGTTTTGCTCCTTTCGCGATAACTGCTAATTGAACATCAAAGTTAAAAAACCCTTCCAGCTATTAGCTATTAGAGATAGGTGACGTTTTTATGAAGGTAGAAACCACAACCATAAAGCAAAAAGTAGTCATTCCAGTTGCTCCCAAAGAAGTTTACGAGGCTTACGTTGACGCCAAAAAGCACAGCAAATTCACAGGCAGCAAAGCCACAGGCAAAGCAGTGACCGGCGGCAAATTCACTGCTTGGGACGGGTACATTTTTGGGAAAAACTTGGAGCTTGAGGATGGGAAGCGTGTGGTTCAGGAGTGGACGACGACGGATTGGGTGGAGGGTTATGGTCCTTCGAGGTTGGAGTTGACTTTTAAGGAGGTTCCTGGGGGCACTGAGATTAGTATGGTGCATTCGAATGTTCCGAAGGAGCAGGCGGATGAGATTGCTGAGGGTTGGGTTGAGTTTTATTGGAATCCGTTGAAGGAGTATTTTAGTAGTCAGTCAAAACCCTAGTTATGATGGTTTGTTTTTGCTTTGTGGGTTTTGTTGTAAATAGTAGTCCTCTCCCTTTCTTTGAAGTTTGTGTTTTGGGTTGCTTTTTTGGGGTAGCGTTTAAATCTTTGTTTTCTGAGGGTAAAATAAGGTAAAATAAGGTAGAAAAAGGTGAAAAAAGGCAAAAAAAGGTGTGTGCAACATGCCCTTAACTGAACCTGTAACATTTAAAACCAAGTTGCAGCGTCACAACAGAATAGTGGTTCCAAGACACTGGCGCTGGCGCTATAAAATGGAGAGTGGCGAACTGTTAAAAGTTAGCGTTGAGCCGTTCGATTCTGAAAGCTACGAGGAAGAAGTGTTCCTTGCAAAAATGAGCGGCGACGGTCGCCTAACAATCCCAAAACTAACCATGCAAATCCTACAAGCAAGAGAAGAAAAAAAACTTGAAGGCTGCATCTTTGAAGTGACAATCAGCCCGGCAGGAGCTTCAAATGACTCTGCGCCGTCTGAAAGTGCTGAAACGAATATGCTTGGAAAAATCAAGGATATCAGGAAAAACCTGGGTTGAGCATTAATGTGCGCGGTCCTAGCTCGAATGTGCACTGTAAGTGGCGGTTACATCCTGGAATGTGCCGTCTTCAAATGCATAGATCTTAACGCCCGACCCAATCGCGCTACCCCAATCCCAACTTTGGTACCTTGACGGATTATTCCACACTCTGTCAGAAGGATCCACGTGAACCCAAGTTCCGTTATAGTAGTCTTCAGCCCAGACATGTATAAAGCTCCAGCCTGTCGTGTCAGCTGCTACGACGAGCCTACTCTGGTAGCCAAGCGCTAAACAAGCAGACACGTAAACAATACTCCACTGTACGCAAATCCCGTCGCCGCTGTTCAGAATTTGGGTTGGGTCTTCAAACCAGCCTGCTGGGTCTTGAGTAAACGTTAGCTTGCTTTGCTCCCACGTAAAGAGGTCAGTTTGATTACAGCTTGGATCAAGCTGCGCTGCCATTTCGGCCTTAGTTTCGCTGGAGTTCAAATTTTTCATTATCCCTAAGTAATGATCTGTGAAAGCCTTGAAAGCTGGGTCGTTGTTTACAGCATTCGACTCGTTCTTCGGGTACCAAAGATATGCGACCGTAAGCAGCGTTACGATAATAAGCAGAACGGAAACGACAACTATCCATCTTCGAGTATGCCTATGCCGCCTTGTTGCACGCACTTTCCTAGCAGGACTCATAGCGTCTTATTACGGATCATTCCCATGTAAAAGCCTTGCTAATACCAAGGTCTACAGCTTAAACTACTCTTACAAAGAGCAAAGTTAAAGGATGTAGACTACAAAGAGCTGGGGATGTATGCTGAAAAGCTGAGAACGAAAACATGTTTTGAATTTAGGAAATTCACGGATTAGGCAGGCATGCATTTTTTGTTCTGTGCTTCTTTGGCTTTTGCTTTTAAATGCGCCGCTGTTTACGCAAAGCTGATATAGAGTTTTTTAGAGAAAGAACAACAGAGTCTTCAAAGAGATGCTTCCATGACTAAAGTATTGTTCTTGGTCGACAGTTACCTCAAAGAATCCGACGCTACCGTAGTTTCTGTCAAAGATGGAAAGTACGTGATTCTGGATCAAACGATTTTCTATGCCAAAGG
>JBEKHJ010000136.1:0-4705 GCA_050012335.1 Bathyarchaeia archaeon
TTTTCTTAAAGCGGTAAAATCAAGCAAAATAGTCCATGCGCACGGTCACCCATACCTTACGTCGCTTATTGCGGCTAAGCTTGCGAAGAGGTACTCTAAGCCATTTGTGCTTACGCAGCATAACACGTTCATTGAGTACGATAGCATTTTTGATAACATTGAACGGTTAAACGACCTTGCCGTTGGAAAGGAGACGCTGAAAGAAGCAGACAAAATAATCGCTGTAAGCAATGCAACTAAGAATTATGTTTTAAGTTTAGGAGCCAAACCAGAGAAGGTTAAAGTGTTACGTAACGGCGTTGACTTGGTCCGTTTTAGACCTTTAGCTGGAAAACGCGAAGAAATGAGAAGAAAGCTTGGAATTTCCCAAAACTCAATCGTGGTTCTAACTGTTAGGAGGCTTGTTTACAAAAACGGCATCGACACATTGATAGAAAGTGCAAACATTGCGGTCAAGAAGAACCCTAAGATTGTTTTTCTAGTTGTTGGAAAAGGACCAGACCTCAACAAGGTTCAAATGAAAATTAACCAGTTAGGGATAGAAAACAATTTTAGACCCACAGGCTTCGTTACAGATGAAGACTTACCGTTTTACTATAACGCCGCAGACTTCTTTGCACTGCCATCAAAATCTGGAGAAGGCTTGCCTTTGGTTGCGCTCGAAGCCATGGCTTGCGGATTGCCAGTAATAGCCACAAATGTGGGGGGAATAAGTGAAATCTTAATGGAAGATTATGGAAAAATAGTGCCACCTAACCAGCCTGAGCTGCTTGCAAAAGCAATTTTGGAATTTTCTAATATTGATTTGTCTTCACGCAAATTAGAGATTCGAGCAGTAATGGAAGAAAAGTATAGTTGGGATAAAAACGTTGAAACACTCGTTGAAATATACGAAGAGCTTATTTAACCAAGCTACCGAAACATTATAGCCTTCGCAAAATGGGAGTAGGCAAATGACGTCAAAAGTAGAGCTGGTCTCTGTAGTGATTCCAACACTCAATGAAGCAGGGAACATCTTAGAAGCTGTTACAAACATCGAGAAAGATTTGGCATACCCAAAAGAAATAATTGTTGTAGACGGAAACTCCACTGATGGAACGATAGAAATCGTTAAAGACGCAAGTTTTTGTAAGCTCATTATTGAACCAAGACGCGGATATGGCATTGCTCTTAAGGCAGGCATTAAAAGCGCGAAAGGCAACATTATCGTGATGGTTGACGGCGATGGAACCTACGAAGTAAGACACATCAACCGCTTGCTGAGTAGGATGATTGAAAAAGATGCTGACATGGTTTTAGCCACGCGCATGTATGACCCAAACAAAGCCATGGGACTCATGAATTTCGTTGGAAACAAAGTGATAACCTTCTTTTACGACTTCTTCTACAGCCAATTCCTCAGCGACTCACAATCAGGTTTCCGAGCAATATCTCACGAAGCCATCGACAGTGTTGAATTAAAAGAGGAAGACATGGCTTTCGCCACTGAAATGCTTGTGGAATTCGCCAAAGAAGGATACAACATGGTGGAGATTCCCACCACGTACAAAGCCCGAAAATACGGGAAAACTAAACTGAAAAAATTTAAGTCAGGAATTGAAATATTTAGCACAATATTTAGAGGACTTCTGGATGCGGATACAATTAGAACGTGTCAAAAACATTGGAAGGAAAATCGGCTTAAACGATGAGAAAGGCTACGCGGTCGCCATTTTTCTTGCTTTAGTAATTGTTTCCGCACTAGTTGCAGCTTACTATTTAGAGTTTAGACCACAGCCTGAACCGTACAACACAATTTACTTGCTTGATTCACAAAAAAAAGCTGTTGATTACCCAGTGTCGCTGGTTGCTAACCAGAACAACACTTTTAACGTGTGGGTAGGCGTTGTGAACAACATGGGAGGAAGCGGAAACCAAACATACCAAGTCCTTGTGAAAATTACTCCGACATCTAACCTTTCAGATTTCCCAGTTGACGCCCAGCCAACCCAAACATATGATTTAAGCTTAGCAAATGCAGCAACATGGCAAACCCAATCAACAATCACAGAAAACCAAGTTGGAAGCTACTCAGTTGTTTTTGAGCTCTGGCATCAGAATTCTACAGGAGTTTACGAGTTCACTAACGATTACAGTGTCTTAAACATTCAAGTTGTAAGTTAAGCTTGCTTTTGTCTTTGAGCGTACTCTTTTTCGATGGCTACTAACTAATAAAAGAAACCTTAAAATTTTTATTCATTCATTTTTCGCCTCTAAATTTATCACTAATTTGAATTTAAATAAGATTTTCGCAAGTCTCATGCAGGCAGTAAGACGAAAAACATAAACGCGCCAATTTGAACTATTATGACTATGAATAATAATAACAAACATTTTTTTCATTTTACAAAAACACGTGTCGGCTTGGCAATCGCTTTCGTTGCAGTCGGCCTAATATTGTATTACTGGGTCTTAATCAATGCGATTGATAGTGACGTTTATCTTGTCAGCATCTTGCTTACTTTTGCGGTTGTAACGGTAATTTTAATTTTAATTATTCGCAGCGAGAATAGACGAAAACAGATTTTAGCCCCAAATTCGCTTCCAAAATAATCGCTTGATGAATTAAATAGCTAGTTGCCGGTTTTTCCGTAGGGTAACCAAACATCAACCATCCAAGTCATGTATAATTGAATTTTCACGGTGTAAGAAACACTATTAAGCCTTTTTAAATCTAAAACATAGAGAGCTGGCAAACTTTTTTGCTGTTATGCAACGGCAGATGAAAATTTTTTCCGTCTGTTCTGCTTGTGGTAACGTTCACAACCAGCCTGCAACCCAAACCCAACTTAGAATGCGGAAAGCAATATGCAGGGCAATCTACTGGTTGTTGTTGTGTATAGGCGGTTTTCGGCAACAACTATAGAAAAACCGAACCTCCGAAAATGGAAGCGAAAAAAGCTAAAAGCCCATTTCCAATAGGTCACGCTTTCTTCTGTCTAGCCGCATATGCCTTCTCAATCGCAACCCGATACACGTTGTTATAGGCGCAGAACGGAATAATCTTTTTGTCGGGGGTGATGTAGTGGACTACGCATCGTCGGACTCGGTTGATGTCGAAGTTGTAGGAATCCATGAATGCCATGCAACCCAACAGGAAGATTCTTCGGCGGATTTTGCCCAGCGACTGATAAGACGGCGAAAGATGCATCCGCATGATTGAATTCATTAGGGTTAGCATGCCGACTTCTTTTGTGACTAAGAACATGTCCATCGACAGCATCGAAGCCATGAAAAGCGATGAGAGAAGAGAGAGTTTGCCTTTGGATTCAGCGTTTTCGGCGGTTTTGCGAATGCTGTTAAAGAATCTGTCAAAGTTCACGAAACGGTTGATTGGGAACATTTTGCCGCTCTTCGAAACATAAATCCAATTCACGATGCCGCACTGCGGACTACACGAGAACAGCGGCCAAGGCTTCTTCATGAACTTACGCATAATCTTAATCGGCGAAGTCATAACCGACATCGGATACAAATCAGTCGCTTTTATTTCACCCTGCGTTTGGCTTTCAACATCCTCTGCAAAAGACCATTCACGGAAGTTTTCTCTAAACGGGTTTTCCGTCGCTCTGCCAGTAAATGCGATTGGCTGGAAAATTAATCCCCTGATTATGTCAGTGTTTTTCGCCGCAAACCTGATTATGTCGCCAACTTCTTTATCGTTTAAACTACGCATCAGCGTGTTGACTAAAATTACTTCTATGTCGTATTTGCGGCAGACATCAATAGCCTTCAGCTTATAGTCAAAAAGCGCCTGTCCTCTAACTTTCTTGTAAAAATCGTCATGGAAACTGTCAAACTGCAAATAGACAATATTCAACCCATTCTTTTTCAGCCTCTCAGCTAGCTGTGGGTTCTCAGCCAAGTGCACACCATTCGTCGCAAGAATAGTCATAAACCGCAGCTTGTGGGCTACGCCGATGATTTCAGGCATGTCTTCACGTTCTAGGGGTTCGCCGCCTGAGAACAGGATGGCTGGCGGCTTCGGATTAGCTTTGCTTACGAACTCAAGCATCTCTACGAGGGCTTGTTCTGTTGGTTCATAATCAACTTCTTGCTGAGGAAAAGTGGAAAAGCACACCGCGCACTTCAAGTTGCATTTCTTTGTTACGTCTATAACGCCGATAACAGTGCCTGAGGCATGGTTATTGCAGGATTCGCAGACATAGGGGCAGCCTTCAGGGTTTTTTGGAGCGTTTAAGTCGCCAAGGTATTGGAATTGATCATAAGTTTGCATGTGATTGAAGATGCTTGGGCTTTGCCAATGAGTAGCTTCGAAAACTCCGTGTTCGGGGCATTGTTTTGTGATTTTGATTTTGCCGTTGACTTTGGTTAATTGGGCGTCTATTTTTTTCTGGCATTCAGGACAGATGCTTTTTGTTTTGCTCACAGTAACCCTCCTATCATTGGGGATAACGCCTCAATTATCAACGCTAAAGGAAGCAGAATCATCGACATAGTAACTATCCGCTCATATTTTCGCACATTGGACACTGATGAAGCTGAGGTTACTAGGCGTATTGAAGAGTAAATTAGAAGAACACTCCAAAGCAGTATGAGTGGCAAATAGTAAACTCCAAAGTTGCCCAAAAAGTAGGGTAGAGGCGCAAGCAACCCAGTCAACGTGAAGAACACTGCAGCTGTTTTCGCCGAGCCAGTGATGCCG
>JBEKHJ010000137.1:0-4698 GCA_050012335.1 Bathyarchaeia archaeon
TCCCTATCAAGTGACCTCTTCCCAGCTTCTAATTACAGTTTTGTTGAAAGTGTCCTTCAGAATATATGCAAAGGCATAACCTGCTTAATCGACATTTCAGGGCTTCGTTCGGAAGATCAAAACCGAATCGTTTGTTTATCTGCATCAGCAGTAGCTGAACATTATAAGCGTATGTGGGAAGATACCTTCGAGGAATGGCGAAAGCTTCCTACGCTGCTAATAACCCTTGAGGAAGCACACGAGTTTCTTGATCCAAATAAGCCTCGGACAATTTTTTCTGATATTGCCCTTACATACCGCAAGTACAGGGTCGGACTTAACGCTGTGACTCCAAGGCCTTCAAGGATTAACTTTGACGTGTTTGCTGAGTTGTGGACTAAAGTGATAATGAAAACAGAGTTGAAGAAGGATAGACTTTACTTGACTGAAAATACTCCGTACATGGAGTACAGTGAAACAGAAATAAAAATGCTTGACGTCGGTGAAGCTTTGCTTATTTCGGAGCCAAAGATCAAGTTTGCTGTTCCAATCAAGGTAACGCATTATCCAGAGTACCTAGATAAGCATCGCAGGGTTGATTATGGGCTTCCTGATTCACCGAAACTTACGCAGATGGATGAGCGTCTTAAACGGTTGAGTGGGCAAGAGACGCCTTCTTTGTAGGTTTATGTTTGTTGGCTGTTTTCGGTTTTCTTTAGTAGCTTTTCCATCTCTTTTTTGATACTGTATCTGAATGGTATTTTGCCTACTTCCCTTTCTAGATAGCCTTCTTCATAGAGTTTCTTCATTAGTCTCGCCGTGTGCTCCCTGCTAAGATGTATTCTGTCTTTGACTTCCGGCGCTGTCTTGGGGCCTTCTGAAGACAACATTTCCAGCACTGCAATTTCTGTATCTGTTAATGCAGCCATTGCTTTATCACGCTTGATTGGTATAACTGGTTCACCTTTAATTTCGGGAGCAACAGTAACCTTTTGGATTTGCTCTTCAAAACCTGCTACTTTTACCTTTAACGTTTCTTGGGAATCTTCAATATCTTTGACTTTCGATTCCAAACCGGTTAATCCTGATAAAATGTTAGTGTTGTTCTGTGAAATAACGTTGACTTGATTCTCTAAGGGCGCCAGCTTCTTTTCAACGTTGTCCATCTTTTTAAGGCTTGTATCAGCTTTAGCAGAGCTTCCCTCAACTTTGTATGCAATAAGTTCTAATCTGTCGGCTTCACGCTTGAGTTCTCTATTAAAACTGAGAACAATGTCTTCGACAATATCCTTAGCTTTCTCGTATTCTTTTTGTGCCTTGCGTATTTGCCTATAATACTCCACTGATGCTGCTACTGTCGCAGCCAGCAAAACGCCTAAGATTACAAGTGCAAAGTTAGCCGTGCTTTTCCACCCCTGTGATTTAAGCGTGATTTAATCAGTTGCATCACACATCACAGTTCCCCATGGACTTTTTAAGGTTTGCGGTGACATTCCCGCATGTTCTTATGATATCACACATCACAATCTTTTCTTTTGGCTACTCCCCTCCCTGAAAGCCTGCTAAAACTCTTTAATCTAAGCTTATTTTGGCATTTAAGGCTTAAGTGTGGCACGGTTGCTTTAGTCTTTTTAACTTTAATTTTCTAGCTAAAAATTGTTGCTTAGTCCTGTGATTTGTGACGTCACAAGGGCTCTTCTGATGGGCTAGAAAGCCGTTTTAGGCTTGTTTCAAGCTCTTCACGTATGATTTCTATGACTTTTAGATGGTCCTTTAGTTCCTCTTCCTTGTCAGGTGTGCCCTGATGTGCCTCGACATATTCGTGCAGTTTGTTGGCTATTTCGAGATACGGGTCAAGAGTTGTGCTATCAAACACTCCTAAGTACCCTAAAAGTAGCACCGTGTAGATCGATTTTATAACGTTTTCTTTGGACTGTTTTAACGTCCTGTTAAAGGCTCCACGGCTTATTTTTGCCTTAGTTAGCCTTAAGTTGGCTTTTTCATCGTATTTTAGCTGTTTGCCCGATATATTTTCGGCTAAAACGTCTATTAACAGTGTTTCAAGCTGTGTTTTGGTTAATTGGCTGTTTTTAGCGAGTATTTTGACAATGGGGTCGTTTAACGCTCCTGTTAACCATGCTTGAACGCTGTCTTTAAGCTTCAAACTGCTCATCTCTTCCATCATCTAAATGAATACACTTTTGTATACTGACTCGGGCTTTTTAAGGCTTATCCAATTAAAAATGTGGCAAATAATCTTTATTAATTCAGCTTAAAATGGGTGAAACAGCAAAAGAAAGCTAAAGCACTTATTTTTTGCAATATCGCGGGCAAAATTGCACAATTAACAAATACGCGGCAAAAATATTGAATGTTGGGTAGGCACTAGTTTACGAATTTTAAACGATAATTACATTTTTAAAAATGCTTATTTACCTGTTGCTCTTTCTTTTTATTGACAATTTTACCTTCTACTGCCAAATTATCGCTGCTCTTTATTGTGCGCTCTTTTCATACGTACTTGTTCTATCATCAACTTCAGTGTTATTGAGTTTGATAGGATTCGTGACGTCACCTGTCACGTTAAAATCACGGTGATTTAATCAAAAATCACTTGATATCACAAGATTGTGATGCGCTTGTGATTTCTAATTATCACTATCTTCCAAGACTAGCTCATGTGTTTGTTTAGAGACTTTCTGAATATTCTTTTAATTTATCAAAAAGTTCAGGTCGCAAATCCCTTAAGGTAGGGATAAAGGTCTCTGCAGCTCTTAAGTCGCTGTAATCTACTTCACAGGTGATAAAGTCTTCTTCGTCATACTTTGCCTTTGCAAGAACGTCTCCAGTAGGGCTAACCAACCTGCTTCCTCCCCAAAATTGCAAGCCATCCTCAACGCCGGCAAGATTCACGTATGCAAGAAAAGCCGTGTTTTCTAAAGCTCTTGCAGCAGTTAATATTTCAAAGTAGCTCCTACGTACAGCAGGCGACGCAGATATGCACACTATCAGCTGTGCACCTTTCAATCGTGTAAGTCTAAGCACTTCTGGAAAGAAAACGTCATAGCATATGCATAAACCTATATTTCCCAAATCAGTTTGGAAGGCAGCTGGTTGATAGCCAAGTCGGAAATATCTTTTCTCTTCGAATACGCTGTGAGTTGGCGGATACATTTTACGGTATTTACCGATTAAACCTTGAGGTCCTACTAAGACTGCAGCGTTAAAGACCGTTGCTTGTGTTTTTTCGCTTAACTCAGGCATCCCAAAAATAATATGCATCCCTGTCTTCTTTGCTAATGCCTCTACTTTCTCAACTGTTGGTCCAGGTATTGTTTCAGCCAACTCATAGATTTGATCCCTGATTACGTAACCAGTCAACGAAAGCTCAGGGAAAATAACCAGATCCGCCGCTTGCTCCTTGGCTTTAAAAGTCAATTTTTCTATTTTCTGCAGATTCTCATTTTTGCTTTCACGCTTGCTGCTTATCTGAGCAAGTGCAAGTTTAATTTTGTCCTTCATGTATTCCACTTTTCAATAAGTATGTCTTGGAAGCCTAAAATCGTTTCCTACTGTTCTGTACCCAATTTTTGGAGCTATTGGCATTCTTCTTTTGTGTTCATTTGCTAGCCATCTGGTCTTTACCTTTTCAACAATAGACTTCTGAATGCTTAGTTGATTTGCAATCTCTTCAGTAGTCATAAACCGCTCCAGCCCGTAAAGAATGAGGTCCAAGGTTTCATACTTGATGCCGAGTTCGTTTTCTGCAGTTTGGTTTGGCCAAAGCGCTGGTGTGGATGGTTTTAGCGCAAGTTCTTGTGGGATTCCTAAATGAATTGCGAGTTTGCGAACTTGCGTTTTGTATAAATCCATTATTGGCGTTATGTCTGCTGCAGCGTCTCCCCACTTTGTGAAGTAGCCCATCATTGTTTCTGATTTGTCAGAGCTTCCGCAAACTATTCTGTTAAGTTTGTTAGCGTAGTAGTAAAGGTAAATCATTCTAGTTCTTGCTTTAATGTTACCTTTACAAAGTCTATCTGATGGATCAAACACAGGGATAGCCTTGTAAAAGCATCCTAAAACAGCTGACATATCGCAGATTTGTGTTTCCAATTTGAATTTTTCTGCAACCCCCCTAGCGTCATCAATGTCTTTTTGGTTAAACGTTTCCTTTTCCGGAAGCATAAGCCCTAAAACATGCTCTCCGCCTACTGAGAGACTTGAAAGCGCCGCTGTTGTTCCACTATCAATTCCTCCAGAAAGTCCAAGAACTACACCCTTTGCTTGTGCGTTTTCGACGTACTCTTTAATGAAACGGCAAATTCTTTTTTCGGTCTCAGAAAAATCCAAGTCTAACACGGAAGAAGTTAACTTCACTTGGCTCACGCAGCCTCTATTCTTGGTTCGTAGGCAAGTATTTAAGGACAAGCATAAATATTGATTGAGCATTACCATCGATTTGGAAGGCTGTTATATTGGGGCGAAGAAGGAAAAAAGTGGTTCACATTCCTAAGAAGCGTTTGCCTAAATTCTTCTCTTGCCCTAAATGTGGAAAAGAAACAGTAAGGGTTGAAATATTCAGAGAAGACGGCCACGCTGTTGCACGTTGCAGTAGCTGTGGTCTTAAGGAAGAATTCCCAATTAAACCTGCCCAAGGCGAAGTTGACGTTTACTGCACGCTCACCGACCGCGTTTATGGTTCCACAAAAAGAGCAACTG
>JBEKHJ010000138.1:0-4625 GCA_050012335.1 Bathyarchaeia archaeon
CTCGCTGGATTCAGCCTAAAGTATAACGCAACCTTCGTTATTTCAACAGAAGATTACACGCTTAGCGAGTTGTCACTTGGTTCCCCCAGCAGTCAAGGTATAGTTACTTCCGGCGTCGGCAACCCATATCCCTCTATTCCCTTGCCAACATGTACAACTGGCATTTTGATAGTTACCTACCAACAAGAGGGCTCCACTCAAGGCGGCGTAGTAATGATGCCTTGGGGCATCAGTTCTCTAGCGTTTCCAGTAACGTTCGGAGGCAACCCTGTGGGGCAAGATTGGGTTGCAACTGACATACGTCAAGTAATAATCGGCGGCATCGCCTACCAAGCAAAACTTGCATTGTGGAATCAAGGCGTACAGGTGACTGGCTAAATGATTCGCACAATCGAAGTGTTATTCGTAATAATAATTCTCGCTGGCGCATTCATAGGAGCTTCATACTTTGCTGTTTTGCCAGCGCCTAGGCAAGTTTCGCCAATAAATCTTAACCGCCTGTCTTTAACGACTTTGCAGATGCTTGATTCGGATTATGATTTAAGCAGAGCAGCATTTGAAACTGATAATTCTACCGTTTTGGGCCAGCTGCAAGTTGCGCTTTCAGCTTCGCTGCCGCCCAACGTTATATACAATCTAACTGTCTATGACGTGAATGATGGAGGAGGACAACTCTACACTTCTGTAGCTAATTTCTCAAACGCTGAAAGCCTAGGCACAACCTCCGATGTTTCCATGTACACAGTGGCTTCTTCAAACGTGACCTTTAACGTTACACCAGAGAAAATCGGTGAGAAGAGCAACGGCGGAACATTATACATTTTGAATTGCAGTGATGCAAATGGCTGGTGGATTACTGGCTACACGGCGCAAAGTTTAGCCCAAGACTTGTACAATCTGTTATCGCCGTATTTTGTTAATACTGTAATGGTTCAGAACACTTCACAGCTAGCACAGATATTAATCGGAACACCGCTGCATGGAGAAAATCTTCAAAATGCTGTTGTTATTAATACCTGCGGAGAAGCCGTACCCATACCTACTACCTATTGCCAAGCACTTTATTCTACCGATTCATACGCCTATTACAGCTATTTCTTGGGGCAAAGAGTGAACCTGTATAATTGGACATGGGCCAGCATTGTCGGTTACCCATTCTACTACGTTAGTAACACTGTAGCTTTTGCTAGTGGACAAAATACTTGGGGCATTTACGGAATGCAATCGACCGGACAAGGTGGCTCAAGAGCATTCCTAGAGGGTGTAAACAACCAATCCTATGTTTCCAATAGCAATGCGATAACTGATAGTGCTAATAGAGTGGTCACTTTTACGCAGGCTGCCATAGATTCCTGCAATTACTATGGAATTTATCCTTCAATATATCAAACTTCAACCAGAGCTTTATCCAATTCAACCATGTCTAGCTATAATCTAAAGGTTGGCTTTAACGTGTTTAACCCGTCAGGAGATTACCTGGCTGGTGCAGTATACAATCATGTCGCAACTGGTTCCACAAACATTACAGGCTCACTTTTAGCTTTAGGTTTAACCAGAACGCCTGACGTTCGAGTTACAGCCCTGAGTCTTCTTTCATATTATCAACCTAGGCTTTACCCTTCGGAGTATACAGCATCGGGAACTTCACGCCTTGTAGTATTACAACTTGGATTGGCTGGAGGTAGCTAAGTTGAATAGTAAAGGTCAGTTTTCAATTATTGCCGCTTTGCTCGTTGCAGTGGTACTAATAGCTTCTGTCGTGACAACCTACTCTACGATCCGTTACGGCGCGGTTGAAAGTCAACCTCAAATCCTAAGCGCAGTAGACGAAACCAACTTGGCACTGAAACAGATTTTAGGCTTCACCGTAGGCTACTATGGCTCCGTTCTGCAAGTTACAGGTAACTCGTCATATGCTCAAACGCTTGCCACCAACTACTTGGATAGCGGTTTAGAAAACGTAGCTGACATAAGACCCGCGTGGGGTGCTTCATTTAACGTTACTTCCTTGTCGCTAGGTACTAACTGGTTTACAAATGAAAGCTACAGTCAGGGAAACCTAAACATTACATATGACCTGACAGGACTAGGCATCTATGGTATAGCTTATTCAACATCTTGCCGACTGGATGTCCAGATTGCTCCTTTCTCCTCCAGCAATCAAGTGTGCATAACGGTTGTCAAAGATGAAAATGAACCTGTTGTGGGTTTGAGCGCGTCAAGTTTCAAATTCTATCTCTACCAGTACTCGAACCTTAGTTGGGCAATGACGACTCCGCTCGATGAACCTGTCTCTTCAAGCAACGGCACCTATATTATTGATGTCCCCCCTGAAATAAACCCGCAGTCCTTCGCTATTCAGGTGCAAGACTCACGTGGCATTACAGTTGCAGCCTCCTCGTTCAGCCACTACACAGGTAAGCTGTCGTTTAACACTACCTTTACAGAAACAGACGATTTTGTGGACAGTAGCAACTCTGCAGTGGATGGCTTATCAGATGTGGGTACGCACAGCAACTTTGCGGCTCAGCAGTCTGCTCCAGACGGAAGCTATGATACATTAACAGAAGCATCCACGGGCACCCAAAGCCAAGATTACTATCCAACAGGTTATAGTCAGCTGGGTTCTACAACGCTTGTTTCAGGTAGCCTATCCAACTTAACAGCGGCTGATGGAGTTTCTATGAAGTTTAGAAGTTACGACTCTTCTGTTTATAACACAATAGCTTATGATTCTGCAAGCAGCACAACTCTAACTTCTCAAGCGAGTTCTATGAGTTGGCAGCATACGACAGGAACAGGAAGCGATAGACTTCTACTTGTAACCGTGGATGTATTTCGCAGTAGCGGAACACCTAGAACAGTCACAGGTATAACTTATGATGGCGTAGCTATGACTCAAGCAGCCTCAGTGCAGTATTCTACTAATCCGCAAATTTTGAGTTACCTCTACTATCTAGTGAATCCTTCTTCGGGAACAAAGACCATTGCTGTATCATTCTCAAGCAATACTTACGCTGTTGGAGGTTCGGTGACGTACACAAATGTTGACCAGACAAGCCCGCTGCAAGTAAATAACGTAAATAGTGGTTCTAGTGCAAGTCAATCCGTTAGCTTAACTGCTTCGGGCACAAACAACAAATTATTCTTCGGTCACATGGGCTCTTACAGAACCACTTCTCCTTCTGCTTACACCGTCACCGAAGGAAGCGGGCAGACTAACCGCTGGGCTCAAACAGGTTCAACCTTTAAAGGACGTTGCAGCGAAAAAACCGTCACAAGCGGATACGTGTCTATGACATGGACCACTTCACAAACTGCCAGCTGGACTGCAATTGCAGCAGTTATCCAGCCAACAAGAGTCTCAACACAGCAGACCTGTGAAGTCGAATTTTCAGGTTCAAGCAACACTAACAACTGGAACAGCTTACTATACAGCATCAACAGTTTATCCAGCGTAGCTGGTGTAAGCATGACATTCCAACTATACAACTACCAGACAGGACAATACCCAACAAGCGGCGACGGCTACATGACCACTACACTGGGGACAACGGACACATTGAACGAGCAGAACATAACAGTTAACCCGACTCAATTTCGCGACAGCCTTGGAGCATGGAAACTTAAGTTTAAAGCTATAATGTCCACTTCATCCTCTTTTGACATAAGTATCGACTTGGCAAGGTACAGGACAGTTTCTCCAATTTATGCGCTTAATATGGAAGAACAATGGACCAACTTGAACTTCACCGCACTGCACCCAACGTTATGCATAAAAACAGGCTCATTGGGTTCAGAAAACTTAGCTGTTGACGTGTGGCACGCAGGCTCATGGAATACTGTGATAACTGGACTTGCTAGTAATGCTTGGAATAATGTTTCCGTCGCCCAATATGTAGACTCGTCAACATTTACAATTAGGTTCAGAGGAGTTGGCGCTGTCCAAGATAACTGGGCAATTGATGCTGCATTACTTAGACCTGAATCCGACCAAAGCCTGTTCCAGTCACTGCAAAATCCAGCTGCAACCGTTGCTGTCGAACTTCTTCAAAATGGAACCATGCGATGGCTAGGCCAAAACCTGCAAAATACCACTCAAGTGGTTCCTGTTCCGCCTGTTCCAGTGAAATCTATTCACGTCAACGAAACCATAGACGGCGTCAATCAACAAGTGCCCTTCCAAATTGAAGACTGGGCATCTTCCTACACTGTTCCATTAGGGTTAACAAGCAACTCCACGGTCTTTGGTAACAGGCAAATGATTGTTTTTCTAGTGAACACTCACGTTTCAGATTTCACTTTGTGGTGGAACGGCAGCGACCAAGCAACCCAAACCCCATTAGCCTACACTAACATCTACTTTACCGGAGATAACCCCTCTGGCCACGCGTTGACCAATGGAAGATTAACTCTCAGCGTTACTGACGTTGGTAAATTCACCGTAACCTCAACTGTGGGCAACAGTACGAGCACAACATCGTTTATGCGGATAAACAATCAGCCAAGCACCTACGGCGCAGGCGAAGCGTACGTTATACACCATGGTGTGGTTCGGGATATTATACAGCAGGAAGCGGAATGGTCAAACGGAGTTAACAATTGCCCAAACCTCTACGCTAACA
>JBEKHJ010000139.1:0-4579 GCA_050012335.1 Bathyarchaeia archaeon
GCAGGCTTTGCTTGTTTCAGCCGTAAGCGGCAAGAGGCGTGTTGCTTTTCCGCCTACTGGAATGATTACTCTTATTTTTTCAGGAGCATAATTGTCTCCGACTAGGGGTGCGTAATTGGCGCTCAACCATTTCACCAGCAATCTATTGGTATAAGGATAGGTTGTCTGCTAATCCTTTTAATGTTTCTCATAACCCATTATGCGTTAAAAATAGCTACTTTTCCCCCACTTAGATGGTAAGAATGATGTTCTGGTTGATTCTTGCGGCATGCGAGTTTTCAGCGGCAGCTGGAAGAAGGTAGGTCAATTTTGTTTGTGAATTTGTCTATCAAAATTGAGGTAGGGTACTTTTTTGCTAGTGAAAATAGGTCTAAAAAGTAGGTAGGGTAGGCGCATTTTAGCAATGAGAACTACACTTAAAATGCGAGTATACCGTATAAACTCAGAACAATGAGTATAAGCTTTTATACGTATGTTAACGAGACTTAACAGTCAAAAATGGTTAGAGCAGTATGAATAAACTTGGCGGCTTCATCCCGGTTAATGCGACCAGTCAACTGCTTAATGATGGGTTTCGCCGTGCTTGTAGGCGCGGTTCTTGCTAGCCCCCAATTTGGCAGCCTTAACTGGCTGAGCATTTTGTTCGGTTTCCTGACTGGCTTCACGTTTTGCGCTGCAGCCATGGTTATCAATGACTATTATGACCGTGCCATTGACGCCATCAATGAGCCCTCTCGTCCCATTCCAAGCGGCTTGGTGAAAACCCGTGAAGCTTTGGCGTTTGTTGTTGTGCTTTCGGCTGTGGGTTTCGTTTTTGCATATCGGGTAAGCATCCTGTGCTTTGCCGTGGCGGCGGCTTCTCTTGTTATAACTGGGACGTATTTGACTGGCGGGTAAGCGAAGTGGGTTGCCTGGAAACTTTTTGGTCAGCGCCTGCGTGGCTATTCCCTTCATTTATGGCAGCTTAGTCGCTGTTGGTTGGTTAGGTTGAATGTGGTGTTGTTTGCATCTATGGCTTTTCTGTCCAACACAGGCAGGGAAATCACGAAGGGCATTGTGGATGTGAAAGGCGATAGCGCCGAGGGCGTGAAGACGCTGGCAGTGCGGTTTGGGGAAAGAAATGCAGCGGTTGCTGCTGTGCTGTTTTATGTTTCTGCGGTGGCGTTGACGCCTGTTACGTGGCTTTTGGGTTTGGTGGGCATCTGGTTTGTTCCGTTTGTTTTGGTGACTGATTTTGGTCTTGTAGGTTCTTCAGTGCTTTTGCTGAGGGATTATTCGCGTGAGAATTCTCGGCGAATCAAAAACATGGTTCTTTTGTGGTTCATCATAGGTTTGTTAGGGTACATTTTTGGCACATTCAAATAAAAAATTGCAACTTATTTTTCACGTATATATCTGCATGTTAGCAACAATTAAATCTCCATTATACTGCATCTCAGTTTAAGAGGATGTTAATCATGTCTGAAAATTTCGCTAAAAAATGGGAACCTAAAAGAGAAGAAGAATCACTCGTTAACACAATACGCGAAACAATCCAGCCACCAGCACCATTAAAACCACGCTTAGACTTCGCCGTTAGAAAATTGGACTTGCAAATCAACAAGCTTGACCAAGCTAATGAACGCTTTACACAGAAAGACAGGACATTGTTTGCTAAATTAGTTGATGCTTATACGCAACATGATTCAGCGCACGCTAACATTTACGCTACCGAACTAGCTGAGATTCGCAAAATGACAAAAATAATCATGAACGCAAGACTTGCACTCGACCAAGTATCGCTACGCATAAAGACAGTATCAGAGCTAGGAGACGTCGTTGTCACATTGGGACCATGCATTGGAGTATTGCGCAGTGTTAGTGTTGGATTATGCGGTGTTTTGCCTGAGGCAGAAGGCGAACTAGGCGACATCGGCAACATGCTGAGCGGCTTAATGTTTGATGCAGGAACAAGCAGTGGAATGTCACTGAACTTCAACTCTGTAAACGAGGACGCGGAAAAAATCCTTGCTGAAGCAGCAACCGTCGCAGAACAAAGAGTCAACGCGAACTTCCCTGATCTGCCTCCTGGAATGGCGACTGGCGCAGCGAGTAATAAGTCAAAAACTTAAAGGCAAAGCGGCGCTTCTTCTCTTAGCCTCTACTTTTTTTCTTAAAAATTTCAGAGTTTAGTGTCTATCCTTATTGGGTCATGGCTTTTTCGACCATCACGGAATAAATCTAAAATACTTAAAAAATCAATAGATTGCTTAAGGAGTCAGGGACAGGGTAAAGCATTGGTCGATTCGAAAGAACCTTTAAAAATTCCCGATAATTATTTCACAGGCAAAGATATAGTTGGAACAAAGAGAGACTTATATACTCAATACAATACAAGCGCTCAAAATCATTCTGACTATATATTATCAATTGGCGGTACGCTATTAGTGTTAGTTGGTGGCTGGAATATTTTTTCTGGCGACATAACGTTGGGCATTTTCATGTTTGTTTTAGCTTCTCTGACCCTCCTATTGACTTGTCGGTTAATGCTAAGACACAAATACTGGAATATTTGGAGCGATAAAGCTTTGTTAATAACGGAAAAAGAGATAATCGATAACTTCAACACATGCAATGAACGATGCAAATACTACTGCAAAGGTGAAGAGCCTTTTTGCGATGCTATTTTTCATATAGCAGTGAAACAACATGTTATTAATATGTAAAAGGAACTAAAATGGTCAAAAGAATTTTGGACAAAATTAGCTATTATGACTGGGAATTTATCTTAGCGTGTTTATTGCTTCCTTGTTTTGTGAGCGTTTTTTCTAAAATCTTAAATTCAGTAAGCACTTCAATTAGATTGTATGAGTAGACATGGGTTGGTTAACGCTAAAAATCAATGAAGAGAACGATAATTTATATTTAAAACAGAATAGCGGTTTATGCCAAACCAACAAAAAGTCAAAACAACGGAGATAAGTCACAACATCTTTTTGGCTTCGGACAATCCCAATTGAGTTAATTGCCATGTTGTGTCTCCTCTTGTTGGATGTTCATTGCAATATCCCTTTGCTCGAAGTTTTTTTAAGTATTTTTTTACCTCACCCCTTAAATTTGGTTGAAGCTTTATGGCAACCGCTTGCCTTGGGACATGTGCGCCCAACGAAAAATCACATGCGTACATTAATGCCCTAAGTACAGCTTGCTCCATAGGGGAGAGTGTGGTCATACTCAACCCATTATGTATACACATATATATTAGTTATCTTTAATTAGATACTACAAATTGTAATAATGGAAAAAAAGGTGATAAAATGACATTAGGTGATAACATGACATTAGTAGCCCTGGAATCCTGCACAACTGTTACGAGAATGGTGGCAGCGATACCATCAGACCCTACTGCTATCCCCTTTGTCGCCAAAGTCCAAAAGGCAAGAACCCGAAAAAACAAAAAATACTTCGTATTGCGGGCAACCATACCTAAAGAAGTATATGAAAAAATAGGCGCAAAAGCAGGAGATTATTTGTTTTTTAGAGCCAAGAAGGCTGAATGGTATCATATGCTTGACTGGAATGCAGTGGGAAAAGCTTCTCAGATGCTGCCAGGCGAAATCCGAAATCGACTGATTATTGATGGTCTTTATGGGCAAGGATTAATGTGTCAGCTCAACGCATTAGCAGCAACAAATTTGGCGCCATCGCTACAAATGTTAGGCATTCAATCAAACCTGATAGGTGAACAATAATGGAAATCGCGTTTGAACCGTATAAGAAAGTGACATTCCAGAGTCATCTTGTGTACAAAAGCGCTGAAGAATTCGTTAATGCTATTGGAATGGCAAACCCTCCAGGTATTCCTGGTCAGGGTAGATTGAATTGGGCAAATGGTGTACTCTTTCGATTCTTCAACCATATTCCGTCAGAAGCTTTGTCTAAAGAGATGCTAAGTGGACATGTGGTCTTTGACCATATCGAATGTGCTCCCATGACTACCTTTGTAAGTGAACTGAAAATAGCAGAAAGACCATTAGTATCGATATATGTGGTTGATGTGTCAAAACATGTGGTTTTTGAACCACTTACAGCATGGATAAAAGAAAATCTTTTCAAATAAGCCTCCTCTCTTTTTTTGGAAAATTAGGTCATCGAAGTGTTTTTGTTTATAAAAAATTAGTTATGCAACGTAATTTCACATGAACACTATTGATAACATCTCAATCGGCAATGGATTCCAATTTGTATTACTACTGCTTATCCTGCTTTCGTGTTCTACTTATTAGAACGTAGTTTCTAACAATTGGACTTATATGTTCCCTGCAATGTTTTATGTTCCTTGAGGAGTTCAACTGGTTGAATGGGAACGATGAAACTGAGCTTGAGTACGCGTTGCGAGGCAAAGCGTGGAAAGTCTACTGGTATCTTCTCAAAAACGGTCGTCCCGTAGGAGTCCGTGAGGTTCAGCGTGCCCTGCATTTTAGCAGTCCCAGCATTGCTTTTCATCATCTTGAGCAGTTGCGCGAGTTAGGCTTAGTGCAAAAACAGGAAATTGGCGGTCACTACTCGTTGGTTAGTGAAGTGAAGATTGGTGTGGTTC
>JBEKHJ010000140.1:0-4420 GCA_050012335.1 Bathyarchaeia archaeon
GCACGGGAAGGGCGAAAGAATAAAACGACGTTATTTGGTTATTTTAAGCTTAATTTAAGCTTACAAATAGGTTTCTAAGCTTAGATTGAGGTTGATTTGACATTTCAAGCGTAATTTAAAGTATTAATATATCAATAGTTATGTTAATTATCATTATTAATAGTTTGCGAACTACACTTTGCAAAGCTAATATAGAAACTAAGTTAAAAGTTATGTTAATTACACTAAGGTTAATTAGTTTTGCAAAGTCAACTTCTCAATGTTACTTATACCTATTAATAACTTGCGAACTATACTTAACAAGCAATGGAAAACTTAACAATTACTAATAAAAAAGGGGAAATTTGGCATGCCAACTTTCACTGTTTTCAATCCTAAAGTATTAACTTCCTTATTGGAGTTAATGCATGAGTTTCAATTTGAGAATCAAAACTATTATTCCGCAAGCGATAAAAACCAATGGAACATAATTCCAAATGATTTTTACCATGCTACCCCAAAGTGTAGTGTCTACGCCGTAGAAAATGCCTAGGCCAATACTTGAGAAAATTACTAAGATCAGCATGTCGGCTAACAAATCTGGAATATTTGCCATTTTTCATCATTCACCTTTACGTTTTTCTTCATTGTTAATAGAGAGAGAAGAGAGAGAATGAATATAAACGTTTTTGTTGTATTTATACATATTGTCCGTTTGATGACGTTTAGGTCATCCGTTGATGACGTTTAGGTCAACAAAAAAAATTAGAAGTGCAATATTAAGTAAAATAAACAGTAATCTCACTTATAAATATTAATATTATAAAAAAAGAAGGGTTAGACAGATTATTTTAGCATTAATCTATCAAATTTTATAGAAAAAGGTTATTTCATACTTTTTCTTTCTTGTTTTTTTGCTCATTTTCGTTTTTTTCCTTTTGTTTTTTTAGTCAAAAACGATTTTTTTAGCCAAGGCAATTCTAAATCGGGGTCTATTGGATGTTTAGCGTACCATTTCGGGTCTATATAGTCAATGATGTAAGCCAGCTTAATATAAATTTCTTCCATGACCTTATCTCGTTCCCCAATGGGAACTTTATAAACTTCATTCATTATTGTTCCCATAAACCCTTTAAAATTAAGTGTTCTCACAGCTTGCATTTTACCGTTATCAGTTATATATGTGACTTCGCAAAATTTGAATCCTTCTTTAGTTTTTTTAATTACTACTTTTTGGTCTGTTGGTGTGTACATCTCTGTTATCTCTCCATGTCTTAAGTGTCGGATTATCTTTTTCCCTTAAGGAAGGGTAGTTTTTTAATGAAATCTTCTCTAATTTCATGTTTTTAAGCCTCTTTTACCAAAACAACTGATGAATTTCCAATTATGGTTTTAATTCTGAATCCTTCTTTTTTGGCTTTAACTATCTGTTTTTCGTATTCTGGATTGTCTTTTAGTTCTATGCGTTTAATGGCTGTTACTTGTGTTTCAGGTTCAACTTGTCTGGGTAACTCTGTTATTTCTATTGCGTGACAATAAGGACAGCAAGAAGTATCTATTTGAAGATGATTATCTTTTGTGTTTCTTATGGTGGCTAAGAAACTGAATTCTTTCTTGCATTTTTCGCACTTGTACATATTCATTTTTTTTATCACTTCCTTAATAACCGTTTTTTGTGTCATAAAGTAAATTGCAGAACTGTTTAGGTCTTTCTGAATCAGCTTCCACTCTTACTTGGTCATCAAACACTAATCTGCATACTACACAGTCAATTTTACATATAAACCGTGCGTGAAAGCCCTTCTTACTGCTTGGTTCAACCAATAAATCTATTAGATTTGGGCATTTTCTCATTTTAGAAGCTATAGAATTGACTTTTCCAGTTGTACATGCCAAATTTCCAGATGGAAGCAAATGAATGCCTACTGGGAAGGTTACGACATCATAATCCAAATCTAATGTTTGATAGATGCCTTTGCTAAAGTAGTTTCTGGAATAGAAACTTCTACGCAAATAGGCTGTTCCTTCTTTTGTACTCATTAAAGTGCTCAATATTCAGCGAACTCCATGCCCTCTTCTGGGTAGTTGCTTCTTGTTTGAAAAGGATTTTGTATATCCCATGATGCCGATTCGTCAACGTCAAACCAAAACTCGTTTACTGATATGTGTAGTTTTTGCGCTATTTCTTTAAGCATTGCTTCCTTCATTTTCGGGATTGAAATGTTCTCTAAATAGTCTGTTTTTGCCCATGTAAAATGTTTGTATCTTGGTCTTCCCTGTTTAGCGTTTGAATGAATCGGAACATTATTGAGGCTTACTACTGCTCGGTACATGACTTTTTCTCGTTGTTCTGTTGCTGGATTGTATTGATATTCTATTTGATGAGCATATTGTGGTTGTTCGTATTCTATTGGTTGCGTTTTCTTTATGTATCTGCCTGTTTTTGGGTTTCTGTAATTGTATCCTTTGTTTCCTTTCATGAATCTTCCTTTTGAATCTCTCATTTCTTGTTTTTCATCTCCATTCATCTTAACCTGTCGGTTTCTTTCAGTATTTTATAGGCTTTAACGTAGCAAACGCTTTTTTCTTGCGATAGCTCTTTTATTACATGTTTGATTTCTTCAGGGCTGAAGTACCCACCGAAAATATTGTATAGTTGCTTTATCGTTAGTGGGTATTCTTCATTGTTGAGATTATCTATTATTTCTTTTTTGATTTCGAGTTTCGTCATTTTTTCAGTTCCTTTTCAAGTTTTTCTTTTATTTCTTGTTTACGTTTACGTTCTTGAGCATCCTTAAAGTCTTTTCCAATTAGCAGTTGAGTGCTTAATTTCCAATCTACTATTTTATTCCACATTTCAGAATCAATTTTTTGGTGTACAGCGTAAACTCTGCATAAATCGCCTATTGAACGCAAATAAATTTCTTTTCTTGTATTTTGGTTGATGTCGGCTACGGAAATTTCATTTACGAGTTTCTGTTCAACAAATTTACTTATGGCAGTGTAGGTTTCAAGTGGAATGTTGATTTCTTGCTGTACTTCTATGGGTTGGTAACTGAAGATTTTTTCGCCTTCGCTTATTCGCTTTAAAACATCAAAAGACACGTCGAAGCGATAGGGAATATTGCGTGTTACGTAGGCTCTGAATCCTTGGCTGCTTTGTCTTTGGAAACGCTTCATTGTCGCTGCTATACAGCTGAAACGTGTAGAAATATCAATTTGTCCTTTGTTGATTTTATAGCTTAAGTCGCCGTCTCTTTTGCGGTATGGTTCTGAATATACTCCTATGCGTTTGCTCCATTGCTGTTGCTCCATAAGTTGAAGCTGCATCTCCCATCCTTCCTTATTTTTTTTGCCTAAGTCTAGTTCGTCTATTAGCATTAGGTTGTTTCTGCATTCCCATGCTGCTCCCATCATGAAATGTTTTGCTTTGCCGTCGAATGTTCCGACCATGCCTGCTCTTGTTATTTCTGTTAGAACCTTCATTCCAGTTATTTTTGATACTTCGTCTAAAATAGTGCTTTTTAATTGCCCTATTGGCGCACCTAATAGAAGATGTAGTGATGACCTCATTTTGTATTGGCGGTTTTTTTCTTGTGCTATAAGTGAATGTATTTTTGCCGTTGCTATTGACGTATTTACTAGGTAGGAAACATTTTTGCTTAAGGTTTCCAGTGAAACTTGATTGTTGTTTTGATTGTATAACTCTGAATTGTTTATTATTTGGATTTGCAAATAAATATCTCCATTTTAGTGTTTAAAGAGTTAAGATAGATATGTATTTGCATCTTCAGCTTTTGAGCATGTTCATTTAAGGCTTGTTTTGCGTAAAGAAGCTTGTTTTGAAGACTTTGTTTTTGATAAAATTTTGTAAATGTATGGTGAAAAAACAGTTTTTTCCATACTATTTTCATGTAAAGTTCGTGTCTTTTTTGTCTATAAGACGCAATGCGACCTGATATCAGGTGTTCTCGTGTCAATAAAGTTTTGGCTCCTTTTCAAGTTTTTTCTTGAGTGAATTTAACAGGGTTTCTTTATGCTCTAAAACGGGTTTTATTGGTTCAAAAACAGGTTTTAAAATCAATGAACCATTACATTCCATTTCAAAGTAAGCTATTTTTTTTCCTGCTTGCAATTCTGTTCCTTTTATCCATTGAGCGGGTATGCTTATGAATTGTGAATCTCCAACTTTGACGAAATTCTTTTTTATTGGCATTGTTTTTTTTCCTTCAGGGTATCCGTTGATGACCTTTAGGTCACCTTTTGAATATGCCCTTTATTAGAAAATAGATTTTTACCTTTTTATGGTACCCTTTCGGGAGCACTTTTAAACTTTTTAATTGGACATATTTGATTATCCGTTGATGACCTTTAGGTCAAGATATATGAGAAAAGGAATATTTATAGTTTATTATAGTTTCATTTAAACAGATTTAAGCTT
>JBEKHJ010000141.1:0-4418 GCA_050012335.1 Bathyarchaeia archaeon
CTACACACCGAAAACTGGGCTTCTTGGCAAGCTTGGTTTCTCCAATGTCGAAGCAGCAATAATCCGAAAAGATTTGAGAGGCTTCACTAGACGTCGAGAGGTAATAGGTATTTTTATCGCACCCATTGTTATGATTATAATACCGCTCATGCAATCAATAGGTGTAACAAGTGGATCGGCAGCAAGCCAGGCTAACCCAATTTTTACAGGGATAATTTTTCTGTTGCCTGCCGGGTTTATGGCTATGCTGTTAGGAGAGGTTTTGATAGGCGAAGAAGGACAAGCGGTATGGAGAATTTACGCTTCGCCAATTTCACCCAAGAACTTAGTTAAAAGCAAATATTTCTTTGTAACACTCTTTTCAACAATTATTCTACTGATAAGTGGAACAATAGGGACCATATTTTACCATCCATCCGCACAGGATGTAATTGTAGCTTTCCTTGAAACTTTCTTCGTAGTTTTGGCTGTAGGCTCAATTTCACTTGCAATCGGCTTTAGAGGAGCTGACTTCTCCGAAACGCGTAGAGCAAGAATGATCCGTCAAGAATGGTCTTTGATAGGTGTAATTGTCTGCGCGGTTGCTGGCGCAGCGGTATTGGCGCCTTTGGTCCCGTATGTGATAGCTTCGTTTGCTTCATCTTTTATTCCTGGTTTATCAGCTAGTTCGTTTAACCTTGCCATTTCCGTTATCATCAGTGGAGTCATTTCTTTAGTCATCACCGCAGTTTTCTATCGGATAAATATTGGCCTAGCACAGGACCTGTTAAGAAAAGCTGAGGTTTAAAGAGAAAGAGCTTGAGCGATTCAGCATTGCCTATTTTTACGGCAATTAACAGTCAAATTTAAAAGCATATAGCGAGACAACGTTAACTCGGCTAAGTGATGGCTATGGGTAATGAGGGGAAGGGAACGATATTTAGGCGAAAAGACAATAGATACCTGCTTTATCTGCCTGTTCGCGTGGTGGATGACAGCATGTTTCCATTAAAGTGTAATAGTTCGATGCCTGTTAAGGTGAGTTTTAACCCTAATGATGGCAAGTTGATTGTGGAGAAGTGGAAAGAGGAAAAACCCTAAAATTTCCCCTTCGGCAACTATTTATCTAACAGATTAAACATTGTTTTTTAGTGGCGTTATATGGAACAATTATCAATAAAGAGCCCAGCATTTGAACACGGCAAGCTAATTCCTAAAAAATACAGTTGCGACGGGCAAGACATCAATCCGCCTTTAACTATCGAAGGCATACCTAAAGAAGCGAAAACGCTTGTTTTAGCAGTTGATGATCCTGATGCCCCAAGCGGCACGTTTGACCACTGGATTGTCTGGAATATTCCAGCCTCAGCCAGCAAGATAGGTGAAAACACGGTTCCAGGAACCGAGGGAATGAACAGCGCAAGAGAGCAAGGTTATATGGGTCCTTGTCCACCTTCGGGTACGCACAGATACTTCTTTAAGGTTTACGCTTTGGACACAGAGCTTAATTTAGGCGCCAATTCGAGAAAGAAAGATGTTGAAAAAGCCATACAAGGCCACATTTTAGCTAAAGGCGAATTGGTAGGGTTGTATCGCAGGTAAACTTGCGGGAAAAGTTTGATGCACATTGATTTGCGACGTTCAGGCGCGCAGATTTATTTTTTTGTTTCGATTAATTAGCTTTTAAAAACCGTATAATAATTATAAGAAAGTCTAAGAAAAATTCTAAGAATTACAGATTTCTCGGTTACATTAGCCATTTATAACGCACGCTAAAAATCCCTTTCTTTTTATGCTTTTCCTTGTCATTCAATGTCAGCTTACGCAAGTTATTTAAATGCATCACAGAATAAACGTTATGACGGGAATTTGACATGAGCAATCGAGTGGTTCAGGGCAAGCCTACTGGAGTAAACAGAATGTGTCCTCAATGTGGCAGATTTTTGAGCGAGGGAATCAAATTCTGCCCATACTGTGGCAAGAAGTTAGGTTGAGAAGGGCATTCAAAGCATCAACTTATGCTATGATTCTACAGGTAGAGGGTTAGCCAACCGTGAGAACTAAATTTTTCTAAGAAAAAAAATAAAAGATGGAAGAATTTAGGTTAGGTCAATTTGTGCTATTTGTGTCATGTCTGTTAAGCTGTTAAGTTTCACTTCCGCGTTTGATATTGTATAGAGTGTGTTGCCAATGTAGAGCGACCTTGTTATGTAGTTGTTTTGGCTGTTCCAGTAAGTTGAACTGTCATTCAGAGATGTCTCGTTTAGGTGTGTCACGGTGCCCTTCAGCGTAAACCCGCCGTTTAAGTTGAGGCTGAAGACGTATGCTCCTTGCCAATAACCATAACTGCTGATGATGCTTGGGCTGACTCCTGGCACTGACGGTGGAAGTGTCTGGGAACTCTGGAGGTATATTTCTCCGTAGTTGGTTATTGAAACAGGAATTACTAGTAGCTGCTTTTGCAGGTCAAAGAGGAAAGCTTTTGGGTCATTAAGGGCAGTGGAACTGGTATAGTTGCCTTCAACAGTGTAGTTTGCTATTTCCGTTGGGTTGTTTATGTCTGTTACGTCGAAGAGCGAGAGCTTGAGCGTTTCGTTCTCCATTCCTAAACCGATAACGTGGTTTGCATCATAAGGATGGAGGTAGCTTGAGTAGCCTGGGATTTTCAGTTGACCAGCAACTGTGGGCGCTTCTGGATTGCTTAGGTCAATTACGAAGAACGGGTCAGTTTGCTTGAATGTTACAAGATAACATTTATCATTCATGAAACGGGCAGCGTATATGCTTTCTCCCTGCGCCAAGTTTTCAAGTTTGCCGACAACAGTCAAATTCATGTCTAGCACGTAGATGTTGTTTTGTTGCGCCTGATTAATCCATGAACCGGTTGAGGTAGTGGTTGCCACTCTGAAGTTGCTGTTGTACTCATCCATAGAATACTGGTTGAGTACATAGCCTGACACTGCTCCTTTAGCTTGAAAAGCTAAAGCCTGCCCGTTAATGCTTATCCGGTAGATTTCTGTATCTTGGCCGGTTTGGCTTGGGTAGGTTATGTACATGTTGTTTTGTGAAACGTACATGTCGCTTGTGCTGCCCATCATTATAGTCATGCTAGAGGGTGCTTGAGAATCATCCATTACGTTTAACCCAGCAAACGTGGTGTAAGTGAAGTAGCTGTCCTGCACGTCAGTATAGTAAATATCAGTCGGCATAATGGTTGAGTTTACCGCGTTATTGTAGACTTCAGGCAATACAACTGAATCGTTGTTCGCGTATGCGGGTTGGCTAACAACTGTGTAAACGTAGTTGCCAATCATTCTGGAATTAAAGTAGCTACCGCTGAGAGTATAGTTTCTGGTGAGTACAGGGTTAGCTTTGTTTGATACGTCATAGACGTTGATAAAAGTGTAAACATCGGCTTGATAGGGCACGAGCATTGGCGTTGCAACATTCGAACCTATGATGTTCCCAGAGCCATAATTGTAAGTTTGGTATTCACTTGCTAAAACTACAAGTTTGCTGCCATCTTGGCTTAGATACAGGCCTGCTGGTTCAGTGTTGTTGCTAAGAGTTATTTTTGATATGACTCGTGGGTCTTGTGGGTCTGCTCTTATTATGTAAACGGCATTGTTTGTTTCAGGATAATAAGCAGTGAAATAGTAGCCTGTGTTTTGAGTTGTTGATACAGTGTAAATGTATTGGCCGTCTGTCTTCACAGTGTCTGCTTCATCCACTCCAGCGACTTGAATATTCGTTGTTGAATATGTTGAATAGGTATTTCCTGCGGAGTTTGTTCCTGCTGTACTCAGAGACGGACTTGCTTCATAAGGTGCTGGAACGGAAGCGACCCCACCAAAAAACTGGGAGTCCAAAGGTCCACCGCCATAAGAGGAACCCCCTTGCGTGTTAGTATTTAGGTAGTTTCTGAGGTCTTCGAGTGACGTGAAGGTTTTCATGGGTGAAACATTTAACAGTGGGGTAAGCGCGGTTGGAGAACTAATAGTGTAGATGGTAGCGACCAGCACTATTGCTAAGAGTATTGCGATTGCTCCATAAACTCGCGTTTTTTTTCTTACTTCTTTCTGGACCATACTTTTTTTCTCCATTAGAGCTTATTATCATGTTGTTATTTTATGCTAAGCTTGCGAACAAGCTGTTCTAACAGTTAGAATGGGCGCATATTCCATATTCGGTATGCCTCATACCAGAATATTGTGCAAACGATTGCTCCAAACGAGATTATGAATAGGTTATCGCGAGTAAAACCATCAAACAAGACTATCAGATACGCAATATAAAATACGGTGGAGAATAATGCGTAGAAGAAGTATCTCGGAAAAAGCAACTTGCCAAGCTTCACGAAATGGCGAACCACACCAATCTTCACTTCACTAACCAACGAGTAGTGACCGCCAATTTCCTGTTTTTGCACTAAGCCTAAC
>JBEKHJ010000142.1:0-4384 GCA_050012335.1 Bathyarchaeia archaeon
TTGTTTATTTGCGGAGAAGCAACATGCAGTTCAAACTTATAGCGCCATACCAAGCCTCACCAGGGCAGGAAGCGGCAGTAGAACAGTTAGTGAACAACTTCTCCAAAAAAGAAAAACAAACCCTTCTAGGAATCACTGGATCTGGGAAAACATTTGTAATGGCTAACGTCATCAACCGTCTGCAGAAACCGACGCTTATTATTGCGCATAACAAGACGTTGGCGGCGCAGCTTTACGGTGAATTAAAAGAGCTTTTTCCCCTCAACCGAGTGGAATACTTCATTTCATTTTATGATTATTACCAGCCTGAATCGTATTTGCCAGCGCAGGACATGTACATTGAGAAAGACTCCACCGTTAATGAGCAAATAGAAAAAATGCGCATGCATGCCGTATCCAGCATCGTAAGCCGAAACGACACGATAATAGTAGCCAGCATAAGCTGCATTTACAGTCTTGGAAACCCTGACGACTTCAGAACCATGGCCGCCGAATTAGAAGTTGGAAAGCAGACCACAAGGCAGGAACTCATCCATGCGCTGGTAGATATGCAGTATGAGCGTAATGATATGGTGCTTGAAGCGGGCAGGTTCCGTGTGCGAGGGGACGTGTTGGATGTTGTGCCTTCCTACGAGAATGATATTTTACGTGTTGAACTTGAAGGAAACCGAATCAGCAAAATCAAAGAGGTCAACCTGTTGACGGGTGACGTGAAGGTAACTCTTGATAAGCTTACGCTTTATCCTGCACGCCAGTACGTGGTACCTGAAGAGAAACATGCACTCGCGCTTGAGCATATTAAGCAAGAGTTGGAAAAGAGATTGCCCCAGCTTCCTCCGCTTGAGGCTCAACGGCTTAAACAACGAACAAACTACGATTTAGAAATGATTAAGGAAGTCGGCTTCTGCGCAGGAATGGAAAATTACAGCAGACACTTTGACGGGCGCAATTCTGGTGAGCCGCCTTTCACTTTGATGGATTACTTCCCTAAAGATTATCTTTTGATTATTGATGAGAGTCACCAAACCATTCCTCAAGCACACGCTATGTACAACGGTGATTACTCAAGAAAAAAGAACCTTGTAGATTTCGGCTTCAGACTACCCAGCGCACTTGACAACAGACCACTCAGGTTTGAAGAGTTCGAGAGGAAAATGGGCAAAACACTCTTTGTCTCCGCAACCCCAGCCGAATACGAACTAGAAAAAAGTCGTCCACCAGTGGAATTAATCACCCGACCAACAGGTCTTTTGGACCCTGAGGTTGAACTTCATCCTATAGCTGGGCAGATGCAGCATCTAATGCAGGAAGCAAAGAAAACCATCGAGCGAGGCAACCGCATCCTAATCACAACCCTAACAAAGCGGATGGCTGAAGATTTGGCGGATTACCTTGCTAAAGAAGGCTTCCGCGTCAGATACATGCACTCTGAAATCGAAAGCTTAGACCGAATAGAACTTGTACGGCAACTGCGAGTCGGCGAATTCGACATTTTGGTCGGAATTAACCTGTTACGCGAAGGCTTAGACATTCCGGAGGTTGCAACAATCTTCATTTTAGACGCAGACAAAGAAGGCTTTTTGCGAGACGAGCGAAGCCTGATACAAACCATTGGGCGCGCATCAAGAAACGTCAAAGGCAAAGTTATACTCTACGCCGATATAGAAACAGCATCAATTAAGCGAGCCATGCAAATCACCAAGAACAGACGCCAATTCCAGAAACGCTTCAACCAACTTCACCACATCACGCCCAAGACGATAGTGAAGAGTGTCTCTTTGAAAGAGGGCACAATTAAGGGCACCAAACACCTAGCGAAGTCAGATATTAAGCGCCAGTTGATTGAGCTTGATGCGCAAATGAGGGAAGCCGCAGAGAAACTGGAGTTTGAGCGGGCTATTGAACTTAGAGACACGATAGCGGAGTTGAATAGGGCGTTGTCTAAGAAGATGGAAAGTGAGCGATAAACCAAGAAATTGAGGGCTTTGAAGCAAAAAGGTTGAAATCCCTCATGCTTAAACAAGTTACAATTTACAGAAGCGGAGTAGGAAACTGGTTTACGTTATGAAAGATACCATTTCAATCAAAGGTGCAAGAGAGCACAACCTCAAAAACATAGATGTAGAGTTGCCCAGAAACAAGTTTATAGTGATTACTGGGCTCTCAGGCTCCGGAAAATCCACCCTAGCCTTCGACACTATTTACGCTGAAGGCCAAAGAAGATATGTTGAAAGCCTATCTGCCTACGCAAGACAATTTCTCGGCTTAATGGATAAGCCAGATGTTGATTCGATTGAAGGGTTATCTCCAGCAATCTCCATCGAACAGAGAAGCACCAGCAAAAATCCCCGCTCAACCGTTGGCACAGTCACCGAAATATACGATTACCTCAGGCTGCTTTACGCACGCATTGGTACGCATCACTGCCCAAAATGCGGCAGTTCAATTCATCCCCAAAGCCCAGAAAACATAACCAGTTTAATTATGGCTGAGAAAGAAAAAACACTCACTTTCCTAGCGCCAATAATTCGGGGAATAAAAGGCACATATGAACAAGTTTTTGATGACCTCAAAAAACAAGGTTACACCAAAATTCGCGTTGATCAAAAAATTTACGATTCAGACACAATCAAAGAAGAAGTTAAACTTCTGCGTTATGAAAAGCACTGGATTGAAGCCGTTATTGACACAGTAAAAATTGTCGATGAGGAGCGCTCACGTATTTCTGAATCTGTGGAGCAGGCGCTTCAAGTAGGCAAAGGAACCATTATAGTCATTGACGCCCAAAAAGCTGACGCGGAAAAGAAGAAGGAGCTTGAACGCTTTGAAGATGAAACAATGTTCAGCACTTTTGGAGCCTGCCCTAACCATCCAGAAATAGTATTTGAAAGTCTCGAGCCGCGCATGTTTTCGTTCAACTCGCCCTTTGGCGCTTGCTCAAGCTGTCACGGCTTAGGTGAAATCACAGAAATTTCCGAAGATTTAGTGATTCCGGACAAGAATCTCGCTATTATGGATGGAGCTTTAGCTGTTTACGGCGGAATGGACCTTAGCTGGCGGGCACAGCAGCTTGCGACGGTGGGCAAAAAACACGGATTCGACGTTTTCACTCTAATAAAGGATTTTACAGAACAGCAACTGCACGTGCTCTTGTACGGCGACAAAGAACCATTGAACGGTCATTGGTCAAATGGAGCAAACATGTGGATGCGTGAAGGTTGGGAAGGCGTAATCCCGCAAACGGCAAGGCTTTACCGTCAAACTGAAAGTGAATGGCGAAAAGAAGACATTGAAAAGTTCATGACCTCTAGGCCCTGCAACGCGTGCAAAGGGAAAAAATTGCAGCCAGTAGTGCTAGCCGTAAAAATACTGGACAAAAACATCATCGACGTTACAGATTTTTCAATCGAAGAAGCGGTTGACTTCTTCCACAACTTACCAGCCAAACTTAACGAGAAAGAATTAGCCATTGCCAAGCAAGTACTCAAGGAAATTAACGAGCGATTGGGTTTTCTTAAGAATGTTGGTTTAGGCTATCTTTCGCTTTCTCGTGCGGCAAGAACGCTTTCAAGCGGTGAAGCCCAAAGGATTCGTTTGGCTACGCAAATTGGCAGTAACTTGATGGGTGTACTGTACATTCTTGATGAACCCAGCATTGGTTTGCATCAAAGGGATAACGCTAAACTCATAAGCACACTTCACCGCTTACGCGATTTAGGCAACACGCTGATTGTTGTAGAGCATGATGAAGAAACCATACGCAATGCAGACCATATTGTCGACATGGGACCCGGCGCAGGAGTCCATGGAGGACACGTTGTCGCAGAAGGCTCACCAGCTGAAATCATGGCAAATAAGCGAAGCCTAACAGGCAAGTACCTTTCGGGCGAATTAAAGATTGAATTGCCAGCGACAAGGCGAAAACCTGTTGGCTACATCAACGTTAAAGGTGCGGAAGAAAACAATCTTAAAAAACTAACTTTGCAATTGCCGTTGGGAGTATTGTGTGGAGTTACTGGTGTTTCTGGTTCTGGCAAGAGTACACTGATGAATTTGACTGTTATTCCGCTTTTGCGGCAAATGTTCGGTGAACACGTCGATAAAGTAGGCAAACACGAATCGATTGATGTCCCAAAGTTAGTCAGGAATGTCATAGTTATCAATCAAGACCCAATTGGAAGAACTCCAAGAAGCAACCCTGCAACTTACACTAAGCTTTTTGATGAAATTAGGCGCATTTTTGCTTCAACCAAAGAGGCAAGAGCACGTGGTTACAAGGAAGGGCGATTCAGCTTTAACGTGAAAGGCGGCAGATGTGAAACCTGTCAAGGCGACGGCGTATTGCGTATCGAAATGAACTTCCTGCCTGATGTTTACGTGCAAT